>NZ_CP104467.1:3031075-3338290 GCF_025369935.1 Paenibacillus andongensis | reverse complement strand
CCACCAGAAAAAGCAAGGAAGGTGCGTAGTAGATATGCATTCGGTGCGATACCTGCTCCAATAAGCTCGGAAACACACTAAACAATGCCATGATAAATCCTAGTACTAGCCAGAGAATGGCGTACTGCTCCTGCAGCTTCTGCCTACGAATAAGCTCTATGGAAATGAAAATAAACACCAAACAGAAAGAGATTGCCCAAACATACACATTCACGAATCATCAACTCACATTACGAATTCTTGTCATGCATACAGCAAGAGATACTTTAACCATATAGTAGAGCGATTTCAAAGGAGTAATGGACGATTGACCCGCTTTCCTCTCATGCATTAAAACCGATACTTCTTTCAATCTGAATTGCTGCCGTTCCAGTAAAACAATAGCTTCTACCTCCGGATAATCTTCAGGGTAATAGCTGGCGAAAAGCTCAATGATGGGTCGATTCACCGCTCTGAAGCCCGATGTAGGATCAGTAAAGGTCTTACCAATCATCCAACTAATCATCCAGGTAAAAAAGAGAATGCCCACTCTTCTATCCCAGGCTGAACGATAAGCTGTCTTGACCAGAAATCGAGAGCCGATACAGCAATCAACATGCCCAGTCAAAATTGGCTCCATAATTTGAGTCAACGCTTCGGGATCATGTTGACCATCTGCGTCGATCTGAATAGCGATATCGTAGCCATTCCTTGCTGCGTACATGTATCCCGTTTGCATGGCGCCTCCGATGCCTAAATTGACAGGCAAATCGATTACAGCCGCATGCTGTAACGTACGGGCAACCGTAGAGGTACGATCGGTGGAACCATCATTGATGATGACAATGTCCATATCAGGCTGCTCCCGTTTTATAGAAGCTACCACACCTGCTAACGTTTTTTCTTCGTTGTAAGCCGGAATAATGGCAAGGGTCTTCATTAGATCATTCCTCCCCCCAGATCATCCATTCTTAACCATTTCTATTCCCAAGCATACCCGCTTCTCCATCTGATTAAACCAAATGGCAAGAACGCAAATAGATAGAGCCTGAAACGCAAAAAAGAATGGGATTTGATCCCATCCTTCCCATCATCGAAGCAGGCAAATAACCATTATTCGATCAACACTTTTGAAGAAGCCTGTTGTGAAAACATGCGAAATCACCGTAATTAACATACTGAAGAAGTTCCAAAAAGCAAATGTAGATCCTTGGGTTTTGGTTTGGAATATGGAACATTAATTTAGAACAGCTAAAGAAGAATGGAGAACGTGGCAAGTTCTCTATCATAAGCTAGAGTTTCACATTGAGATCCAAGTGAAACTTGATGTCATAGGGGTCGTTATGCGGTTGGGATATTTCAATAGAAGGGGCGATAATGTTTGTGCATTTAACTTCATTTTGTTGATCTTGTAGTTCTTGCCATTGAGTTGGCTGAATGCCAAGCTGACTCATGACGTGATAAATATCGATTTCTCTCACGATTCCAACACCCCATCCATGGTTTGTCTCTTTCTTTTGTCTACACTTTACTTTATCGGTCATTCTGCCATCTGTAAATATGGACATATTGTCGAATCAGCTAAAAAATCAATAAACCTTTTATTAAGTTCACTTAATGAATTAAGTTAGAATTCGACAAAAAAGACAAAAGAGCTGCTTCATGCGGCGCTTTTGTCTTTTCATAGACCTTGCAAACTATTGTACTTGTCCATTCGATGGCGCTCTGGATGATACATATTCACTCGCCCAATCTACCATACCATTCATTAATGTCAGTATAAGATTGACCGCATCTTTCTCTGTTAATGAACCATTGGATTGACTGCTTACATATTGGGTCGTTTTTTGTTCTAATTTTTCAACGAGATCCTTGATTTTCAGTAAATCATTGGCTAAGTCCGTTACTTGCTGACCATTCGCGTCACTTTGATTGGTCCTTTTACTTGGATTCTGATTTTGATTTTGATTTTGATTCTGGTCTTGACCCTGTGCCTGTTGATTAGAGTCAGAGAATTGCTGGTTACTGCTGCTAGTATTAAATTGCTGCTGCCCTTGACTTCCTTGTGAACTTTGAGAGCTGTTAATCAACATCTTCTTTACTTGCTCTAGCTCGATGAGCACCATATCGTTTTGTTTCGTTAGTTCATCCATTTGCAGCTTAAGATCCTGTGTTTTAATCATGTTGTCAGACAACTCCTTCCATTATTTCACAGCACCGCATGCAATTCGTTTCCCCGAATTACCGGATGGATCCGTCTTCAGATCATCTTCTTTCTCATGGATGACCAGACTTGTCCCCCCTTGTTTTAACAACGAATTCGGCCTGTCCAGAAGCAGCACTGCAGACTTTGTAATGGCATTGAACTTCCCATTTCCCTGTGCATCTACGATCAAATTGGGTAGATCCCCTGCATGGAAACCTTTCGGATTGTGAAAGCCATGTTCCTTTTTAAATGGATTAAAGTGGGCTCCTGCTGAATCAAAGTTAGGGGCTTCACAGACTGCTTTTTCATGAAAGTGTAAACCGTGATTTCCTGGTGTCAGCCCGCTAACTTGGAGATCAATCTGTACGCCATCTTGAACAGATGTTAAATGGGCAGTCCCTATTTGTTGGCCGCTCGAACCGATTATTGAAACTTGCAGCTCTGATGGTGGTGATGCGGCTTCTTTCGTCATCGTACTCTTCACACTTTGACAAGCGGTTAGTACAAGCAATCCCAGACTGACAGTCATGATGATCTTAATTGATTTAATTGATTTCATGTAACGATATCCTCCCGAAAACTTGGCTTTTACATAATCTACCCTTAGGATGCACAACTGCATTACACTGTAACCGCATTAAAATGAACAAATTTTTCACATTTAGCGATCTATAGCAAAAAGCCCGCAATCTATCGATTGCAGACTTCATTCATTCCATTATCTCCTTATAAAATCGTCATGAGCTTCGCAATGATTTGCAGATTCTCTAGCTTCCTTTTGTAGAAATGGAACTCAACCTTCGTATGCTCGACGGCGTCTTCCATCCGCAAAACTTGTTGCTGTAAATCTTTGGTGTATGGCCACATCTCCGCTTGTCGGTGAAGCTCGTTTTTCCCTGTAACCATACCGTCCCCAATAACTTCACATTCTTTGGCTAGAAGCTGATGCTTTGCCCAGGCCAGTTCCGATACCGCATCCACATAGATGGCTTCCGCTTGTTTAAGCAATTCCGGTACAAGTTGTAACTCCAAAATAACATCCGACCGATTCATTCGGACTCCTCCTAAGAGTTTTCATAAGAAAACTAACATCGTAAGCATAAGCTCCGCTTAGCAAATCATGAACTTTTGCTGCTTCGCCTCATGTATATTCATAGAAAAAATAAAACATGCTTAATCGTCCTGTCAGGCGAAAACAAAGCATTTTCTCTCATTATACGACTTATGTTGCTATTCGAATTCTGCAAGGAATGACAAACGGATAAAGGTTACATTAAATCTATCAAATCCCCACTCCCCTACTTGTTTAGCTTGCTAGAAGCAGCTAAGATGATACTATACGTATCAGAGGAGGTGACAAATAAATGAGCCAAGAGGAAGAAGTAGTATCCCAAAATGAAGAAGAAATCGCCCCAGAGTCCACCGATGAAGTGGTGAGCGAGGAGGCGTCTGAAGAAGTTGCAGAAGCTACCCAAGAAGCTGCTGCTGCGGAAGAAAGCACGGAATCCGAAGAGGAATAATCCATTCTACTTATATATTTCCCCCCAGCCTTTTGGTTGGGGGTTTATTGACGTTTGGAAAGCCGTTAAAAAAATGTTAAATTTTTTTGAAAATTCATGAATAAATAAACTGAACATTCAAATAATACTGGTGTACCAAAAAAAAGGAGATGATTATGAATGGCTAGAAACAACACTTTAGTCGTACAACAAGCAAAAGCAGCATTGGATCAACTGAAGTATGAAGTCGCTCAGGAAATTGGTGTCCCTCTCTCCCCTACTGGTTACAACGGTAATTTGGCAACACGTGATGCTGGCGCCATTGGTGGTAACATCACGAAGCGATTAGTGCAAATAGCTGAGCAACAACTTTCCAGCTTCAAACGCTAATCCTTTGATGTAGGAGCAAGCAAAAAAGACTGATTCACTCGATCCTCCTTAGAGTGAAAATCAGTCTTTTCTTTTTTTCCTTCGAAATGTTCATGTATTCCTTCAATTTCCTCACCACTTTCGACGGAAGTATTCTATTTTAAAATTAGTTCTAGTATGATTACGTTGTTCATTATCCGATAAAGGAGTGTTTACCTTGACAGAACAATATGAAATATTCCGTGATCCCTATCGCATGCTCATTCTTTTGGCCACATTAGTTAGTGAACAAAAAGGCGAAAAAGCTCTCGAATTTGACAATGTACCGTTTTTCGAAAATGATACGTTTCTCATCCAGAACGAAAAGTTTCTATACAAAAAAATCCCCACCGAAATTACCTGGTTTCAATTCTTAGGAAGAGACATTGCCTGCAATAAAGACTATACCCGTGAAGAATATAACAAAATGTTCGTTGATTGCCTTGCTTCACTATACAACATCTCATAATACATACACGGAGGCTGTAAAGTGCAGCCTCTTTTTTTTGCATCACAAATAAAGAAAAAGCAAAAAAGTCCCTACTATGTAAGGACTTTTTTAGTATGACCTGTAGTGGGCTCGAACCACTGACCCCTACCCTGTCAAGATAGTGCTCTCCCAGCTGAGCTAACAAGTCGTTTTTTGAGGACGATTATTAATATACCAAGGATTTAAGTTATTGTCAACAGATGGTTGTCATACTTATTTACGCCAATTAGGGAACAACTTTTGCAACCTTTCGGGACAAACTTGACTCTACTGTTCCATACTTAGGAGCTTGTTTGATAGTAGGGCTTTCATCTTGGCTTGATTTATGGTAACTTGATGAAAGTAGATCTTGGGAGGAACAAGGAAATGACGAAACAGCAGCATCGATGGAATTTACGTTTGAAGAGCAGTAACGTGTATTTAGGCACCGTATATTTAGGGGATCCGCTTCCAGAAGTCGAAGATGTCATCATGATTGGTGAGAAGAAATATACGATCCTCGAACTTGGAAGTAACCGTGACGCAAGTGACGTATTTGTTGAAGAAGTGAAAAAGAAATAAAGGCATCAAGATGAAGGCTCTTTTCTTGAAATTGAATAACTTTATTAAATAATCCCGTCCAAATAGGACGGGATTATTTAATATGACAGCATTGATTTTGATGGCTTCATTTCGTACAATAACTCACAAAACGATACATTTAGAGGTGACAAAAATGCGCAAATTCTCTGATGGTAGTACGCTAGTTGAAGCTGTTACTGGAAAGTGGCATAGGTTAGAAAAAGGAATTCGAAAAGGAACCTTTCTAATTGAATTTTCCAATACATTGCTACTAAATATTCACGTAACCAATAACAATATTGATGTTCTTATGAAAGATAATGAAGACATTTTCAGACACATGGGTGACTTATCTTTCGAAGGTCTGGATACGGAGGATCATAAATTTATGTTCCACAGTCTAGGAATCGACCATGTGCATTTCAACAATCGTGATATTCGTATAGATAATCCAAAAAGTGAAATATCTACTGTATTTGTTAGTCTAAGTCATGATAAGAAAATAGAGACCATAACTAAATTAGCGGGACAATAGTTCCCGCTTTTTCTTTTCTGAATAAAAACAAGCCACTCCACGATGGAGTGACTTAAACGTATCCTCACGACTGCTCCTCACTCACTACAACGGAATCTCGAATCTGTTCAAAAGAAACTGGCGTATAATCCCAGTGTTCCACACTAACATTAAAGTAATGACGTCCCTCGTATTTCTGGCTATGAATGTGTCCGTGTACATTGACATAGGGCATTTGTTTGTTCATATACATCGGCTCATGGGATAGGAAAAAGAAATTCTTATAAATAATCGGGTACTCACTCACTTCATCAAAACCGACTTCAAGCCACCAAGTTCTCGACCTTCCTCGATCGTGATTGCCTAAGATGAGGATTTTATAACCATTTAGCTCCGAAACAATGGCTTTGGTTCGCTCTTTATTCAAGAAGGAGAAATCCCCAAGATGAAATACTTTGTCTTCTTGGCTGACAATAGCGTTCCATTTGGCAATCATGGTCGCGTTCATTTCGTCTGCATCAGCAAAAGGCCGAGCTTCAAAATCAATAATGGATGAATGACCAAAGTGATGGTCCGAAATAAAATAGGTATTAGCCATCGTATCCCACTCCTCTATTACTTTCTAAACTTCCTCTACCCTTCGACCATAAAGACCACAGCAAGGTACATACAGGCAAAGCCCAAAGAAACGGCGCATAGCCGACATACGCGAGCACAGGTACACCTACTATGGTTCCACAGACGATGGCAAGCATGTTCCACGGAATCATTGCAGCTAGAATGAGGCTTGAATCCGCCACAACTCTGGCAAGTTGGCTGCGAGGAAATCGCTCTTCCCAAAAAGGCAGCAAACTCCGCCCCGTCATCATAATTGGCAAAGTCTGCGTACACGAAACAAGGCCAAGCCCTAACCCAAAAAGTGATGTTCGTAGAGTCGCTGAAAGAAGCGAAGCGGACGTCTCCCCTAGCAACTTTTGCATATAAATCTCTAGGATACGGTACTTTTCTAAAATACCACTAAATGCACCAGCGAGTGCGATAAGAGCAATCAGCTCGATCATGTTAGAAAGCCCTTTGGTTTGCAGCGAGTTAAATAAGCTGGAATGGTAGCCGAACCACATATCGTGCAACCATTCATGCCAAGTCATTTGCTGCAAGCTCATGCCAATTAGGATGGCAGAAGCGATCGACAAGAGGAAGCCATTTCTTGTTTTGAACCTGAGAAGGATTGAAATCAATAGAACAAACACGGGCAGCAAGAGCCACAAGCTGTACCTAAAACCCGAGGCAAACTGCTGATTGTGTAACGTGAAGTCACTCTGATGCCATTCCCCATTAAAATCGCATACTAAGAAAAACCCCAATGCAACACCTAACGCACCTATTGTTGTGGGTAATAAGGCTTTAAAAAGGACCTGCATGGAAACGCCCGTTGAGGAAGCCACAAGTCTGTTTGCACTGGAAAATGGTGAAGTCCGATCGCCAACGAAAGCACCCGACACGAGAGCACCTGCAACCATAGGAAGCGGGATTTGCAGCAGCACTCCCAAACCAATTAATGGGATCCCCACAGAACTGAGCGTTCCCGTAGATGTGCCCAGCACCATGGAAATACAAACGGAAAGTACAAATGAAAATGTTAGAAAAAAACTAGGATCAACGATACTAAGACCCAAATCAATCATGTATGGGATGGTACCGCTCATTGTCCATGTAGGGATAACCACGCCAACGAGAGAAAGAATCCAAATGACCTCTTTGGTGTGTTTGATACCTTCCCACATGCTTTTCAAGATGTCCCGAAAGGTTGTTCCCGCTCGCCAAATGAGGACAGTCAAGGTCACAAGCCCCAATGAAAATCCAATCACTAAAGGAATATGTAGAAAATAAGCAGCAGCAAGTCCTATTATCGTTATCGTGATTACTGCACTAAGTTGTCTTATCGTTAACATCGTTTAGGCTAACATCCCTTGTATCGTTCGTTTGGTTTCTAGAATTGCTTCCTTCAGCGGCTTCGTCTCCCCTTGATAGGGATGAACCGAACCAAAGGTATGGTTGCCCTCAGGAATTCTAATCCAAGCAATGGTGGCATTTTGTTCAATAAGCCTCTGTGAACCACGGATTCCTCTCTCTCCATCTTCCGTTCCCTGAATAAGGGCGATTGGGAATTTAGCTTCGCTAATTCTCCCTACAATATCGAAACGCTCACGATTAAGCTCCATATCTTCTAAGATTTCGAGGTCCAGCGGCATGTTTTGCTTCGTGCGCCCGTTCATCGTGTACGTTCGCCCTGTTGCCCGCATCTCCGCTTTATTTTCCTCCGTAAATAAATCGACATTCGCAATCCCGTTCCAGCTGATCACACTGGCAATATGTTCAGGATGATCAAGCGCATAGATCAAACTCACTCCCGCACCCCTGCTATGGCCTAAAAGAAGTATGGGTTTCTGGGTGGCTGAGCCTTCACGGTTACGAATATCATTTACAACAACATGCAAATCTTCTAGATCTTTGGAATAGGTTTCTCGAGCAAACTTCTCAAGTTCCGTAAACGCAAGTAAGTCAGCGCCCACGCCATTGTGTGAAAAATTGATCGAAATCACATCAACCTCTTCGGCTAACGACTTAGCCACATGTGGGAACATCCCCCAATCTTTGAAACCTTTGTACCCATGACAAATAATTAATGTCCCTTTGGCCGGCTGAGATGCCGCTTCATAAAGATCTCCTCTCACAATGCGATCTGTCTCTATACATAATTCAAACGGTTTACCCGCGCTTGGTTTCATTCGTATGACCTCCCTTTCTAAATCAAGTTCTAAAAACTGCATACTTCTGTTATTTTATCACAAATCTAAATTGGACAGCATACGCAGGATGTTCGTTCATAAATTTAAGACATTTTGTAAAAACTTGATTATGTGCTTATTAAACTGAATGAGGAGAAGCAAACCCATGCATTCACACCGAGCAAACAGCATGCTCCGAAAGCTGTTATGCATACTGTTGTTTACAAACCTACTAACAGCTGCGCTAGGTATCCACGCGCATGCTCAAGGCGATACGCCACAGTTTGAAGAAACCGCGAGTTCCGGGAAGTTCCAGCTGATCGTTAAAGTTTCACCTCATGCTGCTTATCAAACTGAAGCGATATTTGTAGATAAAAAATTACAACGAGAGCTAGAAGATGGAGGTCCAGGTGCGCCATTCGCCGCCCCCCTTCCCCCGGATACCACGCTTTCCTTTGAAAAAAAAGGTGTGCAACAACGCTTTGGTGTCACGCCAAATGGTGAAGTGGTAGATCTCTCGGCAAGACTCACGTTAAACCTATCAAGTACCGCTCAAGAAACGCTGCGTTCTCAAGTTCAAATGGTTAGAGCCAGGCATTATGGCGAAATCCTTCCTTGGGAGGAGGCGAGTGAAGTCCTCCCCAAATACAGTAAATTCACCATCGTAGACGTGGAGAGCGGTCTCAGCTTTGAGGGGCAGCGCCGCGCGGGCTCCCATCATGCGGACGTACAGCCGCTGACCAAATCCGACTCCGCGACGCTCAAAACCATCTACGGCGGCGCCTGGAGCTGGGACCGCAAGGCGGTCCTCGTGAAGCTGAACGGCCGCACGCTGGCCGGGTCCATGCACGGCATGCCGCATGGAGGTGACGGTATACCGGGAAATGACTTCAACGGTCATTTCTGTATTCACTTCCTCGGGAGCGTGACACACGGCTCCCGCTCCGTTGACCCGGCGCACCAGGTCATGGTGCACCGAGCGGCCGGCTTGCTGACGGAATACGTCAGCAAGCTCTCGCCCTGGGCGCTGATCGACGTGTGGATCAGCGCGGCGAACCAAGGTGACCTGCAGCTGCTGCAGGTCACCACAGGGCAAGAACAGGCGTTGCATGTGCGAAGCATGCGCCGACTGTCCAAGTTCCCGGAGCGGGACGTGTCCCAGCTCCTGCAGCTCGACACCGCGGTTGACGTTTCGGCTACGCCGGTACGTGCTTCCGCGGTTGTGAACAGGCGCGTGCTCTTTCGCCTCGAAAGAGCTTCGCTTGATGAGCGCTGGTATATCCGCAGTGCTGTCATTCAATAAGAAAGCCCGTCATCTCTCACAGACATAGTCGAGAGATGACGGGCTTTCTCACTTTTATTTCACGATAATTTTACCCTTCATGAAATTCTTATGCGGCTCACAGAAATACGTATACTCGCCAGGCTTAGCAAACGTGACACTTTCCGACTCCCCCGTCGCCAAAAGCGCCGTTTTGAAACTGCCATCATCAGCGACAGCATTGTGTTTCACTTTATCCTTATTCGTAAAGACAACCGTGGAGCCAGCTTCAACGGTAATTTCCCCTTCTTTGAATGCAAAGCCCTCAATATTCACGTAGTAGGTTTTAGCTACTTCTTGCCCAGATCCGGAAATTCCTCCGCTAACGAGATTAACCGTACGCGTTGTTTCATCATACACAACCTTAATCCCGAACACTTCAGCCAAAAAGCGGGAGTGAACGAAGGTGGAACTGTTAATTAACTGTGCAGGACCAACCATGGATACTTTGGCCCCGTCCACATTGGCTTCAGAGGATCCGATCATGAGCTTTACCGTTTTTGCGTCCTTCTTTACAGTTACTGTTTGAGTGGCAGCTTCATAAGCTACTTCTGCTCCAATGCCTTCTGCAAAGGCACGGTACGGCACAAACAAAGAGCTATCAATGAGGTAAGACTCATCGAGCTGCAAGGGTTTACCATTCAAAGTGAGCTTCATATCAGATTTTACTTGCTGTTGTACCGCTGCTTTCATACTCATGTCAGCCGCCATGTTACCATGTCCAGACTCATGTTCCTGAGCCGAAACCGATAAGATGCTAGTAGTCAGCAAACCGAAACCTAATACAACCGCGAATAACCTTTTTTTCATAGTAAAAATCCTCCTTTGAATGTGTACATCTACTCTATAGAGTAAACGTATCAATGGAGGATTCGGTTTACATTCAGGCCATTATTGTTCCGGTTGCCCCGAAACTCTACGCAGCTCATTGGCCAGTCGATGAAATTCTTCCCTAGCCGCAGTGGACGAAGTCGCCTCATATCCAGCCGAAAGGAACGGTATAATCACATTGGCATCTTTAGGAGACAGTGGATACGACACGGGGGGTTCCGGTGGTGCTATCGTGTTCCACCAACCTTCATTTCCATACGATTCATCGTAATCCACGCCAATCCCATGCTCAACCAAATCGTTCAAGTATTGATAAATGTTTATAAAATTGGACTTTTTACCGCTGCTCCAAGCATACGTTTGCCAAAAATGAGAGCAAGCTCCCGCGTTACGCACAGCTTCCATCACGGAATAAGAACCATATACACCTGTCGTGTACTCGGGTGTCGCCTCACTTGCCGCTTGAATATAGGCAATAACGGTTGACATTTGGGCACTTGAGGCATCAAAGTCGACTGCAAAGTAAATACAGCTGCCAGGTGGTTGGCCTAGATTTTGAGCAACCTGCACGGCTGTTGCCCCATCAGCCAAACCAGCGCTTCTTCCACCGAGCGCTCGGTTCGCGGTTGTTTCAAACACAGATACGATCTGCAGTCCTGCCTCGCTGATCATGTCCGCTTCACTTTTGGTTAACGCTTTGTAACCACTCGGAACGAGATATCTGGCTACAAACAAGTAGCCATCTTTGACGAAAGCAGCGGCGGTTTGTGCCGTTAAAGGCGTTGAACAATCAAAACCTTTGATCACTTTCTATCACCTAATTTCTACTAGTTTCATACATGATATGCTCAACTAGTGTAGAGCGCTACAAGGACAAGTTGAATGCCTACCCATGTAAACACAAAAAAGGCTCTTTCCCTGTAAGAAAGAACCCGTACTTTCATTAATGATGTTATTAATCTTCTTTTGTTCCAAACCTTTTTGCATTCCTAGCGCGAGCTCGTTCGATTTCAACCTCACGATTTCGAGGCTCTGCATTAGTTACCAGCGAGTTGAGCAGGTTCCGGGCAACTATACTAACCTCCTCGACAGCTTGATTGAACGCCGCTTCATTTGCCTTCGAAGGCTCAGTAAAGCCTGAGATTTTTCTCACAAATTGCAGCGAGGCCGCCTTAATTTCATCATCGGTAGCCAAAGGATCGAAATTGAATAGCGTTTTAATATTTCGGCACATAACTTTCTCCTTTTGAATCATTATACAATTAATTTTACAATAACATCCGAAAATAAGCACACTATCCATTCACCGCTGCAGCTAATTATTGCTCCGGGAGCATTTTAACACGATATAATGACAATGAATAAAGGCCGACGAATATCGTCAGCCTCTGTCCTCTTTCATCTATTCATGCTTAGAATTATTGATAACCGCGATACGATGAGCCATACGAATTGACATAATTACTTTGTTGTTGAGGTTGCTGCATATTTTGAGACTGAAAGCTGCTTTGAGCCGTTTGTTCAAGCTGTCTGCACAACTGCGAAACGTGTTGTAATTGTTGAATCGCCATTTGGTGGCCTTGCAGCGCAGATTGAATGATTTGGACGGCTTTATGTTCCCTTTGTGCTAACTCTTCAAGCCTCATTGCATTTTGCTGCTCTTGTTGAAGCATCTGTTGGTACATCTGCGAAGATTGTTGCGTTTGGTTAATAAGTTGTGCAATGATCCCTTGCGTTTGTTGAAATTGGTTATTGATATTTTGGTCTTGGAACATTTACAATCCTCCTCATTTTTTGGGGCTTAAGCTTCTCCTAAATGTTTCACGTATTTTCATGTCTTACTGTTGGCAACCTTGTATAAGATCTCTCATCGCAGTGAGTTTTATCCCCACAAAATAAAATGTATTTACGTAAAATTTAGTATGTTGATAAAAGAAGCATCCCGACATAGCCGGGTTGATCTATACAGATATAACATTTTCCCATGTTCCTGACTTGACGCTTCTGATGATAGCATCATTTATTAGCGTGATTTGATACCCTTCTTTGAATGTAGCAACTGAATCAGTTGGCGCTGCATTGTTGAATACAGCCTCATAATAATGCTGCATCATATTTTTGAGACTGTCTGTCCAGCCCTCCTCATGACCACTTGGATAGTGCAAATAGGGCAGCGTTTTCTTCTTGAGTAACGTGGGATCTCTTAATATAGTTTCACCTGGTTTATCCCGATAGCCCATTTGTAATTTGAATGGCTCCTCCTGTTTCCAAGTACCGGAAGAATTTAAACCATCCAAGTTTATTTCAAGTGCATTTTTTTTACCGGCAGACACTTGAGATACAGTAAGAACGCCCCGAGCCCCATTATTAAATTTCACCATAATCGAGCAGTAGTCCTCAGTCCTAATATCAACTTGTTGCAAGCTATCCTTTGTATTTACTTCAAAAGACACCCCGCTTTTACTTGGCTTATAACGAATCGGATGAACGATTGATATGTCAGCAAGAACCTCTGTGATTCTTAGATCAGTTACGTATTGTACGAGATCAAAGAGATGGGAACCGATATCGCTTATCGCACGCGTCTCCCCACCAAATTGAGGCTCCATGCGCCAATTATAGTCTGTATTATAAAGAAGCCAATCTTGTAAGTAGCTCCCGCGAATAATTCGAATCTCCCCAAGGTCATTGTCATTGACCATATTCTTCAACTGTTGAACCATCGGAAATTGCCTGTAATTAAAATTAATTCCGGTAATTAGCCCCTTCTCAAGAGCTAGCTCATAAAGTTCTTTGGCTTCCACACTTGTAAGAGTTAAAGGCTTCTCTGATAGAAGATGCTTTCCATGGAGCAGCGCTTGCTTGTTTATTTCGTAATGAAGATGATTCGGCGTACAGTTGTGAACAACCTCAATTTCTTCATCTTGCAGCAGATCCATATAATTGCCGTAAGCTTTGGGAATATTTAGAGTCTTTGCATATTCTTCAGCGTGCTTTTGATTGCTTTGCCCGATAGCCACAATATCCACGTATCCCAATCTTCTCATTGCTTCAAGATGTGCTTTTCCAATAAAACCCGCTCCAATAATAGCCGCTTTTATTTTCCTCATAATTCCCCTCCTTTAGTTATAACATTAACAGTTAGACTTTTAACAGTCAATGTTAAAAGTCTAACTGTTAATGTTATAAGTTGAAAAATAGATAAAAAAAATACACACCCTTCCCTAAGGTAAGAGGTGTGCGTTTTCAAGTCATATTTATTTAAGAATAATGTCAGCCTCATTGTCAGTAGACTGAATAATGATTTGATCAATCGTCATAAAGGCGCCACCGATGAGTCCAGCCATATTCCCAAGTACCGATTTATTAATGATCAAATTTCGTGTGGCTAATGGTAGTGACCTTTGATAAACACTTTGCCGAATTGCCGCAAGGAATATGTCTCCGAACTCAGCAACCCTTCCTCCTATAACGACAAGGTCAGGATTGGCGAAATTAACAATTGAAGCTATTACTCGTCCGATTGAAGTACCGCTTTCGCGAACTAGCGCGACAGAAGTTGAATCCAGTTGAAGGACTCCTGTACCTATATCATCAATTGTCAGCTTTCCGCGGCTATTGAGAATCTGCAGTAAATATTCGCTTCTATGGGATAGAGCTCTCTCTTTTCCTTTCGATACGATAGCTTTGCCCCCAGCTGAAGCCTCCAAACAGCCTTTATTACCACACCAACATACGACATCCGATCCGATGTCAAAATGGCCAATATCTCCCGCGCTTCCTGTAGATCCTCTGTATAACACGCCATCATAAATAATTCCAGAGCCAATACCGCTTCCGACCTTAACATAAATGAGATTGCTAACTTCAAATTGCAATCCTTTGGCATGTTCACCTAGTGCCATAGTATTCACATCGTTATCAACGTAACAAGGACAATCAAAATACTTGGACCAAAATTCCCTGATAGGATACTTGTCCCAACCCGGCATGATCGTAGGAGATATCGGTATACCCATCGAAAAATCAACAGGCCCTGGTATGCCAATACCGATGCCTTTAATAGAAACTTTATCCACTTTATTTTCTAAAAGCATCTGGTCAACAAGCTCATGAATTCGTGTCAACACACGATCAGGTCCATCTGTGATATCAATGTCAGAGGTTGTTAGATAAAGAATTTCACAATTAAAGTTAGTGAGGGCTATGTGAACAAACGAAGTTCCCAGTTCAATGGACAAAATTAAACCAATGTTTTTATTCAATGCATATTGCCTAGGCTTTCTGCCACCTGATGAAACCCCGATCTTTGACACCTCGATCAATTTCTCTTCGAGTAATCGTTCCACATGTACAGAGATGGCGGACAACGATACACCAGTTTCTTCTGCTAATTCAGCTTTAGACAGGGGAAGCTTTGCCCTCCTTATAATCTGGAGAACTTTTGCTGTCATGGAGAGCATCTTCCATTCACCGACTTTCATTACGGATCCATATATTCAATAAATAATAATTTTAACGTTTCCAAATCCCATTATCAAGAAAAATTGAACGTATATAACATGCAGCGAAAAGCTATATTGAATTAGCACTTGAAAATAACAAGAAAACAGGGCAAAAATAAAGCAATGTGCACAAAAAATGCACAAGCCCCTCATTTCCATCATTATCATGATGAGAATGAGAGGCTTGCTATATGCCTAGAAATAATAAAAACCCTTATATTCCAAGGGTTTCCGTGCTATGGGCCCAGAGGGACTCGAACCCCCGACCAATCGGTTATGAGCCGACCGCTCTAACCAACTGAGCTATAGGCCCAAAATAAAATTTGGTTGCGGGGGCAGGATTTGAACCTGCGGCCTTCGGGTTATGAGCCCGACGAGCTACCGGGCTGCTCCACCCCGCGTCATTAGTTGCCGCTCAACAGCGACAAAAATAAATATACACTAAATGCGCGGTCTAAGTCAAGCGTTAATTTCTAGGGTATTTTGTGCAAATTACGTGTTATAACGAACGCCAAATCGCCCTTTTTTGGACTTAAATACTTCCACTTCTTGTGGACATTCATAGCCGTAAATCCACCAGTCTTCTTCCATTCTTTTCGCCAGGCAGCCTGCTTGAAACTTGGAATCATATAATTTGGCCCAATATATCCAGTTCATTGCATTCACTCCGTTATGTTCATTTCGTTAATCCTATCTTATCCAAAAAAAGACCTCCTTATGAGCACTCCATCACATTGCAATAAGAACCGTTCCATATAACGCAAAAAACTACTTGGGAGTGCACTAGAAGCACATGTCCAAGTAGTTTTTCGTTGAATTATCTATTGTTTGAATGTAGTCAACAACCGTTTAACGGATTCACCGTATTCGTTCGTAAATGTCTCAAAAACTTTGACCTGAATCGGGAAGTCCAGTTGGTTGGATCTCGCATTTAGGTTAATTGTGTTTGATCCATTGTATAAACGTCCTTCACCTGACAAGGCTTCAACTGCTTTTCCAACCGGATTACCAACATTATCGAATAATTCGAATGAGAGCTTACTGTTAAACTTATCAACCGTTACTTGCTTATCCGGCTTAATATCCAGATCCAGCTTCAGCTTATAATCATACGTCATATTGCCTTGGAAAATAGCTGAAATCGTCCAATCTTTAATCGTAATATCGTACGGATATACGTTTAGTAGTTTACTCGTTGGGTCATTTTTCTGAACAGGTACTTTCGCCGTCGCAAGCAGTGACTTATAAGTCGTTTCTCCACTAACTTGTTGGCTGTAAAGGTTCATTTTCAGTCCTTCACCTTTTTCTGATGCTGGAAGTGCATACGAATAACTAACCACATACGAGGCATTTGGCACAACACTTAGTGCTGTAGCTTCCTGTCTTCTTCCTCCATATGCATAACCATCTTTACTCACAAGCTCTGTTTGAATTGCCGGAATTGGGATCGGACGGTCACTGTTGTTCGTCAATTTAAACTTCGCCACAGCCGTATTAAAGCCATCGTCTTCATTACTAGTAACATGTAACTCAACCAGCGAAACATCGACATTAGAAGGAACGAATTTATTCGTAGAATCCAGTTTAACTGGTGTACCTAATACATATTCTGGTGCTGGGATAACTCCCTGCGTCGCAGCTCCTGTAGGGAGAAGAATATTGACACGCCCTACCCGATAGGTGTCTTCATGGAACTTACCTTCGCCCGTAGCAGTGGCAAAACTCTCTGGTGTCACTATATTCAAGCTGGTAAATTCCGTATCCAGATCGGTTGGAATGACGATATGAATATATTTCTTCTCGCCTGGATCTAGAATGACAGAAGCTTCTGCTCGACTGCCGGAATAAACATTATTTTCGGTTTTCCCATCAATCCCAAAGTTAGGTACGGTCTGACGTTCTTTGGTCGGATTTACGACTTGAATTTGGACAACCGTAGAAACTCCTTTGGCTGTGATTTCCTTATGAATGTCGACAGGTATGAATCCAAGGGTTGAGCGCAAAGAAGGTAAGGTAAACGCTTCTCCCCATTTAAGGATCGCGGTTGGTTTCGTTATGGTGCTGTCACTGCCGTTCCATACGATACCAGAGTCAACGGCCACGGCAAGTAGTGTTGTTTCTTCTTTTGGATACACCTCAAGATTCACATCAACAAAGCTGAGGTCGGTAAGAGCAACATCGTCACTCCGTTCAACCGTCGTCATGTAGCTGAGCTCCTGCTGGCTCTTGGGTTGTATCGATTTAGGGTTTTTGGCACTTGGCTGCAGCGTATATTCGACGCCATCTGCCATGCGAACCCGCAGTTCAAAGTCAGGCACACGCGAGATTTTACCACTTGTATTTTTAATTCGAATGACGGCACCCAATTTCGTTGAATCGGACTCGTGCTCATTGAGCATGCTTTTAATTTCGACCTCAATTTTATCCGTCAGTGTATAGCTTATATTTGTACTTGCTGCAGTTACTGCCGCCAAGGTCAGACCATCCGCAGCCCATGCAGGAAAAGATGCTGTAGTTAATAGTGCAGCTGATAGAACAATGGTTGCTAGTGATCTCTTCATCGTCTTATTCACTTTTTTCTCCTCCAATTATAGGGATCTTTGAGCAGGAGCTCAAAGTCTCTCCTTTTTAAGCTTCTGTTAGTTACCCACTTTTATTTTATCTTGATCTTTTAGTTGATGTTGACCGGATATAACAAGAATTTCATCTTCTTTGACGCCGGAAATAACTTCCTGATTGGTCTCATTCAAACGGCCAAGCTCAACTTTACGCTTCTGTACCGTTTCACCATTCACAACAAAGACAAAATTATTGCCGCCTTCACGAACGATGCTAAGACTTGGAACAACAGGTACGTTTTGTTCATCATCTTTGGTGAGTTCGACTTGTGCCTTGGAGCCTGGTTTCAGCTTGCCATCCGGATTCGGAACCTCCAATTCCAGATCATAAGCTTTGGATTGTCCGTTAATCACATCTGATAAATAAATCACTTTGGCTCCGGCTTTCGTCGTTACCCCAGGTATGTAGAAAGTCAATTCGCTCTTGCCTCTAACAAGGTTAGCCAATGCTTCGGTAAGTTGAGATTTAATTTTGACCGGATTCGTCTGTTGAACTTCTCCAACGCGGCCGCCTGGCGCTAACGTTTGCCCGACAGTAACATTGAGGTCTGTCAATACGCCGGAAGCTGGTGCTTTAACCTCAAGATTGCTAAGAGTCCTCTCAATATTCCGCGCATTTACTTGCGCCGTTTCTAAACTAGTCTCTACTTGTGCGAGCGAATTCGTCTCTTGCAGAGTTTTCAGTGATCTACGTGCGCTTGCTAAATCTTTCTTTTTATTACTTAGCGCCGTCTCCGCCTGCTCTAACTGAGATTTCGTTGCTGTTCCAAGATCATATTCATTGCGAACCGTATTGTAGGCTTTCTCTAGATCACTAACAGCGGTTTCCAACTTAGAAACGCCATCCTTGGCATCTTCAATTCCGTTCGAATTCCTCTGTTTAGCCTCTGTAAGTCCTGTTTGCGCACCTTTTATATTAACAGAATTTAAATCCTTCTGTATCAGAACATCCGTTGGATCCAAACGGAAAAGCACATCGCCCTTCTCTACGATATCTCCTCGTTTCTTCACGATTTCAATGACTTCGCCACCGGTCTTCGCGACAATATCTAATTGAACGGATGATACTACGTCTCCGACTTGTTCAACAGGCTCACCAATCTTTTGCTTGGCAATTTTGGCCGTTTTTACAACCTTAACCCCTTGCTCGGCTGCAGCAGTTGTTGCTGCTGGACTTGCTGCTGGTGATGCGGAACATCCTACGGCTATCGCCGCGCTGAGCGCGACGACACCGAATAATTTAGCACTTTGCTTAATCGTAAACAACTGACGTTTCATATTCGTTTTCTCCTTTTCCCCTGTTTAGCTTATTGAAGTGCAGATCCTGCATGCTCCGTTTGGTTGGAATTCGACTTTCCTTTTCGCTTGAAGAGGCGGCCTTCTCTTTTCTTAAATAAGATCTCATACATAATAGGCACAATTACAAGTGTTAGTAGAGTTGAAGTTGTAAGACCGCCAATAACAACAACTGCCAAACCTTTGGAAATAATCGTTCCTTTGGATAATCCAAGTCCTAAAGGCAATAGTGCAATGATTGTTGCACCTGCCGTCATGATAATAGGTCTTAACCGCGTAATTCCCGCTTCAATAAGGGAGTCACGAATCGAATAATTTTGCTCTCTAAGCTGCTGCACGCGGTCAACGAGTACAATCGCGTTCGTTACAACGATACCGATCAGCATGAGGAAACCGATGAGCGAAGTTACATTGATCGATTCACCTGTTACTAGTAGTCCTAATAGGCCCCCAATCGCAGCAAGCGGCAGTGAAAACAGAATCGCAAGTGGTGCTCTGGCGTTTCCAAAGGCAATAACCATGACCATGTAAACAATGAAAATGGAAGCAATGATGGCCATAAACATTTGCATGAAGCTTTTATTAATATCATCGGATACGCCCTTCACTTCACGAGTAACGCCTGAAGGAAGTTCTAACTTTGCCAGCTCTTCTGTAATTTTCTTACTGACGCCGCCTTTATCTGAGGCATTAATTTTTGCTTTTACACTGACGATTTGTTCTTGGTCTTCACGACTAATGTTATTTGGTGCTTCGATCTGTTTGACTCGAGCTACCTCATTTAACTGAATCGTTTGACCGGTTGGCGTCTTGACTAAGAAAGTACCCAGTTTATCCACAGAGTTTTTGTATGCGGGATTCAACATAACTTTGGTGGAATAAGTGACATTATTAAATTTCAGATCGCCAAGCTTCTCTTCAGCAATCCAGGCATTAACGGATTGTAAAATTTGAGCACTGGAGAGTCCGTACAAGCGTGCTTTGTTTTGATCCACTGTAATCTCTACTTCGGTTTTGGAATCACTCAAGCTGTCTTTAATGTCGTTCAGCTCAGGGAACTCCTTCATTTTATCTTTAACCAGCTGCGATGCTTGCTTAAGATAAAGCTGGTCATCCCCTTTAAGGGAATACGAGAAATCAGCTCCAGTTGAGGTAGGAGGCCCGCCAGTAAACAATTGTATATTCGCATCTGATCCTGGAGGCATCAGTTTCAACATATCTTCCTTGTACTTCTTGACACCTTCTGTCGCATCCGTTTCTGCTGTTAGCTCGAAAAACATCATCGCTCTATAAGCATATCGGTCACTGCTCTGGTTGTAACCAACAAGGGATTCAATGTACTTGAATGCAGGTTTGCCGGCTTTGTCCGTATGTAATTTCAAGTCTTTTTCAATTTCTTTGGACTTCTCATTCATCATTTCTATGGATGTTTCTCGCGGCATTTTTATCTCGATGACCCCTTGTTTAACGGCTTCACTATTAGGCATGAAAGCTACCGCTAAATTAGGTACTGTAATGATGATTGAGAGAATAAGGGCAACGCCAGCCATCAATAATGTTTTGATGCGGTTATTCAATGACCATATGATCGCTTTTTTGTATTTCTCAGCCATAGGTCCTACGTGATTATCATCGTGATTTGTAAGCTTCTTGCTTCTAAGTACCATCAGCTTCGCCAGCATCGGGATCACCGTTAATGCAACAATCAAGGAAGACATTAAAGCAACGACGAGTGTAATAGCGAAAGGACGGAATACTTCACCAACAACCCCACTAACAAATCCGATGGGACCAAATACACCCACTGTTGTAATTGTAGAAGAAGTAATTGCACTAGAAACCTGTTTCGTTGCTAATTTAATAACAGATTCGTTACGCTCTTGAGCTCTTTCCAGTTGACTGTAGATATTCTCAATTACGACGATACTGTCGTCCACGACTCGCCCGACTGCAATGGCCATTCCGCCTAACGTCATAATGTTAAGGGAAATGCCTAGCGGCCCCATGACAAGTAACGTAACAAGAATCGAAAGAGGAATCGAAACGAGTACAATGATCGTCATACGTATATTACGAAGGAAGAGCAAGATCATTAATGAGGCAAGCACAGCGCCTAATCCGCCTTCTTGCACCATGCCGTGGATGGAATCTTTGATATCGTTGGCTGAATTGTAAATTTTGTGAAATTTCACGCCAGGGAGCGTTTTTCCCCAGTCTGTCATAAGCTTATCTGCACTATCTGCAAACTCTACAGCATTCGCTGCTTTCGTTTTGTAAAGCAGTACGCCGATAGCCGGTTGATCATCTAATCTTGCAATGAATTTAGACTCGCTGATGGCTTCAACTTTGGCAATTTGTTTAAGAAGAAGCGTATCGCCTGTTTTCGTTGTGATTTTCAAATTATCTAAATTGTAAATCGTATCCATTTCGCCCTTGACTCGAACCATCTGCGTGTTCCCATTGAAATCAACCGTGCCCGCAGGGCTAGATACCAATGAGGCTTTGATCAAACCCGAAACATCTGCCGGGGTTAGACCATAATTATTGATCGCAGGAGCATCCAATTTAATGGTAAGTACAGCATCCTGATTACCTACAGAGTCCACATGGTCGATCCCTTTGAGCCCATTAAAGCCAGGAAGAATCGTATCTTTGTAGGCTTTATCCAGCTCGGTTTGGTTCATTCCTGCCTCACCGTAAACCGCCAAATAATAGACCGGTTCGGAAGAAAAGCCTGCGGTTAACACTTTAGGTTTCTCAGAACCTTGAGGCATCTTCACATTGGAGATCAAGCTCTCCACATCTTTCTTCACATCTTCAGGCTTCTTATCTTGGTCTAACTCCAGGATAATCTGTGAATAATTGTCCTGTGAGCTGGAGCTAAGGGTTTTTAATCCATCAAGCCCAGCAACAGCCTTCTCTAGCGGCTTTGTAATTTCATCCAGCACATCCTTCGGAGGTGCTACATATGTAGTGCTAATAATGACGACCGGAAAAGTAATATCAGGCATACTTTCTACCTTTAATGTGGTTGTAGAAAACGTTCCTCCTACGACCAACAGCAGCATGACGATGAAAACCGCTGCCACATTTTTCATTGAAAACTCGGTTAACTTGGACATTCTCACTTCTCCTCTATCACCAGCTTTAATACCTACAACCTGCTCACTCAAATATCATACTTGGAATTTCTTAACAAAACATAAACTAGAATTGAAAATTTTATGTTTTTTCTCGGTCAGGATTTATTATAGCTCTTCATTTTGATAAAAACAGGTGAATGAAGTCATATTTGAGTCATAAATTGGTCATATGAGCAGCTAAACACTTATGACTTCTTGTGACCAAAATGAAAAAAAGCGAAGGCTGAATGCCCTCGCTTCAAATAATGAATTAGTCTGTTGTAATAAACCAATCAGCCTTCTGTGAGGCCAGGAGCTTTCTCTGACCTTGAAACTCGTCATAAATACTGAGTGTGTACTTCTGTAAGAATTTAGTGTTATATATGAGGCCCGGATCTGGATTTGTAATCTTGAAGTTCTCTCGCTTGCCAAGACGCATCTTCGTATCTTCGTCTGCCGTTGAATCCCCGTTGATAACGTCGAAATCTTTGAAATCAAACTTTTTCTCAAATCGTTTAATCCCACCGCCATCTTCAAAAACAAGCAGCAAGTTATGACCTTCGGTATTAATCTCTGTTAGCTTTTCCTTCGTTAATTCGTAGTTAAATTTTATAGTAAATACTTTATCCTCAATCGATGTTCCAATTTTATCAATCGTAATGGTGTAGGGGAACAATTCGACATTTTTAAGCGTTGTCACTACATTCGTCTTCTCATCAGGCAGCCAGTAGGCAACGGGGTTCACATAAGAATCCGCAACGGCTTTCTCACCTTCCGACAGCTTCCCTTCAGTCACTGCTTCTCCAAGAAGTAAATTCAAATTCGCTGTCGTGTAACCTTTTGGCACAGAAGCCCATACATTTAATAACGCTTTTCCAGTCGGACTAATCTTATTCTTTACTTCAGCAACCGTTGCCGGGAATACTGTTCCATCCGATGAACGGAAATTAGCGACGAACTTGGATACACTCGTGAAACGCTTCTCCAAATTGGTTGCTTCCACCATAGCGGAGTACATGATATTCGTTTTATCCTCATAAGTAGATACACTTCGAACTACATACTTCGCTTTACGACCAATATCATTGGATGTATAGGACTGTCCCATACCTATGAATGGAATGGCCTGCAGCTCCGCCTGTGTGGAGAACTCCAGCACATCCGTTGCTGTAGTACTGCTTGTACCAGTACCCGTTCCTGCCTGCGGTGTTTCTCCCTCATTCTCTTGAAGAACTAATTTAATTTGAGAAAATTCATACGTATACGGCACTTTGCCTGCTATTTGCAAATTAACGCTCGCTCCTGCTCCCAATCCGATTACTTTAGCCGTCTGAATGAGCTTGGCATCAATTTTCACAGCGCCATCCAGCAGGAAATACCCTGATAATTTCGGGATAGGAAGTGACTCCTCACCTTTATTGCTTAGTGTCAAATCAGCCGTCAATAGATCTTGGTCTTCCCAAGGCAATCGGTGCAATCCATTAAGCTGAGTTGTATATACACCGGATTTACTAGTGAAGGAATACTCCTTACCTACTGAGCCGCCATCTTGCTGCGTAACGGCAGGCAGCCCAAAATTCGCAACAGAAACATTCAATTTCAAGTCAGGAATTGTTTCTGCAACCGCCAACTGCCACGCGTCCGGGGAAACGGCTACCGGAATGGAACCGGATAACTGAATTTCTTTGCTTTCCTTCGGATTGATCTTCAAATCTTTCAATCCCTTGGCTTCCAATGGATACAGCAGACCTTCTTTTGTGCGAATTGAGAAGAGGTAGGAAGGAATCGTAACTGTATGATTGCCAGCATTCTCTAAAGTCAGATATACGGTGGGAACATGATATTTTTCATTCTTATTGCTGACAAACTTTTTAATTGCAGCATTTACGGTGGTTCCATTTATAGAAATGGCTGCAGCACCATCTGAAGGCGTTACATCTGTATAGGAATCTGGTACTGCGACTTCACCCAGAACACGCTCAAAATTGGACTGGCTAAAATCCCATTTGATAAATTGGACAACGAGATCTTGCAAGTTCGTGCTCGTATTAACGGTCGCATAGAACGTTAAATCAGTCGTTGAACCGGGAGCAACCCGGTTCTTATCCTTATCTGCAGGCAGCAAGCGTGCTGAAAATTGATTGCCGGATTTGCTTTTTAGCCTTACCCAATAATCTATAAATTGCAGCTCACTGCTCCCTTCGTTGTGAATGGTGATGGTAAATGTCGCGAGCTTGCCGCTTTGATCAGGCAAAACATGGATCTGTTTCAATTCAAAGTAACTGCTGCCTGAAATGGAAACCTTGCCTAAGGTCGTTGTGATAGCCGATGGACTGCTATCCGCCCAAGCAGGTGTAACAGTTCCTAGCACCAATGCAGCAGACAAAGCAATGGTTGCCAAGCGATAGCGTTTCTTGATGTACATGATAATGAGCGTCCTCCTTCATAAATATCATCCTAGTAGAAATTCCAGCCTGCTTTAGCCAGCAGGTACAGCCTGTTGTATCATCGGGTTCATAGGCGTATTCGGATTTTCCTTCATTTGTTTAAGCATCGCATCTCCCTGAGTTTGCCATTGCTTGAGCGCTTCGCGAGCTGTCGTTTTCCCTTGAAGGACATTCATAAACTGGGTATGACCAATTTCTTGTACCTGATAAATGTTAGGATTCGTGCGATAAATTTTCATGTTATTTTCCATTGGAGCTGGTGTCACATTGTAGAAAGCTTCCATATGGAAGTCCAATCCATCTTTGGGCTTCAAATATTTGGAGCGTGCAACTAAGTTATAAGAGCTATGAGATTTCAATTTTGCCCAATCTTCGCCATTAATGAACTTGATGAATTTCCAAGCATCATCAGGGTTTTGCGCTTTGGCATTTATACCCATAATACCATTCATATAGATGGATCCGCCAACACCTTTTGCTTCCGGGTGGGAAGGGATCGTTACGACATCCCATTCGATTGGTGTGTAGCCTTTAAAATTGGCTGCATTTTTGTTCGCATTCGTAAGCTGTTGAATTTGGCCATAATTGATAATCGCCATGGCCAAGCGGCCAGACATGAAATCATCGTACGCAAAAGGATTATTTTGATCATATTGTCGGTTCATTTGCTTCTGCGGATCCATCATCTCCGGGAATACCTTCTCTTTTTGCATTTGAGCCATTTTTGTCCAAACTTTTTCCCATTGGTCCGTATCCACCGTCATTTTCTCACCAGCATCGTCGAACATTTTTAATTGCAAGGGAGCTGTGTACATTTGCATACCATAGAACAAATCCCCGCCTTGCGATTGCGTATTAAATGCGAAACCATTAATGCGGCTGTCCCCTTCCCCTTTAACAAGGCGTTTGGAAAGATCGAAGGTCTCATCCCATGTCATCCCATCCTTCGGAAAATCGACGCCCGCATCTGTGAACATTTTCTTATTATAAATGAGTGCAGAAGAGCTGAATGTCGGAGCAAGTGCGTAAAGCTTCCCGCCGCCAGCATTTTTCATACCATCGATAACCGCTGGAACGATCCCGGCAGTGTCAAATTTATCTTTCGTTATTCGTGGATCTAACTGTGTAAGCATGTTGCTTTCAATCATATCCGGCAGCTGTTCATAACCAAGCATAACCACATCCGGCGGATTATCCCCCTGCATGACTTCCTTCAGCTTCTCCATGGGATCAGGCATTTTCTCGCCAGGTTGAATGTTGCCATAACGGTACTTCTCATCCATCGTTGGAATCATTTCAATCTTGATATTCGGATTGGCGAATTCAAATATTTCGGTGAATTGTTGTCTGAAATACTCGTCATCCCCTCCGTACATCATAGAAGTAGCGATCTTAAGTACACGCTCCTGTTTATCGTCCGTTTTTTCCCCTTTGGTACAAGCAACAGCTAGTGGAGCTACCATAGCCAGTGTTAGGGTTGTAGCAAGCATTTTACGAGAAATCTTTGTCATTTTGGTTTCCTCCAACGGTTTGTGAATTTGCTTCCATTCGTTCGATACCTTCACTCGTAGTTAGATCTTTCGGTGCTTTAATCATAATTTTCTCACCGTCAAACTCCATCGTAGCTTTACCGTCAATTTGTAGAGCGCTCAAGTAAGCCTTAGGAACCTGCAGTCGTCCTGCGCGGTCCAGCACCACATACTCCTCATGGTCTTCACCCGTGAGCCCAGTCGATGTTCCATCAAGCGCCGAAATCGAAGGATTGCGAGCAATAAACTCCGAACTTGTCATGCCATCTCGAATGGCAACGACTCGCCCTACTTTACCTGCCATAGACATATCGTGGGTAACTATGACAATCGTCACTCCCAATTCCTTATTCAGCCGCTGGAAAATAGAAAGAATCATATCTGCCGTCTTCGTATCCACCGACCCTGTCGGTTCATCCGCAAGCAGCAAACGCGGACGGTTTGCAAGTGAAATCGCAATCGCTACGCGCTGCTGTTCACCACCAGACAGTTCTTGCAGCTTGTTATTCAAGCGGTGGCCAAGGCCTACCCACTCAAGCAGCTGTTTCGCATAGACAGGGTCATAGTTCCCGCTGAGCATCATTGGCATTTCCACATTCTCGAGCGCGGTGAGGTACGAGACGAGATTTCTCGCATTATTTTGCCAGATGAAGCCGACTGTATGTCGTTTGTAATCAACTAACTGCTTGTCGGTAATCTTCAATAAATCCCAATCGCCAACTTTCACTTGACCTGCAGATGGGCGATCAAGCCCTCCTAATATGTTCAGCAATGTGGACTTGCCGCTTCCGCTATTCCCAATAATGGCCATAAGCTCACCGGCGTCGATCTGAATGTTTAGCCCTTGCAAAGCGACAACTTCAATCTCGTCTGTTTTATAAATTTTGACTAAGCCCTCGCAAGTAATCACCCTATTTCTCCTCTCCCAGCTTCACAGCCTGATGAACGCGCAGCCTTCTAATGTGTAAAAACAACAGCAGAGCTCCTGTTATCATCATGAAAGCAACCACGAAATATAGCTGATAAGTGTCTTTGGAATCGAAAACAACTCGGAAAGGCGGCACCTGCGTCTTCACATTCTGGGAAGTTTGAAGGAAAGGCAGGAAGAAATAACTCGTTAATTTACCAATTCCGATGCCTAGCGCGATGGATAATCCAGCTGTAAAGATTTGCTCGAGGAGCAGCATACCCGTCAATTGTTTGCGGGAAAGTCCCATGGCGCGAAGTACACCAAACTGTACAACTCTGCTGGATAAATTGAAGAACCAATACAACATGTAGCCGATTAAGGACACGATCACAGAGACTAGAAAGCCCAGGCTAAGAATACCAAAAACACCGCCTCTTGCTGGAAGCTTCTTCTGAATAATGAGCTCATTACGAACATCCTTCACGGAAGCTAGCTCAATCCCCTTGGCCTGGAGGGCTGTAACAATTGGTGTAACTTTAGCCTCAGGTTTCATTTTGAGCCATACTTCATAGGGTGTAATAGGTGCCTGATCGTATATGTAATCCAAATTTGCGATGAAAAATGGCGCCTGATCCGGATATTGACTCGGCCAATACGGCAGGATACCAACAATCACGAATTCCACGGGCTGCTGACCTATGGTAATTGAAAGCAGATCACCCGCTTTAAGCGCATATTTACTTGCATAATTCGAAGGTATGATGACAGCTTGCTCATAGCTACCTAGCAAATTCAGGTATTGATTCGGATGAGCTGGGAATAAATCGGGTCGGAACCAAGCAACTTTAGCAAAATCGGCATTATCAATCCCCATAATCATTCCCTGACCCGTTGATTTACCAGAAACAACGACGTTTCCTTTCATCTGCAAAACTCTGGCCGCAGCCTGAACGCCCTCTAGATCACGGAACATTTGAAATGGCGGTTCGACGTAACGAATCTTGGTTGGTGTCTCCTCTCCAGGTTTCGGGCCACCTTGACCTTGGCCTCCACCCGCACCCGAGCCACCGCTGCCATTGCCACCGTTATTACCTCCGGCACCTGATGTTCCTCCTCCTTGAGCACCGCCGCCGCTTTTCCCTGCGTTCGGATCCTTCGGCAGATCGTCCGAGAAGCCTTCCCAAACGGTTTGCAGCACAACATCGGTACCATATTGATACATGATCCGCTCTGTCGAGTTCAGATCAATCGTACGTGCAGCCGAAGAATTGTACACACCAAGGCCGAGCGTAAGAATGAGCAGCAGCATGAGCGGGTAGTAGGCTTTGGCTGAACGGGAAAGCTGAACAAGCGTCAAGTATAGCGGCACAGGCAGGAATTTCCGTCCAAGCCAGCCAAATAATCGCAGCAGCCACGGAAAAATGCGCAGAAAGAAAAGTCCTAACGCGAAGATCGAAAGTGCTGGAACGAAAAACAACAGCGGATGCACCTGTAACTGATCAGTCGTTAGCCCTGTTTGGACGGATAATACTTGGCGTTGATCAAATAAGTAAAAGCCGTAGCCAACAAGTCCTAACAGTACAATGTCAATGAACCAACGCTGCCATAGTGGCGAACGGTCTGATCTTGCAAGCTGCTGCTTATAGTTGACGATTGAAGATCTTGCGAATAGGACAGCAGGAATCACGCTCGCGAGAATGGCAATCAGTACAGCCAGTCCGCCGTAGAGCAATGCCTCATTTGTGAAGCCAACAGGAATTGATTTCCGATCAACGAACGTAAGGAATCCACTGGATGAGCCGATACTTTTCGCCATGAACCAGCCCATAAAGGGGCCAATCAGCAGTGCAATCGCTCCAAGCAATAAGCCTTCCAGAAAATATATGCCCACAATTTGCTTGGTACTGCCTCCACGGCTTCGCAGGATAGCAATCACACCACGCTGTCGGTCAAGCGATTGTCTGGCATTCATCACAATGTAATAGAAAACCATCGCAATCATCGGAGCCGCTAATGTGAATAACAAAATCTGCATTTGCAAGCTTTGGGCTTTAAATTCAGTAAGAATCGGCTTAAACGAAACATCCACCTTCGTATTCTTGAGTTTTTGGAACAAATTGATATCCAGACGCTCCAAACGGTTCTCAAGTGGCGATAATTGACTGGTTTGGATATTCCGCAGATCGAAGGCATAATACCAATTGGCGAGCTGAAGCGGAATCTTCTTCTCCGTTAACAACGTCTTCATGAAAACATCGTCATGAATTATAAGAGCGTTCACTAACCCTTCTAAGCCTTGAAACCAATAAGCACTCGTTTCATTTTTGGGTTTAAAGGAACCAACGATTTTCACTTTTAACAATTGACTGCCGCCTGCACCTGAGACCGAATAGCTGAACACATCCCCTACATGCAGATCGTTTCGAAACAAAGCTTCTTCTAAGACCACTGCTTCCAATAGGCCATTCTGCACTTGCCCAGAAGCCATTTGACCGATGGACCATTCGACCTGATCAGTTAGCCCGCTTAGCGTTGTTAATGTCATTTGTCGACGTTTACTAGGGTCTGCTTTTGTCCCATCTGTGGGAGTTAGTTGCGCTCCTTTGATGTAATAGCTTCTTGCATAAGTCTGTAATGGAAAGCCAACATCTTTCGGAATTTCATCTTGTATATACACATTGACGTCATTGAGCTCTGTAAGCCCTGCACGTTCTGTCCCAACAGCTTGATAGCGCATGAGCAGCGAGCCAGCTGGAAGTCCCTCGCTCTTTTCTTCTAACGATTTGGCGACAACTCGCTTCAGCGACCCATCGGCATACATCGGAATGCTCGTGGTGAAAGCAACAGCCATCACTAGTCCAAGCAGAGTGCTGAGCGTTAGCCAGCGGGTATTCCACATTTTCCGAAATAAAAACCGCAGCATCGGCATGGACATTAGCGACCCACTACTTTCTGTCCAGCTGTAAGACCTTTTACAATCTCCACATCCGTTGACGTCTGCTGACCGATTTCCACGTCCACTTCCTTCTTATTCCCTTGATTATCAATGACTTGGACATAATTCCGACCTGAATACGAGCGAAGTGCAGCCAGAGGGATCGTCGTGGCATTTTCTTTTCGTTGTGTAATAATCGTGACACTCAAGGGTGTTCCTCGATTCAGCCCTTTCGGGAACTCACTAAGCTGAACGACTAAATAATTATCAATCGTATCCTGCTCGCCTTGCCCACCTTGCCCAGGAAACCCGCCGTTATTATTGTTGTTCCCAGCTTGCGGATTCGGCAGCTGCTTCACTTTCCCCTTATGCTGGCCGGCCGAATTAATATCCACCTGCACGTCCATGCCAATGGCTACTTTCTTCGCATCATCTGCAGTAATACTTGCGGCCACGGTTAATTCATTCAAATCGGCGAGAGTCGCAACGGATTCTCCGGTCTTCACTGTATCGCCTTTCTTGGCTGTTACCGAGACGATGGTTCCGCTGAACGGAGCAAGCAGCTGCGCTTTACCAACTTGCGTTTCAAGCTTGGTCAATTCTTCACGCTTCAACTCGAAATCAATCTTTGCCTGCTCGATTTGCTCAGGTGACATTTCATCCGCTTTCCGCAGCGTTTCGATCATCGTAAGCTCATCCTTACGTGTTTGAAGCTTCTTCCGCTTCAAATCACTTGCCATATCCGTTACATCAAGCTCCGCGATAGGCTGCCCCTTTTCGACGGAATCCCCATTTTTCACAAGAATGGCACTGATCCGTTTGGCCGACATATCTTCGGAGAAAAACAGCTTTTCCTCTTGCAAAGCCATTAAGCGCCCACTCCCTCGCACTTTCGTTTCAAGGGTATCTGTTTTCACCGTATATTCAGGTTTTTTGGAAAGCTTAGGCGGGTTAATCGTAGGAAGCGATTCTTCCTCCTGCTCCTTAGGCAAAAGTGAACAGCCAGAAGCAATTAGTAATGTCGAACATACAAGCAGTGCTGCTAAAGGCTTCATCGTCCAATTACGTGACGAATCTTCCGTCCACCATTTCGTAAACATGATCGGCAACCTCCAAAATTGTTGGGTCATGAGTTGTCATACATATTGTGACTTGCTCAGCTTTCATGATGCTGCGGAAAACGGACATAATCTGCGCACCCATCTGAGAATCTAGCTCAGCCGTTGGCTCATCCGCCAGAATAAGGGAAGGCCGATGCGCAATCGCCTTTGCAATCGCGACTCGCTGCTGCTCACCACCGGAGAGCTCATATGGGCGATGGTGCATCCGCTTGCCAAGCCCAACGAGCTCCAGACAATGCTTCACTCGCTCTTTCCACTGAGAACGCGGAATACCCGCCATTCGCAGCGCTAGCTCCACATTTTCCCAAGCAGACAACAAGGGCATTAACGCATAGGATTGAAAAATAAAGCCAATTTCCTTGCGGCGAATCAACGTCCGTTCATCGTCACTGCTGAGATGAAATGCGTTCTTTTGAAACAAAATTTCCCCCTCATTCGGCTGATCGAGCCCCCCGATTAAATTAAGCAGCGTTGTTTTCCCTGAGCCAGATCGGCCTTTGAGCATGACAAGCGACAGCGGTTTGAGCTCCATCTCAATCCCTTTCAGTACCTCTAACTTTTGGCCTCCAACTTGAAAGGAGCGGTGTACCCCACTCACCGTTAATAAAGGAGCATGGAGTTGGCTGAGACGAGAGGAATGTTCATCAGATTGCGGCTCTTCATCGATAGCTAAAGCATCCAAAGAGCTTCTTTTTCGAAACCAGCTTGCCATTTGGTATAACTTCCTTTCATTTCCAAACTGTATGTATGATAAAATAGACGGCAGATCTTTCCAAAAGGTTTCATGAAACTGAAAATTTCCTGAAAGCTTTTTGGCGATATGTCCGATTGTATGAATCTATTAAAATATACTATCATTTGGAAAATTCAACCATACAACGAATTGCCTATTTTATACATAACATTCACACCAAGACCCAGCAGTAACAAATAACAAAACAAACAAATAGCCCCGCTTCTTCATCTCTATTTCCTCCTTCATCCATATATTTGTAGGATAAAGTAGTTTTTTTAAGAAAGAAGCAGGGCAATTATAAAGTTTTTCTTAAATTATGGCGGATGACGAACTTCAAAAAATGAATGCGATAAAACGGTCTCTATTTAAACATATTTAACAAACTCACCAATCGGTTTACGATAACCGCGCGGCCGCTGGCTGGACGTATCTTCTTTCCCAATCGTAATTAACATAGCTGGAACATAGCGTTCCTCTAATTGAAGAGCCTCTATGAGCTTGTCTGCCTCAAAACCGATCATCGGACAAGTGTCCCAGCCTTGATTTTTCGCAGTAAGCATAAATAACATAGCCGATAGACTTGCATTCCGAATCGCTTCATCTCGCTTGAACGGCTCTCCCCGTTCTTCATAGAAATGTGTCACTTGCTGTACTTCGGCATCTAGCTCTTGTTTACTAAAGAAGCCCAAATGGAAAAGTCCTTCATTAATTCTTGCAGAATCCTTATACGCTTCCAAATCACCAAGGACCACAATAACTGCGGACGAGCTCTGAATTTTGTACTGTTTGTAAGACGCTTCATAGACCTTCTGTTTCATCAAAGGATCTGTGACAACAACATAATTTGCATGCTGCAAGTTATAAGCGGATGGAGCAAACTTAACCAGGGAAAAAATTTGCTCTAATTCTTTTTGTGAAATATCGATCCCTTGCGTGAATTTGCTCACAGATCGTCTAGATTTTACAACCGATTCAAAATCATTCAACGTAAAGTCCCCCTAGTCATTTATGTAATAGATGCTCAATTCCTTATTTTAGTAGAGTAATGACTTGATAGCAATATGAAATGACCCATCATGATTACATTTTTCGACATTTTTCTAAGTATTCGTTGGATTTTATTCCATCGCTGTATTGCGCAGTACCATATGGATATGGTCCTCCCAAACACCATGAATTTTTAAATATTTGAGCGCTAAGCCTTCTTCATAAAAGCCCAGCTTCTCAACGACCTTCAGAGATGCCGCGTTTCGAGGCATGATATTGGCTTCAATACGGTGAAGGTTCATCTCTTCAAAGGCGTACGCAATAATCGCTTTCAACCCCTCTGTCATGAGACCCCGATTAAGGAGTTTGCCATCCATTCGGTATCCCAAATGACAAGATTGAAAAGCACCTCTTACGATGTTATTAAGCGCAATTGACCCCACAATTCGTTCTTCAAAGAGCAGCCATACCTTAAGCAGCTGACCTTCCTCGATCTTCATTGCCTCCTGTTCCAATTGCTCAGCCTGATAATCCTTCGTGAAATACGCTTCATTGCGCTCTAATTCCCACGGTTCAAGAAAGGTTCGATTACGAACCACATAATCCAGAACCAGATCTACGGAAGAACGATCCAATGAAACTAAAGACATTCGATCGGTCTTCATCATGAGTTTCATTAACTTTCCCCCTTCAAATAGCAGGATTTACCTACATAATAATACCCACTTCTATCTACATCGTGCAAATCACTTATGAAATGTGTGTCTGATTCACTTATTTGCAGGAATTTACTTGCATTTGGGGAACTTAAAAGAAGCAACAATCTAAATGGCTTACAAAGAAGGAGAATTCAAACATGATTGAAACGATCAAAAACTATTTGAATGAGCAAAGGGACCAACACATAGAGGAATTAATGCAGTTTTTGCGGATTCCAAGCATAAGTGCAGTCGCCGAGCATCAATCAGACATAAACCGCTGTGCAGAATGGACGGCTCAGTCTTTGAAACAAGCCGGTCTTGAGAACATTGAAATTATGGCTACTGGGGGACATCCTGTTGTCTATGCAGACTGGTTACATGCTCCGGGTAAGCCAACTGTACTTGTCTACGGACATTATGATGTTCAACCGGCTGAGCCGCTGGAGCTGTGGAACACACCCCCATTTGAGCCTGTAATTCAAGATGGCAAGCTATTTGGCCGCGGCAGCACCGATGATAAAGGTCAGCTGTTGCTTTACGCCAAAGTGATTGAAGCTTTTTTACGAACGCACGGCAGTCTGCCTGTTAATGTGAAGTTTTGTATTGAGGGTGAAGAAGAGATTGCAAGTAAGAACCTGCCTGCCTTTGTGGAAAAGTATAAAGATAAATTACAAGCCGATACCATTGTTCTTTCCGATACTCAAATGCAAGGACCAGGAAAACCTGCACTTATGTATGGACTTCGCGGGCTTGCTGGGTTTGAAATTACGGTGGATGGCGCAAATAGCGACCTGCATTCGGGCCTGTTCGGCGGCGCTGTTCAAAATCCAATTCACGCTTTATCAAAGCTGCTGAGTTCGTTCCATGATCAAAATGGTCGCGTAGCGGTGGAAGGCTTCTATGATCGCGTCATTGAACTCTCTGACAAAGAGCGTGAAGCTTTTAAACAAGTAGAACCTGACGAGAGCAAGGTTCGATCCGATTTACATGTTGAAACGTTATATGGGGAAAATGGGTTCACGTTCTACGAACAAACGACTTCCAGACCGACTTTGGAAATCACATCCGTGAGCGGTGGCTTTCAGGGTGAAGGCATTAAACCAATCATTCCTAATCGTGCGAGTGCTAAAATTGCTTGCCGTCTCGTTGCTGCACAAGTGCCCGAGGAAATCATGGATGCGGTTGAACATCATATCCATGCCCTCTCTTTGCCTGGCGTCAAAGTGACCCTAGACCGCCAGCTACGCGGAAATCCTTTTATCACACCAATTGACGAGCCTGTCATGGTAGCTGCTGCGGAAGCTTATGAGGATACGTATGGCGTTTGGCCTGTATACACACGAAGCGGAGGTTCAATCCCGATTGTTGAAGTGTTAGGACGCGTATTAGATGCGCCCGTCGTGCTGCTTGGCTTTGGTTTGCCAGGTGAGAACCTGCACGCACCGAATGAGCATTTCCATTTGGTCAATTGGGACAAAGGTACAGAAACCATCAGTCGTTTCTGGCTGAAACTTGCCGCAATGTATGAATAATCACTGAAAGGAATGAGCCTTAACATGAGTACGAATCACCTAACGATTCGCGATGCCAGCTTGGAAGACTTAGCAGAAATAGTGCGAATTTACAATTCGACCATTGAAGGACGCATGGTTACAGCAGATACAGAACCCGTGACTACGGCCAGTCGCGAAGGTTGGTTCCATGAACACACTGCGGATTTCCGCCCATTATGGGTATTGGAAAACGGAAGTGGCATTTGTGGCTGGCTCAGTTTCCAGTCCTTCTATGGCCGCCCCGCCTACAATGCTACAGCGGAAGTCAGCATTTATGTCGATGAAGCTTTTCGCGGCCAAGGCATTGGTCGTTACCTGATGGAACATGCGATAGCCGCTAGTCCAAGGCTGGGACTGAAGACGCTGCTCGGCTTCATTTTCGGTCATAATGATCCGAGCCTCCACCTTTTCCGTAAATTCGGCTTCACCAACTGGGCTCATTTGCCTGGTGTTGCTGAACTTGACGGAATCGAACGCGACCTCATCATCCTTGGTAAACGAGTAGGCTAATTAGTAAGAAAAGCGGCTTAAGCCGTCCTTGATTATCAGTGTCTATAATAGTTGAATGACTCAAAATTCGATTTTTGAGTCATTCACGAGCTTCGTGAAAGTAGATGGACTAAGGAGATTACCAATGTTGTAGTTTCTACAACAATTTACACGCCTAAAGGCTATTTTGCCTGTTAAAGTTGCAGTTTGTACAACATTTTACCCCATTTGTTGCGAAATGGCTTTTATTGGGGCCTAATTGTTGTACATTTTGCAGGCCTGTTGATTATCCACTAATTGGCAGGCAAAAAGGCCGCTCATTCGGTAAACTGTTTGTACCCCTACAAACATCCGAAAGAAGGCGACCTCATGAAAAAGTCTACTATGTTCTCGAATATTCTGCAAACAATTATACCGAAAGAAGAAATTCTACCTCTCATCAATGAGGCCGGTTACGTTGACTCTGCAAGGAAATTCACTGTTTATGATCTCTTTCTATTTTTGTCCCAAGCCGCGCTTCAGCAATGGGACGGTTACCGCGACGGAGAAAAACGGATGTCATCTTCTGGTCTAGCCACAGTGGATCATTCTACGATTTCTAAAAAAGCTAAAGATGTACCATTCGAATTATTCAAACAGCTGCTTAGTCTCATGATTCAAAAATGTAATCGACCAACCCGTCGCCGCCTGCGTATCCCAAAGGAATTACTAGTTGTCGATTCAACCAAGATTACTGTTGGGATAGGACGATTGCCATGGGCACCACTAAAAGGGGAGAAAGCTGGGATAAAACTTCATGTTTCGCTTATTGCGGATACAGGCAAGTTGCATAAAGTAACGGAGACAACCGGGTATCGTCCTGATATTTCCAGTTGTGAAGACGTACTTGACGACTGCTTCATACTTGTAGCAGACCGCGCTTATGGTAAGCACAGAAAGTTTGATGACTATCTTGAGCAAAAACAATATTTCGTGATTCGGCTCAGAGATAACACCCATTTTCATGAACCAGAACTGAGAACACGTAAACGTCCTTATGCTGGGACTCTTGAACAAGACTTAACATGTCAGTTGGGGACAGCATCGACGCTCTCAAAGAATAGATTTCGTGTTGTTATCCTAAAGGATCCGCATGGTAATCCAGTTATTCTCGCTACCAATTTACACAGACCATCTGCTGAGAAAATCGCTGACATGTATAAAAAGCGGTGGCAGATTGAAGTGTTTTTTCGTTGGATTAAGCAACATTTGAATGTGCCCACTCTATTTGGAACAACTCCAAATGCCATTTATGGTCAGCTATACTCGGCTTTGTTGGTATATGTATTACTTAAATTTGTGTTCGACCAGGGAAATGCCATCGTTCATCCGAGTGCGAAGTTGTCTTTTGCCGAATTTGATCGGTTATTCAGTATGAACGAATTGCAACCAGAATGGACGGTTTATTTGACAAGCAATTTAACCTTCCCTTGAGCCCATTTATTGGTAGATCAACAGGCCTGTACATTTTGCAACATTGAGGGGAAAAGGCGGGATCTGGGCAGAAATTGTTGCACTTTCTGCAACATCCAAATTAAAGTCACCTTTACCTGCCCCAGAACCAAAACGTATAATTATAGATAAACAAAAAGCGCTTTCCCTCTTGCCCGCGATAACAAATCGCTTTCTAAAAGGGATAAGCGCTTTTTTTATACTTAAATGCCTTATTTCAAATTTTCCACAATTTCCTCTATCAAAAGAGCTTCAACCTCAATCTCTATCAATAACAAAGGATCAATTAAAGCCTTTACTTCAACCATCGTCGCCACAGGCTGTACATCGCGGAAAAACTCCCCATGTGCCCTGCCAAATTCCTCCCATAAGGATATATCCGTTACAAACATCCGCGTTCGAATCACGTCTGACATTTGCCCCCCGAGTTCATGCAGCGCCTGCTCAATCGTCTGAAGGACGAACCTCGCTTGTTCATACGGATTACCAATACCAACGACCTCTCCATCCCTCATTGCTGTTGTGCCAGCAACCTCGATGCGATTCCCCACCCGAATCGCCCGACAATAGCCTACAACAGGTTCCCAAGGTGAGCCTGTAAAAACCCTAGTCCGATTCATTACTCTCTCCCTCTCATCTTTGTAAATAAGCAGCTAACTTCTTCTGCAAACCTTCTGTAACCGAAAGCAGCGGCAATCGCAGTGTTCCGGATTCAATGATACCTTGCTGCTCAAGCAACCATTTGAGTGGTGCTGGATTTGGCTCTTCGAAAAGTAATCGAATGAGTGGCAGCAACTCATCGAATAGCTGTTTGCTCATCTCGTGCTGTCCAGCTTCAAAATGCCGATAAAACGATACAAAACGCTCCGTCATTACATTCGCTGATGCACTCATAATCCCTTTAGCACCGGAGCTTAGCGCGTCATAAAGCAATGAATCCTCCCCACACAAGACAGGTTTTGAACCAATACGTGAAAGCTCGGACACCAATCGAGTGTTCGGCGTACTGTCTTTCATACCTATGACTCCATCGAGTTCAAGTATCGTACGCACAGTATCAAGTTCCAACGTCACACCTGTCCGATGCGGTACTTCATATAAAATGACAGGCACACCTACGCTTGCTACTCGGCGAAAATGTTCAATGATCCCTTGTTGACTCGGCCTATTATAGTAAGGCACAACGACTAAAACAGCATCTGCCCCTAATTTCCAAGCAGCCGCAGTCTTTTTCACCGTGGACAACGTATCATTCGTTCCTGTACCAACAATGATCGAAGCATCTGCTTGCGCAGCCTCGCGAGCTGCTTGAGCCGTCGCGAATAAGATTGCCATCTCCTCATTTGTAATCGTCGGCGATTCCCCGGTCGTTCCATTAACGACCAGTCCATCTACCTCATCTTGAAACAAATTGTAAGCCAGATTATAAAAAGAGGCTGCATCTACCTCGTATTCCTCATCAAATGGCGTAACTATTGGAACATAGATCCCATGCAAGTCTTTCTCTCTTAACATCCCAATCATCTCCCAGTCCTATTTCATTTGTATATTCACTTTAGCATGGATCATTGGATCACAGTTAGCTATAATAAATGATAAGGATCATCAAAAATTTTGATAGTATAGCGAGGGGTTCCCATGGATTTAACCTATTTCCGAACCTTTCGGGAGGTTGCACGGAGAAAGAGCTTTACACGAGCTGCTGAAGAATTGGGCTATGCGCAATCGAGTATTACGATGCAAATTCAGAAGTTGGAACGCGAGTATGGCGTACCTCTTTTCGAAAGATACGGCCGTCAACTGCGATTAACAGCACCCGGTGAAAGTTTGCTAAAGTTGGTCTTGCAGATGCTTGATCTCTATGATCAATCCAAAGAAATGATAACAAGCGAAGTCAGCGGAACACTGACGATCGGTACGATTAACTCACTTGCTGCTTACTATCTACCACCTTTTTTACATGTACTGAAACAACAATTTCCTGGACTGAATATCCAGCTCTTCCCTGACAGTGAAGCTTCCCTCATTACCAAAGTCAGAGATGGAGACTATGACATTGGACTCCTACTAGATCGTTATCCTGCAGATACCACACTTGCTTGTACAAAGGTTAGGGAAGAACCATTAGTTTTGGTGGCACCGCTTGAGCATCCGTTCACGAAACGAACACAGATTCAACTAAGCGATTTTCAGCAAGCCGAATTTATCGTTACAGAAGAGGGCTGCATATATCGAGGCATGTTTGAAAAGTTGCTAAAAGATCATGCTGTCCCGCTTCAAATTGGATTTGAGCTCGGTAATTTAGAAACCATTAAGCATTGCGTCATGAATGGGCTTGGTATCGCTCTACTGCCTCAAATTGCCGTACAAAACGAACTGGAACACGGGAAATTAGCCCTTCTTCCTTTTTCACATTCGGACTTAAAATTGGACCTTCAACTGCTGCTGCACCCCAAAAAGTGGATGTCCCAGCCCTTGCAGTCGTTCATCGAATTGCTGACGATAAAAAGATGAATTGTTATTGTGATCACCTAATCCTGGTCCTACGCCATTCTAATTGACAATTGGCAGATCCATGACATCTGCGCGCACGAAAAAAGAAGCTCTCCTTTTCGTAAAGGTAGAGCTTCTTCCGTTATAACCTTATATGCGGATGTCGAGATTGCCACCCAAATGCGGTGTCGCAGAAGCGGTAACCAGCTGTTGAGATTTAGCAAAATCCTGTACTAATGTACTAGATGAAGCTGCTTGCATATCACTTACTTTGCTTAAAAGCTGAATGCCAACGGCTTGCTTCAAAGCGTCTCCACCACTAATCGCAGTCAGAACACTATTGATATTCACGAGCACTCCTCCTCTCATCGTTCGGTAGCTGGCAAGCATTCGGCCGCAACCGAGTAGCCCCTATAGCTTTGCGTCTGTCGCTTTCGCGTCATTTGCCATTTCGCAGATGTTAGGCTGTACCTAGCACTTATCCAGTATAGGATAAATTTACACAATTCGTCAATCTTCGCATTTCATTTTAAGCATTTACAAGCCTAAACACCAAACGCAGCAGGATTCAATCTCCAAGAACGAAGCAATTCCATATCTTCTTGTTTGATTCTCCCCTTCTCTAGAGCCACTTCAAGCAGTGTAGAGTAGTTGGAGAGTGTGTACAGTGGCATTTCAGCAGCTTGGAACGCTTCTGTAGCCTTATCTAGCTGGTAGGAGAAAATCGCCAGTACGCCTAGCGCTACTGCACCAGCTTCTTTAACAGCAATAGCTGCTTTCAAAGAACTGCCGCCTGTAGAGATAAGATCCTCAATCACGATCACTTTTTGACCTTGTTTCACAGTGCCTTCAATCAAGTTCTCTTTGCCATGTCCTTTGGCTTTATCACGAATGTAGATCATCGGAAGACCAAGCTTCTGAGCCACCCAAGCGGCATGAGGAATGCCCGCTGTTGCCGTACCAGCAACAACTTCAGCATCCGGGAATTTCTCTTGAATCAATGCTGCGAAGCCGTCAGCGATCGCTTCGCGAATAGCCGGGTGTGACATCGTCAGACGATTGTCACAATAGATCGGCGATTTGAGGCCAGAAGTCCATGTAAAAGGCTGCTGCGGTCGAAGTGCTACCGCTTCGATATCTAATAATGACGCTGCAATATGCTGCGCGATTGTTTCGAGTTGACTCATGTTACTTCCACCGTTCCTTCCGTTGTTAGACAAAGCATGCTACAAGATTGAATCGATAATCGCTTCAATCGCTGCTCTTGGATCCGCTGCGCCTGTGATCGGTCGGCCGATCACAACGTAGTCCGTCCCCTGCGCGAACGCCTCAGCCGGCGTCATGATGCGCGACTGGTCGCCCACGTCGGCTCCCGCAGGGCGAATGCCCGGCGTCACGGTGACGAACCCGTCACCGCACGCCGCCTTAATCGCAGTCACCTCAAGCGGTGATGCGACAACACCCTGAAGCCCCGCAGCATGCGCCAGGCGGGCATAGCGAATGACGGCCTGCTCAACAGTACCGGTCAGGCCGATCTCATCATTCAGCACCTGCACGCTGGTGCTGGTTAATTGCGTCACGCCGATAACGATCGGACGTGCAGCTCCAGAGCTTAGCCCCTTGTCGACACCCTCCAAGGCGGCTTCCATCATCTGCTTGCCTCCGGCAGCATGGACATTGAACACGTCAACCCCAAGGCGCGTCACGCTTTCCGCGCCGCCTTTGACCGTGTTCGGAATGTCATGCATCTTCACATCGAGGAACACCTTGTAGCCGCGCTCCTTTAGGCTCGCGACGAAGCCGGGACCTGCAGCATAGAACAGCTGCATGCCCACCTTCACGTAGCAAGGGATGCCTTCGAGCTGCTTTAGCAGCCCTTCAGCACCTTCTGCGTTCGCATAATCCAAAGCGACCATAATGCGACCGGTAACATCTGTGCGAGTTAGTATACTCAAGTTCGTCACTCTCCTTAGAGTTTTGCTTTAGCAAAACTGGCTTTGTAAGCATAGCCTTTAGACATGAATTGGCATTGCACGCGAGGAGAAGTTGATTGCTTCAAGCATATTAACAAGCGCTCTTACTGTATCGAGTGATGTCATACAAACCACACCGTTCTCCACCGCTTCACGACGAATGCGGAAACCGTCGCGCTCTGGCTCTTTACCTTTAGTCAGTGTGTTCACCACGAACTGTGCATCACCGCTGCGGATGAGATCCAGAATGTTAGGCGAACCTTCGCTTAACTTGTTCACCGTCGTCACTGGAAGACCAGCTTGTTCGATCGCTGTTGCCGTTCCGCCTGTTGCAATGATTTTATAACCAAGACGATAAAAGCCTTTTAAGATCTCAATCGCTTCTTCTTTATCTTTGTCAGCTACCGTTACGACGACAGATCCTGCCGCAGGAATTTTCATCCCCGCTCCAATTAAGCCTTTATAGAGTGCTTTGGCAAAATTGATGTCGCGACCCATAACCTCACCCGTCGATTTCATTTCAGGTCCGAGAGTTGTATCAACACGGCGCAGCTTCGCAAAGGAGAACACTGGCACTTTAACCGATACATACTTGTCTTCCGGCCATAAACCGCCTTGGTAGCCCATATCCGTCAGCTTTTGTCCCATAATGACGCGTGTAGCCACGTTGGCCATCGGGATGTTCGTTACTTTGCTTAAGAAAGGCACAGTTCTGGAAGAACGCGGGTTAACCTCGATCACGTATACTTCATCGTTATGAATAACGAACTGAATGTTGACCAAACCAACTACGTTCAGTTCAAGACCGATTTTCGTCGTAATGTCGATAATTTTTTGTTTAATCTCATCCGAGATGGATTGCGGCGGATAAACCGCGATGGAGTCACCGGAGTGAACCCCTGCGCGTTCAACATGTTCCATAATCCCTGGGATTAGAACCGTTTCTCTATCGCAGATGGCATCAACCTCTACCTCTTTACCAAGCATGTAGCGGTCAATCAGAACCGGATGCTCAGGGTTGATTTTCACGGCATATTCCATATAGCTTAGCAATTCTTCATCGGAGTAGACGATTTCCATTGCGCGTCCACCTAAGACGTAGGATGGGCGAACGATAACCGGATAACCGAACTTCGCAGCTGTACCCACGGCTTGGTCAACCGATGTAACAGTGCCTCCTGGTGGTTGAGCAATGGAGAGCTTGCTTAGTAAGGCTTCGAATTTCTTACGATCTTCGGCAGTATCAATACTTTCGAGATCGGAACCGAGAATGCGTACGCCTGCTTTGTGTAAAGGCGCAGCCAAGTTAATCGCGGTTTGACCACCGAATTGAACGATAACCCCGATTGGGTTTTCGCGTTCGATCACATTCATCACATCTTCAAAGAACAGTGGCTCGAAGTACAAGCGATCGGACGTGTTAAAATCCGTTGATACCGTTTCTGGGTTATTGTTGATAATAACCGCTTCGTAACCTGCCGCTTGGATCGCCCAAACCGCATGAACCGTGGAGTAATCGAACTCAATCCCTTGACCGATACGAATCGGACCGGAACCCAGAACAACCACTTTCTCTTTCGTTGTTTCCGTTACTTCATCTTCTTGCTCATAAGTGGAATAGTAGTATGGTGTTGATGCTTCGAATTCAGCTGCGCAAGTATCTACCATTTTGTAAACTGGTTTGATATTTTGTTGTAGACGGAATGCTCTCACATCAGCTTCTTTGGTGAATGTCGATCTGCCTGCAAGTGCGCGAATCTCAGCCACTGCACGGTCTGTAAAGCCTTTACGTTTGATTTCGAACAGCAGTTCAGCCGTCAAATCAGCAGCAGCAATCTCAGCTTCGAATTTGATCAGACCATCCAATTTGTTCAAGAACCACCAGTCAATCTTCGTCAAATTCTGCAATTGTTCTACGGTGTAACCTCTGCGATACGCTTCTGCGAGTAAGAACAGACGCTCATCGTCAGGCTTTTGCAAGCGGAACTCAAGGGTTTCTTGATCTAAGAGATCCGTCTCTTTTAGGAACAAACGATGTACGCCGATTTCTAAGGAACGAACCGCTTTATGAATGGACTCTTCGAATGTACGGCCAATCGCCATAACTTCGCCAGTCGCTTTCATTTGCGTACCCAGTTTACGGTTTGCCGCTGTAAATTTATCGAACGGCCAACGTGGAATTTTGGAAACGATGTAGTCCAGTGCTGGCTCGAAGCACGCATAAGTTTGGCCTGTTACTGGGTTGACTAGCTCATCGAGCGTGTAGCCAATCGCAATTTTCGCAGCCATCTTCGCAATCGGATAGCCCGTTGCTTTGGATGCAAGCGCTGAAGAGCGGCTTACACGCGGGTTCACTTCGATTACGTAGTATTGGAAGCTATGCGGATCAAGCGCGTATTGTACGTTACAGCCACCCTCGATGTTCAAGGCGCGAATGATTTTAAGCGAAGCCGAACGCAGCATTTGATACTCACGGTCCGACAAGGTTTGGCTTGGTGCCACAACGATACTATCTCCGGTATGTACACCCACTGGATCAAAGTTCTCCATGTTACATACCACGATGCAGTTATCGTTCGCGTCACGCATTACTTCGTACTCGACTTCTTTCATGCCCGCAATACTGCGTTCTACTAGACATTGACCGATTGGGCTGTAACGAATTCCGGAAGCAACGATTTCCGTCAACTCTTCCATCGTGTTACAGATACCGCCGCCTGTTCCACCTAATGTGTAGGCAGGACGAACGATGATTGGAAAGCCGATTTCGTTAGCAAAATCAACCGCTTGAGCAACTGTCGTTACGATAACGCTATCTGGTACAGGCTGCTCTAATTCTCTCATCAAGTCTCTGAAAAGATCACGATCCTCTGCCTTCTCAATTGCTGTTAGCTGTGTTCCGAGTAGCTTCACGTTCTCGCTTTCCAGAACGCCTGCGCGAGCTAGCTCAACAGCCATGTTCAGACCTGTTTGACCACCGAGTGTTGGAAGCAAACCATCCGGACGTTCTTGACGAATAATTTGCGTAACAAACTCAAGGGTAATCGGTTCGATATATACTTTATCCGCCATGTTCGTATCCGTCATGATCGTAGCAGGGTTGCTGTTGATCAGGATAACTTCCATGCCTTCTTCTTTAAGCGCTTGACAAGCTTGCGTACCTGCATAGTCAAATTCCGCTGCCTGACCGATGACGATAGGACCGGAACCGATAACGAGAATCTTTTTGAGTGTATTATTTTTTGGCATATTGCAGTTCCTCCTTCACAGATGTCGATGCCGTGGAAGCTTTCCACTGTGCAAGCATTTGCGCTTGGCGCGGCTGCTGTGGGTTATCGATTTTGTGCTGACGAATCAGCGAGATGAAATCATCGAACAAGTAGCTGGAGTCAAATGGACCCGGTGCTGCCTCTGGGTGATACTGAACCGAGAAAGCAGGGTATTTTTTATGTTTCAAGCCTTCAATCGTGCGATCATTATTGTTGATGTGTGTTACTTCAAGGTCAGTTCCTTGGACGGATTCTTCCTTAACCGTGTAGCCATGGTTTTGTGAAGTAATGTAGCAGCGTCCGGAAATTAAATCTTTTACCGGATGGTTACCGCCGCGGTGGCCGAACTTCAGTTTATCCGTGTCTGCGCCACATGCTAGTGCGAACAGCTGATGCCCCAAGCAAATGCCGAAGAGCGGGATATCGCCGAGTAAGCCTTTAATCATTTCGACAGCGTGAGGTACGTCTTTCGGATCCCCAGGGCCGTTAGACAGCAGAACGCCGTCTGGCGCAAGGCGACGAATTTGTTCAGCTGTAGCATCTTGAGGAACAACGACAACGTCACAGTCACGTTTGCTAAGATCACGGATGATTCCGCTTTTAGCTCCGAAGTCAACGAGAACAATACGTTCTTTGTGACCAGGTGCGCCGTATACACTTTTCGTGGATACACGAGCGACTTGATCTGTCATTAGAGGCGTTCCTCTTAGGATTTCAGTCAGCTCAGCAATCGATTTATTGGATGTTGTCAAAAGGCTTTTCATAACGCCGTGATGACGGATTTTACGAGTTAACATGCGCGTATCGATGCCGCTGATCCCAACGATGCCGTATTCTTTCAGCAAGCTACCCAGTGTATATTGCGCTCTCCAGTTACTAGGAATCTCTTCATGCTCACGAACGACAAAGCCATGAATGAAAGGACGTACGGATTCAAAATCATCCCGAATCACACCGTAGTTCCCCACTAATGGATATGTCATGGTCACGATTTGACCGCAGTAGGAAGGATCGGAAAGCACCTCCTGATAACCTGTAATTCCTGTATTGAATACAACCTCGCCGACGGATTCACCTTCACTACCGAACGATTTTCCTGTAAAAAGAGTGCCGTCTTCCAGCAACAATCTTGCCTGCATGTTCTTTCAACTCCTTCGCTATTGTCAAACGATTCTCTCGAATCGCAGATGTCATGCCTACAATTTCTTTTTCATTGCATAAGATTTGCATAAAAAGCAATCATTCTGTATAAATATACACGAATTTTCGATCTGCGTATAGATCTTAATGCGGATTTATGCTTGATTTCGACGTTATTTAAGAACGATTTATGACCAAACCACTTTACCGGAAGCGATTGTAACAACCGGCCAGCCTTGCAGCTTCCAGCCAATGAATGGCGTGTTTTTGCTGCGTGAAACGATCTCTTCTTTGAGAACTTCGCGCTCTGTTTCCAAATCCACGATGGTAATATCAGCTGCGCTGCCTACTTCCAGTGTTCCGTATGGAAGACCGAATACGTCGGCAGGTTTTTTCGTCATACGATCCACAAGGAATCCCAAGGACCATTTGCCTGTCAGTACAAATTTCGTGTACAGCAGGGAAAACGCAGTTTCGAAGCCGAGTATGCCGAACGGAGCCAGCATCATGCCCTTCTCTTTCTCTTCTTCGGTATGCGGCGCGTGATCCGTCACGATAATGTCTATCGTGCCGTCTTCCAACCCTTCAATGACAGCCTGCACATCGCGCGGCGTACGCAGCGGCGGGTTCATCTTCCAGTTGGCATCGAGCCCTGGAATGTCTTCATCCGAGAGCACGAGGTGATGCGGACATACCTCGGCTGTCACTTTAATGCCGAACTGCTTCGCATGTCGGATCAGACGAACCGACTGCTCGGTGCTTACGTGGCACACGTGGTAGTGTACTCCTGTCGCTTCGGCTAGCAGCACGTCGCGACCTACATGAATCGCCTCGGACTCATTCGGGATTCCCTTCAGTCCGTGCTTCTTCGCGAACGCGCCTTCGCTGACCGGCGCGCCAACTACAAGCGTGTCATCCTCGCAGTGCGCGATGATTGGCATACCGATGGATGCAGCCAACGCCATCGCATCCTTCATCATTTGCGCGCTTTGCACGCCGACACCGTCATCCGTGTAGCCGATGACGCCCGCTTCTTTCAGCGCAGCGAAATCGGTCAACTCGCGGCCAAGCTCGTTCTTCGTAATCGTACCGTAGGGGAGAACACGGACGACACCTTCCGTTGCAGCTTTGTCTAATATGTAGTTCACAGTATCAACGGTGTCGATCACAGGTCTTGTATTCGGCATGCAGGCGATGGTTGTGAAGCCGCCTCTTGCTGCGGAACGTGTTCCGGTCGCGATATTTTCTTTATGCTCAAAGCCAGGCTCTCTTAGGTGAACATGCATATCGATGAATCCTGGAGTCACCAGCTTACCTGCTGCATCAATGACTTCATGGCCATCAGTTTGTGGAGCCGAACCTTCTTCTGCCTCTATAACCTTTGCAATTTTATCATTCTCTACCAAAATGTGTTTCTTCGCTTGTACATTATTTGCATCAACGGTAAGTCCGTTTAATATCCAAATACCCATTGTGATATTGTCCTCCTAGTATTCGTTTGGGGCCCCCGCAAAGTAATGTCTAAACTCTTATCGAAGCAATTCGACGTAGTATGACCGCTTTGAATGGTAAGTTTAGACGCCGATCGAGCTAAAGCTCAATGCGGGCGGAATCAGCTTCAGAGCTTGGCTTCACTTTGTGGGACATTATAGGGATCTTTGATCGAAGATCAAAGTCTCTCCTTTAGGATAAAGCTCGTTCGATGACCGCCATACGAATCGGAACACCGTGAGCAATTTGCGTGAAAATTTTGGATTTCTCGTGTTCAACAAGTTCATCATCAAGCTCAACATTTCGATTGACGGGAGCCGGATGCATGATGATTGCGTGAGGTGCCATGCGACTTGCACGCTCTGCTGTTAGCCCGTATTGCTCGCGATATTCCTCTGCAGAGCGAATGATTCCTTTGTCGTGCCGTTCAAGCTGCACACGCAGCATCATAACCACGTCAGCTTTCAGTGCTTCCTCGAAGGACACATACGGAGCAAACTGAGCTAACTCTGGAGCCTGCATGCTTTCCGGCGCGCAGAACTGCACTTTTGCTCCCAGGGCGATGAGTCCCCATAAGTTGGAGCGAGCGACGCGGCTGTGCAAGATGTCTCCGATGATAGAGACCGTTAAACCTTTGATGGCGCCGAACTGCTTGCGCATCGTGTAGAAATCGAGCAGCGCTTGTGTTGGATGCTCGTTATTGCCGTCCCCCGCGTTAATGAGCGGGATTTTGATTTTCTCAGCCAGCTCTTGCAGGACACCGTTTGGCTTCAATCGGATGACACCGGCATCGATGCCCATGGACTCGAGTGTACGGACTGTATCGTAGATGGACTCACCTTTTTGTACACTGGATTCAGCAGCAGAGAAGTTGAGTACATCAGCTCCGAGCCGCTTTTGCGCCAGTTCAAAGGAGAACCGAGTTCTTGTACTATTTTCAAAAAACAAGTTGGAAACGAATTTGCCTTGAAACTGATTCGTCACCTTCGAAGATGATTGTTCCCAGTAGGCAGCACGATCAAGTATGCTCGTTATTTCATCTGCGCTTACGCCCTTCAATCCTAGAAAATGCTTCGTTTGTGTACTCACTATGCTCACTCCTGTTTCCCCCTCTGTTGAATTATGATGACCCCATCCTTATCATCGATTTCCGTTAGCCGTACTTCGATGCTTTCACTTTTGGAGGTAGGTACGTTCTTTCCTACATAATCAGGGCGAATTGGCAATTCGCGATGGCCTCTGTCAACAAGGACGGCAAGCTGGATCATTTGCGGTCTACCCAGATCGATCAATGCATCCATCGCTGCCCTCACCGTTCTTCCGGTGTAAAGTACATCATCGAATAGAATGATTTTGCGGTCTTGAATTTGGAGCTTGCCGCCTTCCTGGACATTCTCCACTGATTTCACCTTCACGCGATCATCACGATAAGAGGTGATATCAATCTCACCGACAGGAATCGGTATACCTTCAATCTCAAGAATTCTCTCTGCTACTCGACTTGCCAAGTAAATACCACGGGTCCGAATCCCAATCAAGGTACAGTTTTCTACCCCTTTATTCTTTTCCAGTATCTCGTGCGCAATCCGTGTTAGCGCTCTGCGAATTCCCATTTCATCAATAATCGTGTGTTCGGCCGTTTCATTCATCTTTTTCGCCTCCTGAGAGTTTTGCTTTAGCAAAACTTGCATCGTAAGCATTGGCTGAGTTTTCCGTAGGGAAAACTGGCATCGTGTGCATTCGCAGGTTTTCTGTTAGCAAACCAAAAAACTCCTTGCCCATTTATTGGCAAGGAGTTACGAGTGCATAAAGATACAGAGCGGGGCATAAGGATGCGCACATCCCTTTAGCTTTGACTACACTGAATCCGCAACTCAGTATATCCCGTCTTTTCTCATCGACTACCTTGCCAGCCTCTCTGGACTGTTTTTAAAGGTACATATTTAATTAAAAGAATTATCCCACTTTCGACACGATAAGTCAATATCTATTTCTTGAACTTGCTTTGAGCTAGCGCTCGGCCATGTGTTATAATTTACATATGAAAACACGAGCATTGCCCGTTTTCTTGCGAAAATTCTGCAACGCTTATGATGCCCGTTTTGCTAGGGTAAAACGCTAAGGAGGAACCTATGTTCAAATTGTTTCGGCTTCTGAAACCGTACAAAACTTCTGTGGTTGCGATTATTACTTTGATGCTCTTGCAATCATTGGCGCAGTTGTACCTGCCCACTCTGCTCGCAGACATTGTCGATGTCGGGGTTGTGAAAGGAGATATTCCTTATATTCTCCGGTTTGGCGCTTACATGCTTTTAGTAGCGATGGGCGCGATGGTTTGTGTCATCATTGCGAGCTACTTATTAGCACGAACGGCGACAGGATTCGGCAGGGATTTACGACGAACGCTTTTTACCCATGTTGAAAGCTTCTCCTTGCACGAATTTGATAAACTCGGCACATCCTCCCTCATTACCAGAACCACGAATGACATCGCACAAGTTCAGCAAGTGATTGTTATGATGCGGATGTTCATCGGCGCTCCAACGATGCTAGTCGGCGGAGTCATTATGGCCACTTACAAGGACGCTCATCTCGCCATTGTTTTAATCTCCATCATCCCGATTCTTGCACTTGCAATTGTGGGAATCATGCGTAAAGGACTTCCCCTATTCAAAACATTACAGGTCAAAATCGATGGCATTAATCTCGTGCTGCGTGAAAATTTAACCGGCATCCGCGTCATTCGCGCCTTTAACCGTTCCGAACATGAAAAACGCAAATTCGAAAAAGCGAACCTGGATTACACACAAGTAGCCGTAAAAGTAAATGTCATCATGTCTACGATGATGCCCATCATGATGCTTGTATTTAATCTTGGGGTTGTCGTCATTCTTTGGTACGGCGGAGTTCGTATTGATGCCAACCAAATGCAGATTGGTGACTTAATGGCCTTCATCCAATATGCCATGCAGATCATGTTTTCTATGTTCATGATGACGATGATTTTCATGATGATTCCACGCGCATCTGCTTCTTCTGTCCGTATTAATGAAGTTTTAGCCCATCAATCAAACATACATAGTGCGGAAATGGCGAAATCTCTTGATTCCAAGCAAGCAGCTGTTGAATTTAAACATGTATCATTTAGTTATCCTGGGGCTGAACAACCAGCAATCCGCGATCTATCCTTCCGTGCTGAGCCTGGTGAGGTAACAGCAATTATTGGAGGAACCGGATCGGGCAAGACGACCCTCATTCATTTACTTTTGCGCTTCTATGATGTAGAGTCCGGCACTATTACTTTAGATGGTCATCCTCTGCCTTCTTTAAAATTAGAAAGTCTACGACTGCAAATCGGTTATGTCCCACAAAAAGCAGCGCTTTTCTCAGGAACGGTAGCGGATAACATTCGTTTTGGGCGTGAGATGGCAACGGAAGAGGAAATACAGCATGCTGCGACTACTGCCCAAGCTGCAGATTTCATCGCCGAGATGAAAGATGGCTACCAAGCTGTTCTGGCCCAAGGTGGAACGAACTTATCCGGAGGCCAGAAGCAGAGGCTTGCCATTGCGCGTGCACTCGTTCGTAAACCGAACATCTACGTATTTGATGACAGCTTCTCTGCGCTTGATTTCAAAACGGATGCTAAGCTTCGTGCAGCTCTCAAAGCCGAAACCGAACATGCAACCATGATCATTGTTGCCCAACGCGTCAGTACAATTATGGACGCTAACCGCATTATCGTACTGGAAGAAGGGCAAATCGCAGGAATCGGCACCCATTCAGATTTGATGAAAACATGTGCTGTGTATCAAGAAATTGTTGCTTCTCAGCTGTCAGAGGAGGAAATTGCATGAGCGACAAACCAAAAGAGAAAGCTCCTTCTCAAGCAGGGGTAAATCCCGGTCACTTTGGCCGAGGCGGCATGGGTGGCATGGGAATGCCAGTTCAAAAGGCTAAGGATTTCAAGGGAACTATACGACGGTTGTCCCGGTATATGAGTCCTTTCCGTATATCTATCCTGCTTGTTTTTATCTCGGCTGTACTCAGCACGCTTTTCAGCATTATTAGTCCCAAACTTATGGGGAACGCAACAACCATATTGTATGAAGGCTCTATCGCGAAGTTCAAGGGAGTTGCCGGTGCTAAAATTGACTTCGATGCCATTTTCAAAATCATTGTTATCCTGGCTGCTCTTTACATACTTAGTGCCATTCTTACTTTCATCCAACAATGGATTATGGTCGGTGTCACACAGAAAATAGTATTTAATCTCCGTAAAGATATCAGCGAGAAGCTCACCCGAGTACCTCTCTCCTTCTTCGACTCACGCAGTCATGGAGATACGATGAGCCGGGCTACTAACGACGTAGATACTCTCAGCTCTACCATGCAGCAAAGCTTGACGCAGTTGATTACTTCAATCGTAACCTTGCTCGGAATCATTATTATGATGCTAACGATCAGTCCTTTATTGACCTTGGCCACCATCGTAACCTTGCCGCTCAGCATTTTGGGAACGAAAATGATCGCCTCACGGTCTCAGAAGTATTTTAAAGGTCAACAAAAAACGCTCGGCGAACTGAATGGTCACGTGGAAGAAATGTACACCGGACATACCATTGTCAAAGCTTTTGGCCGTGAGCAGAAATCCGTTGAGCAATTCAATGAAATTAATGAACGCTTGTATCATTCAGGCTGGCGTGCCCAGTTTATCTCGGGGATGATCTTCCCCCTTATGTCCTTTATCGGGAATATCGGCTATGTATTGGTCAGTGTGATTGGTGGCATCATGGTAACAAATGGGGCTATTAAAATCGGAGATATTTTAGCGTTTATTCAATATTCAGGGCAATTCGGGATGCCAATTGCACAGGTGGCTAATATAGCCAACGTGATTCAGTCCACTATTGCCGCCGCGGAACGTATCTTCGAGCTGTTAGATGAGCCGGAAGAAGTACTGGAAATCACTCATGTAAAAACAACCCAAAATGTTAAAGGCCATGTTCAATTTAAACAGGTTAATTTTGCTTACAAAGAGGATACCCCGTTGATTCAAGATATGAATATTCAAGTAGAGCCTGGACAAACGGTTGCCATTGTTGGCCCAACAGGTGCAGGTAAAACAACGATTGTCAATTTACTGATGCGTTTCTACGAATTAAAGAATGGTACGATTTCCATTGATGCGGTAGACACACGTGAAATGTCACGTAGTCATCTGCGCGGACTGTTCGGTATGGTCCTGCAAGACACATGGCTGTTCAACGGAACGATTCGTGAAAATATCGCTTACGGACGTGATGGTGCCACTGAGGAAGAGATCGTTAGTGCGGCTCGTGCGGCCTATGCCGATCATTTCATTCGAACCCTGCCGGAAGGATACGATACTAGATTGAATGAAGAAGCATCCAACCTTTCACATGGGCAAAAGCAGCTTCTGACCATTGCACGCGCCATACTTGCGGATCCAACCATTTTGATTCTTGATGAAGCGACGAGCAGCGTAGATACACGCACGGAAGTATCCATTCAAAAGGCGATGAATAACCTGATGGAGGGTCGCACAAGCTTCGTCATTGCACATCGACTTTCCACCATACGAGATGCCGATCTTATTCTTGTTATGAATCATGGCTCCGTTATTGAACAAGGATCCCATGAACAGCTATTGGAACAGCATGGCTTTTATGCAGATCTATACTATAGTCAATTCGCTCAAAAAGCTCTATGAATACACATTGGCTGAAATGCCCCCTTTCTGATAATATAGGAGAGTCAATTTAAATTTTAAGGAGATGTCACCATGACCGAGATGAATACGTTAGAAATTATTCAATTTATTAAAGAAAGCAAGAAAAAAACGCCTGTTAAAGTATACGTAAAAGGAAACCTTGAAGGTATTAACTTTGGTGAAGGCAGCCAAACCTTTATATCCGGCGGAAGCGGCGTTGTTTTTGGCGAATGGAGTGAAATTCAGCCCGTTCTTGAAGCAAACAAAGCGCAAATCGCGGATTTCGTTGTTGAAGCGGATCGTCGCAATTCTGCGATTCCAATGCTTGATCTGAAGCCAATCAATGCGCGCATTGAACCAGGTGCGATCATTCGTGATAAAGTACATATCGGAGATAACGCCGTCATCATGATGGGCGCTCTCATTAATATTGGTGCTTCTGTTGGCGATGGTACAATGATCGATATGAATGCTGTTCTTGGTGGTAGAGCACAAGTCGGCAAAATGTGTCATATCGGCGCAGGTGCAGTTGTTGCAGGCGTTATTGAGCCCCCTTCCGCACAGCCTTGTGTGATTGAGGATGATGTGCTTGTTGGAGCGAATGCCGTTATCTTGGAAGGTGTTCGTATCGGAAAAGGATCTGTTGTTGCTGCCGGTGCTATCGTTACACAAGACGTAGAAGAATATACAGTTGTAGCAGGAGCACCTGCACGAGTGATTAAGAAAGTGGACGATAAAACGAAGTCCAAAACAGAAATTTTACAAGATCTGCGCACCCTGTAAGGTGTTCTGGAGGAATTCACCATGCTTAGCCCCTTTATAGAGCTGCGCCGTCAGCTTCACCAAATTCCGGAGCCGGGCTTTCAAGAGTTCAAGACGCAGCAGCTTCTCCTTGACCATCTAGCTAAGCTTCCTCAGGATAGACTGACGATTCGTACTTGGCGCACTGGCATTTTGGTTTACATCAAAGGTACGAATCCTACCAAACGCTTCGGATATCGAGCGGATATGGACGGGCTGCCCATCACGGAAGAGACCTCTCTTCCGTTTCCTTCCCAGCATCGAGGCTACATGCATGCGTGCGGACATGATTTTCATATGTCGATTGGGATGGGCGTTGTTACCCATTTCGCTCAGCAGCCGATGCAGGATGATCTGATTGTGCTGTTCCAGCCAGCAGAAGAAGGACCAGGCGGAGCTTTGCCCATGCTTGCTGCTGAAGAATTGCAGGATTGGAAGCCTGACCAGATGGTTGCTCTCCATATAGCTCCTGAGTACCCAGTAGGCACGATTGCCACGAGGCCGGAGATCTTGTTTGCCAATACATCTGAGCTGTTCATTGACCTGCTAGGCAAAGGCGGACATGCCGCTTACCCGCACCAAGCAAACGATATGATCATTGCTGCGACACAAATGGTTGGTCAACTGCAGACCATTGTTTCCCGTAATGTGAATCCGCTGGATTCGGCCGTCATTACCATTGGTAAAATGGAAGCCGGAACCAAGCAGAACATTATCGCTGAAAAAGCGCGCTTGGAAGGTACAATTCGTACCCTTTCCGCTGATTCTATGGACAAGATCAAGAAACGGATCGAAGCTGTAGCGGCAGGAATCGAAAGCTCCTTCGAGTGCCAAGTTTCTATTGATTATGGCTCGAATTACCGCCAGGTGTTTAATGATCCAGCTTTGACCGTGGAATTCATGGACTGGCTGCGCGGAAAAGAAAATGTACAGCTTGTGGAATGTACAGAAGCGATGACAGGCGAAGACTTTGGCTACTTTTTGGAGCAAATACCTGGCTTCATGTTCTGGTTAGGGGTAGATACTCCTCATGGGTTGCATAACGCCAAGCTTGATCCTAATGAGAGTGCTATTGATGTAGCCATAGATACCATTACAGCCTATTTACGGTTTAAATCTAATTAAGTATGGTTAAACGAAGGACATCTGTAACGATGCAAAACATTGTAAAACATCGTTACAAGCTGCACACGGCGCGGATACCAGACCTTATCTCACCTGTTATATAGGGAACCTCTCGGTCGCCAAAGACATATAAATTCTTATCTTTCAAAGAAAAACCCTCCAACCACACTAAGTGGATTTGGAGGGTTTCCTCGTTTAAGGATTAAAGTAATCTCATCTATGAAATACCTGAACAATGGCAAGCTTACGTTAGCTTACTAATAAAACGCTCAAGCCGATCAAGCGACTCTTCTAATACTTCTTGTGAATAAGCATACGAAATGCGGATATAGCCTTCTCCGTAAGAAGTGAAAGCATCTCCAGGTACAACAGCAACGTGCTCCTCATGAAGCAGCCTCAAGGTAAATTCCTGAGAGGTTAAACCGAACTTGGAAATGGAAGGGAACAAATAAAACGCCCCATTCGGCTTTTCCAACTCGAAGCCCATCGCGACCAAACGATCATAGACGTAATCCCTACGAACTTCATAGGCATTGCGCATTGGCAGAGCATCATCCACACCAACTGTCAAAGCCTCTAATGCCGCGTACTGGCTTACTGAGCTTGCGCAGGTCACATTATACTGATGTACCTTGACAATATGCTCGGTAATGTATGCAGGCGCTAAAGTGAATCCAACCCGCCAGCCTGTCATAGCGTGGGATTTGGATAGGCCATTAATAACAATGGTTTTCTCGCGAAGCTTACCTATCGTTGCAATAGAATGATGTTGGACTCCGTACACAAGCTCACTGTAAATTTCATCGGATAAAATAAACAATTCCCGATCTTCTAATAATTGAGCCAAATCGGTCAATTCCTGCTCCGTGAGCACTTGGCCTGTTGGATTAGATGGATAGCACAAGATAACGCAGCGCGTGTTAGCTGTTAGATAAGGCTCAAGTAACTCCGCCGTTAATTTCAAGCCATTCGGTCTAGTATCAACATAAACAGGGACTCCCCCTGCTAGTCTGATTAATGGCTCGTATCCCGGGTAAATTGGCGCGGGAATAATAACTTCTGCACCAGGTGTAAGGATGGTACGTAACGTAATGTCTACCGCTTGACTCGCTCCAGCTGTCACGATAATTTCATCAGCTGCGCGATATTGTTGGCCGTACTTAATGAGAACGAAGCTGGATACCGCTTCTCGCAGTTCCAATAGTCCGGGATTTTGCGTATAAACCGTTTTATTTTTATCCAAAGCCCTCTGTCCCGCCTCAATTATATGCCGCGGCGTCGGGAAATCAGGCTGTCCGATCGTTAAAGTCAATGCACCTGGAATGGTGCTGACGAGATTAGATATTTTACGTATGCCTGAAATTTGAATATCTTTCACTTGTGGATTAATCAGATACTCCATGTGATTCACTCCTCTCCCACTCTGAAGAACCCTAGGATGTTCGAATTGTTTGCAAAAGGTTTTCCATATCAGCGGGTATCGGTGCTTCAAATTGCAGCCATTCCTCTGTACGCGGATGTTTAAAGCCTAGAATGGCAGCATGCAGCGCTTGCCCATCCATAAGCATCCCTTTGCTCTTGCCATACATCGGATCACCAACAAGCGGGTGACCAATGAATTTCATATGCACGCGAATTTGGTGGGTTCTTCCTGTTTCAAGTTTCAGCTCCACCAAGGTAAAATCGCCAAAACGTTCGATAACTACGAAATGAGTTACAGCTTGCTTGCTGTTTTTCTCCGTTACCGTATACATCTTGCGATCATTGGAATCGCGTCCGATCGGAGCGTCGATAGTACCTTGATCGTGTTGTAGATTCCCATGTACTAGGGCGATATATTTGCGATTAACCGTATGAGCCTTTAACTGCTCAGCTAAGCTAGCGTGTGCTTTATCGTTCTTTGCCGACATGATAAGACCGGATGTGTCCTTATCAATCCGATGTACGATGCCAGGACGCAGCTCTCCGTTGATGCCAGATAGATCCTTGCAATGGTACATCAATGCGTTTACTAATGTACCTGAGTAATGGCCAGGTGCTGGATGAACGACAAGTCCCCGCTGTTTATTGATCACGATGACATCGGCGTCTTCATATACAACATTCAGGGGAATGTTTTCCGCGGCTAGCTCAACACCCTGGGGCTCAGGAATTCGCAAAGAAATAATATCTTGTTCAGACAGCTTATAGTTTGGTTTTATTGTTTTCCCATTCACTCTAACATGTCCGTCTTTGACCCATTGCTGAACGAGTGTTCTTGACACATCTTCTTCTAATGCTTCTGTAATGAATTTATCAATACGTTCACTGGCATACTGCTCTTCAACCGTCCATTCGACGACATCATTTGTCGCGGCCTCAGATGAGGTCTGGTTTGTGTTCATTCGTTGCTCCTTTTTTCTCTTTTCTCCAAGTAAGTAACGATTCTAGGAAAATCAGGATGACCCCGATCACGATGGCCGAATCAGCTAGATTGAAAATCGGATAAATATAATAAATGGCTTTGCCGAACAAGCTAAAATCAAAGGTAAACTGCAGGAAATCCACAACTTCACCGAATAAAGCTCGATCAATAAAATTACCGATTGCTCCTCCTAGCAGAAGACAAAGTGCAAAAGATAATAAAACTTTTCTCTCACGTATCGTCCGACGCATGTACCAGAGAATACCAATCACTACAATAAGTGTAATCACAATGAAAAACCATCTTTGATTTTGCAAAATGCCAAATGCCGCACCCCGATTACGATGCGAAGTTATGATGAAGAAATCACCTAGCACTGGACGTTCCTCGCCAAGCGGAATCCGTTTCACAATAAACCATTTGGATACTTGATCCAAAATAAAAACGATGAGCGCATAGAAATAATATTTCATTATCTTTTCCTCCTAAGAGTTTTCGTAAGCATTACCTTCTCGCAAGCTTAAACATGTTCCTTATTTTCAAGGAATTACCTCACTAAAAAAAGCTGTCACTCGGCATTATAACGGTATGCATCAGCTGTTAGAAAGGAGTTGTACTTTCGACTATGAGCCATTTATCCGAGGAGCAATTAAGAGAATTATATCTGCAATTATTGGAGGAAAAGGTTTATCTCGAAAAACATTTTGCCATGAATGATAATTATGGCCTGTCCAATTCTTTTAAAGATAGTACTGGAGAGCTCTCCATGTATGATAATCATCCAGGAGACGTTGCCACAGAAATTTACGAACGAGAGAAAGATATTTCACTCAACGAACATGCTGAATTTCATTTAAATCAAGTTAATGAAGCCTTAGCTCGCATGGAGAGTGGAGAATACGGCATATGTGTATTCAGCAAACAACCGATTCCCTTTGAGCGCCTTCAAGCTATCCCTACTACCCTTTACAGCTTAGAACACGTTCCTGATCCTGACCGATCATTCCGAAGACCTGTTGAAGAACAAGTGCTCTACCCACCTTTTGGCCGAACCAGCTTTGACGAACGTGACGACGAGACTGAATTCGATGGTGAAGATGCTTGGCAAATTGTTGAAAGTTGGGGTACCTCAAATTCGCCCGCCTTCGCGGAAGATCCCAATGTTGATCACTATAATGAAATGTATGTGGAAGCCGATGAGCACGTTGGATATGTTGAGTCTTTTGAGAGCTTTGTTGCGACTGACCTGTATGGTGAACATGTTACCATTGTTCGAGGCAAGGCCTACCGTGATTATATGCATAAAGGTGAGGGCGAGCCTCTTCTCGAACCAGAAAACCATTATAACCCAGATGATGAGCAGCTCTAGAAAAAACAGGACAAACGAGCTTCGCATTAAGCGAAAGCTCGTTTGCTTCCATTACTCGTGATAATGAGTCGAAACAACGTCATTACATCTGGCACAAAGTGTCGGATGTTCTTTACTTTGCCCTACCTCTGAAGTCACTATCCAGCAGCGCTCGCACTTCTCGCCTTCAGCTACCGTGATAGCAATGGCAGCGTCCTTGGATTGATACACCCCAACAGGAGCTTCTGTTCCAGGTTTGTGTACATTCACAGCAGAGACGATGAATAACTGATCCAATTGCTCCAATTGCATTAGCAAATCGTAAGCAGCTTCATCATTCGGATATAGATGCACAGCAGCTCCTAACGAGTTACCGATGACCTTCTCTTTACGTGCCTCCTCGAGAGCTTTCAGAACTTCATCTCTAACATCCAGGAAGCTATTCCATTTATTTTCCAATTCTTCCTTATACAAACTTGAATCGACTTCTGGCAGTTCTGCTAACTGCACACTGCTGAGCTCAACTCCGGGGATGTACTTCCACACTTCATCAGCTGTGTGCGGAAGAATCGGTGAAATTAGCTTCGTGATCGCAGTTAAGGCAGCATATAATACGGTTTGCGAAGCTTTCCGAGCTGGATCATGAGGCGCGTTTGCATACAAACGATCCTTGATAATATCCAAATAGAAAGAGCTCATTTCAACTGCGCAGAAATGATGAATCGTTTGGTAAACGACATGGAATTCATACGCTTCGTATGCCTTCACTACCTTCTCAATCATGCGATTCAAGCGGATCAACGCATAACGATCAAGCTCAGACAAACTCTCCGCAGCTACACGATCGGTTTCTGGGTTGAAATGACTCATGTTCCCCAGCAAGAAGCGCATCGTGTTGCGAATTTTACGGTATACTTCCGTCGTTTGATTCAAAATATTATCCGAGATCCGGTGATCCGATTGATAATCGACTGAGGATACCCACAGACGCAGAATATCGGCGCCTAGCTTACCACACACAACATTCGGATCAATCGTGTTGCCGATCGACTTGGACATTTTCCGTCCTTCTCCATCCAGCGTAAAGCCATGGCTGAGAACGCCTTTATATGGCGATTTCTCTCTTGTGGCAACACCTGTAATGAGAGAAGAGTTGAACCAACCACGGTATTGGTCAGAACCTTCTAAGTACAGATCCGCAGGCCATTGCAGCTCAGGACGGGATTCTAGAACAGCCACATGGCTGGAACCAGAATCAAACCATACGTCCATGATGTCCGTTTCCTTACGGAACTCAACATGACCACATTTGGAACAGCTAGTTCCCTGAGGGAGGAGATCCTTTTCATCTTTGATAAACCAAGCATTCGAGCCTTCTTGCTCAAATAATTGAGCCACATGTTGGGTGGTTTGCTCATTGACAAGCGGTTCGTTACAGCTGCGGCAGTAGAAGATCGGAATAGGAACACCCCATGCACGCTGCCTCGAAATACACCAGTCTCCACGATCTGCGATCATGTTATGCAGGCGAACTTCACCCCACTCTGGCGTCCATTTCACTTGCTTAATTTCATCCAACATCTCTTGTCTGAACTTATCGATGGACGCGAACCATTGCTCTGTCGCTCGATAAATAACTGGCTTCTTCGTGCGCCAATCATGGGCGTATTGATGCTGAATTTCACCAGCTTTAAGCAATAGACCTAATTCTTGCAGCTTCTCGATAATCAGCTTGCCGCCTTTTTCATAGAACAAGCCTTCGAAGCCCGGTGCTTCCGCTGTGAAATGCCCTTGATCATCCACAGGACATAGCACTCCGATGTTATAACGTTGTCCAATCGCGAAGTCGTCTTCCCCATGTCCAGGAGCTGTGTGTACACAACCAGTACCTGCCTCAAGTGTCACATGTTCGCCGACCATTACAAGCGATTCACGGTCATAGAACGGATGCTGACACGTAACGAACTCAAGCTCACTGCCCTTTATCGTCGATAACACTTCGTAATCAGTCCAGCCAATTTCCTTAGCTGCAGCTGCAAGCAAGCCCTGTGCAAGTACATACTTCTTCCCACCAGCCCCAACAACAGCGTAGTCGAACTCAGGATGAAGTGAGATACCCAGGTTTGCAGGGAGTGTCCATGCCGTTGTCGTCCAAATCACAATAGCGGCATCCTGCGGCAGTTTGCCTTTGCCGTCTTTAACAGGGAACGCCACATAGATGGAAGAAGAAGTTTTTTCTTTGTATTCAATCTCAGCTTCTGCAAGTGCACTTTCGGATGAAGGGGACCAATAGACAGGCTTCAAACCTTTGTAGACAAAGCCTTTTTGAACCATTTTACCGAACACTCGAATTTGCTGAGCTTCATAATTTGGCTGCAGAGTGATATACGGATTCTTCCAGTCACCGCGAATACCAAGTCGCTGGAATTGGCTTTTCTGTTTCTCAACAGACTGCAGGGCATACTCTTTGCAATATTCACGGAACTCAGGGACAGTCATTTTTTTACGATCGACTTTCCCGCTGTTTGTAATCACCTGCTCAATCGGCAATCCGTGTGTATCCCAGCCTGGAACATAAGGCGCATCGAAACCTTGTAATGTTTTGAATCGCACGATAATATCTTTCAATACCTTGTTTAAGGCATGTCCGATATGAATATCGCCGTTCGCGTACGGAGGTCCATCATGCAAAATGAATTTTGTTCTGCCTTTGCGACTCTCCTGCACTTTGGCATATATGTCTTCAGCTTCCCAGTGTTCTTGGATTTTCGGTTCCGCCTGCGGCAAATTGCCTCTCATCGGAAACTCCGTTTGCAGTAAATTTAATGTTTTGCCATAATCCATGCTAACCTCTCCATTCCTGCCTCAATCTTTATGTTGTCAGAAAAACAAAAAAAGCCTCTCATCCCCCAAAAGGGACGAGAAACTCTAGCTCGCGGTACCACCCTCGTTAAAAAGCTTAATGAACTTACACTCTGAGGTGTAGCGAACATAAGCTTAATCACTCGATCATGTGTAACGGCATGACCCGTTTCTCTCTACTCGCTTCAAGAGACGCTCCTGGGGGATATTCGGTACGCTGCAGAGATTAGGCTCACACCAAAACCCTAATTCGCTGACACTGCTCACTCGACCTACTCGTTCCAGTCATAGCTTTACTGAGATACATTTAACAGGAGTATAACCAATTCGTTAGGCATAGTCAATATGACAGCCACTTAATCGTCGATCCCTACTCTTCTTTATTTTCAAACTGCATACTTTGCCAGCCTTCTGTGCCCAACAGCTCTAATTGCGCTTCAAGCAGCGTCCGGAAGCGTGTGCGATAGATGGAGGCTTGTTTCTTCAGCTCTTCAATCTCCAAAGCAACCTTGCGTGAACGCGTCAAGGATTCGTTAATAATCCGATCAGCATTCTTCTCAGCTTCCTTCAAGATCAGCTGCGCTTCCTTCTTCGCATTGCTTCTCACTTCATCCGCAGCTTCTTGAGCAACAATAATCGTTTTGCTAAGTGATTCCTCAATGTTGGTGAAATGGTCCAAACGTTCCTGCAGCGTTAATGTCTGATTATGCAAGTCTTTATTCTCGCGAATCAATGCCTCGTAATCCTTAATGACTTGATCCAGGAATTCATTCACTTGATCTTCATCATAACCGCGGAACGAGCGGGAAAATTCCTTATTATGTATGTCTAGCGGTGTTAATGGCATCAGTGCCCCTCCTTAGCGTTTTGCGCAGCAAAACTGACTTCGTAAGCAAAGCTGAGCTTTCTTCCAAGAAAGCTAGTTTGAACCCACATCTATACTGAATCAGTTCGACAGAAAATAAGCAATTCCTGCAAAGTTCGTGGATAAATTATCCACGCTCACGCAAATTTGCCGATCTTCACACGAATTCGCCCTTTTTTCGTTACGCCTTCCACTTCAAGCACCTTGAATCTACCAAATCCTTGCAAAGACACCATATCCCCCTCTTTAAGGGGCTTACTAGGATCTTCCTCCAGCTTCCAATTGACGCGGCAGCGGCCAGCTTGAATGGGAACCAATATTTTAGCCCGGCTTAGCCTGAATACATCACTCACAATCCCGTCCATACGCATCGACGCAACAGACAGGTTCAGCTCGTCCAATTGTACCTTAGCTAGTTCCAGCTTATCTAACGACAACAGTTCTGTCTGTACATGAACCCTATGTACCTGAGACAAATTCAGATGCAAGTAATCCGCAGCATCCTGGGTAACCAAACAATGGCAGCCACCCTCTATAACATGAATATCGCCAACCTTGTCTCGCTTCATGCCGAGTCCAAGAATGGCGCCCATATAATCTCCGTGTTCTAATGTTAGAAATTTGCCGTCACCGGAAGAAACGGATAAGACCGCCATCGCCATATCTTCCCCATCCAAAGATCGGTAATCTGGGGCAATCAGAGCCCTTCTTCGTTCGGCGGCCGAATATCCGCCATCTAGACGGCAGTGGACATCTGGGTGTCTATTCACAAGTGATGTCAGTATAAAAGCCTGTCTGGGATCTAAGAAATCCGTTAGCTTCACAGCATGCTGCTCGGCTGCCCGTTCCACCCAATCCCAGGCTTTATCGACAAAATGGTGTTCATCCGAATGAAAATGACCATAGAGTTCTTTTGGCAATGTTAGAACAACCCCACAATAAAATCGAGCACAGCTGCAATCCCCATAACCACAAATCGCAATGCAATTAAGGCTACAATTGGTGAAAGATCAATGAACCCAATGCTGGGAATAATCTTTCGGAAAGGACTTAAATACGGTTCAACCAATTTCGCAAGGAGACCTCCAATGAAGCTGTCACGTGCATTTGGAAACCAGGAGAGGATCAAATAGCCGATAATCATGAAATAATAAATTTCCATTAAAATACTAAGATAATAGTGAACGTAAATCACGTATGCATCCACCTCTGTGTTAGGATATGCGCCTATTCTTCACCCATCATCTCGGAGATGTGACCATGAATATCAACTGAGTCTGGTGTACAGAGGAAGATATTTGGTCCTAGTTTGGATATAGACCCACTCAAAGCATATACCGTCCCGCTTAAGAAATCTACGATACGTATGGCTTGATCACCACGAACTCGCTGCAAATTGACAATCACAGCTCTTCTGGAGCGAAGATGATCTGCAATATCCTGCGTCTCTTCATAGGTTCGAGGTTCACTCAGCACGACACGTGCATTTTTCTGTGAATGAATGCTGACGACATTCGCCTTATTTTTATTACGTAATTCATAAGGATTGGTTTCAGGTTCTTCTGTTGTCTCCACAATGCGCTCCCGCTCCACAATCTCTTCCTCTTCTTGCAGCCCAAGAAAATTCATAAATCGGTTATAAACACCCACTATAGTTCCCTCCTTATCATGTTCTTAAATCAGGTTAACTAAAGTTCTTTCCCTACCAAAACAGTACCCAAACGAACCCATGTTGCACCTTCTTCAATCGCTACTTCAAAGTCTCCAGACATCCCCATCGATAACTCGGTAATCTCGTATGGGAAAATTCTTTGGTCATTCAGACGGTCTCGCAATTCTCTTAATCCACGGAAGACAGGTCTTGTTGCATCGGCCTCCATCTCATAGGGAGCCATGGTCATCAAACCTGTGATATGTATATGTTTTAGACCGCTAACTTCTGTAGCAAATTGGAAGAAATGCTCAGGTGCAATACCATACTTTGACTCTTCGCCGGAAACGTTCACTTGCAATAAACAATTTACTACAATTCCCATAGCTGCAGCCTGCTTGTCCAGTTCTTTGGCTAGAGATATCCGATCCAAAGAGTGGATGTAGGCGAATTTGCCGATGACGTCCTTTACTTTATTCGTTTGCAAATGTCCAATGAAATGCCATGTTCCCCGTTCGTGTAGCGCTTCCCACTTCGGCTTTACATCCTGCCAGCGATTCTCACCGATGTGCAGCAGACCTGCATCCAATACACTTTTGGTTGTCTCTAAGGAAACGTATTTCGTTACAGCAATCGTCTTAACTTCGTTCTCGCTCCGTCCAGACCGCTTACATGCTGCGGCAACACGGGCTTCTACCTCTTCTTTACGGGCCAGTAAACTCACTTATGCATACACCTCAATTCAACGCATCGCTTGCATCTATCTTCTTAAAGAAGACCTATCCAAGCAATCATTCTACCTGTAGAACCGCCTTCTTTTCGATGTGAAAAGAATTGATCATTGCTACAACTCGTACATAACTGTGATACTTCGATATGGGACGACAAAATTCCTGCTTGCCGTAACAATTTTCGGTTCAATTCTTGCAAATTCAGCATATACTTGCCATTTCCTTTGTCGACCATAACTGTTTGACGCTCATCTGATGATGCTTTGATATCTGTAAGAACATCATTTACACGATTAGCTACAGTCGCATCAACCTCATAACAGCACGCCCTAATGGATGGACCAATTGCCACTCGAATGTCTGTGGCCTGACTACCAAAAGTATGTGTCATTAAGGATATCGTAGCCATGGAAATGTTTAACACCGTGCCTTTCCAACCGGCATGGGCAAGCCCAGCAACACGCTTAACAGGATCGTAGAAAAATAACGGCACACAATCTGCAAATTGCGCACAAAGAACAATCCCCTTCTCATTTGTGATGAAGCCATCCTTCGCTTGAATGGCTGTTTCCCTGGATGTTCTACCCATTCCTCTTTCCTGTAGGCTTACTACAGTGACTTCATTACCGTGCACCTGCTCTGCATACGTAAATGCTTCAAATGGCTGGCCTACGGCTTCAGCGAGCAGCTCACGATTCCTCACTACATGCTCTGACACATCGTTAACATGCAGCCCGCAATTGAGCGTCGAATACGGTGCTTGACTCACTCCGCCATGGCGTGATGTAAAACCAACTGTTAATTCGCTGTACTGCTCCATCCAGCTTTCTATCGTAAATAGGACTGGCCTATCCTCTTTTCCTTGTTTCACAAATGGTTCCACGGTTGCTCTCTCCCCACACTTGGATCTTTACTTCCTTTTACTTTAGCACAAAATAAAAAGACACACGATGTTTGCTTGGCATGCCCATGAAGCAGCAGCCTTCGCTCGTGTGCCTTTCGTCAATTTCGGAATTGCTGATTGAACTCATAAACACCTTCGTTATCATCCGTTTGACGATAAGGCCGGACGTCTTCTAATTTCACAAGAACGACATCTGCACCAATTTTCACAATATGTTTCCAAGGTATGATGACATCTGTCCCTGAACCAAACAACCCGAAAAACCGGCTTTGATTGGGTACAACAATCGATTCGATACGACCCTGACGCAGATCAAGCTCCAAATCACTGATTTGCCCGAGCTTTTTACCATCGACAATATTGATTACATCTTTCGTCTGGAAATCAGATATTTTCATGAGGCCATTCACCACGAATCTCATTAGGATTTTTAACTGATTTTGTACTAGTATATGTGCCGTGTGGGCAAAATGTCCTGAAAACCAAAAAAAGACCTTCACGGCTTGTCACAGCCGATCCAGTCTTTATGTTAATTACGATTTCACATGTTTCTGCATCTGACTGATGGCAGACTTCTCAAGCCTGGAAACCTGAGCTTGGGATATGCCGATCTCATCGGCAACTTCCATTTGCGTTTTCCCTTCAAAAAAGCGCATGGAGAGAATCATCTTCTCCCTAGCATTAAGTTTACGCATCGCTTCACGAAGAGCAATTCCTTCTATCCACGACATGTCCTTATTGCGCTCATCACTAATCTGGTCCATGACATAGATGGGATCTCCGCCATCATGATAAATCGGTTCGAATAACGATACGGGGTCTTGAATGGCATCAAGCGCGAATACCACATCCTCCTTAGGCACATTAAGGGCCTCGGAGATTTCATAGATCGTTGGTTCGCGTGAATTCTGATTCGTCAAGCTGTCTCTGACTTGCAAAGCTTTGTAAGCAATATCTCTTAAGGAACGAGAAACGCGAATCGGGTTATTGTCTCGTAAGTAGCGGCGAATCTCACCTATAATCATCGGTACAGCATAGGTTGAGAACTTGACGTTTTGACTTAAATCAAAGTTATCAATGGCTTTCATCAAACCAATACAGCCAACTTGGAAGAGATCGTCCACATACTCTCCGCGATTGTTGAACCGCTGGATCACACTTAGAACCAACCTTAGGTTCCCATTGACCAATTTCTCTCTCGCAGATCGCTCCTGTTTCGTCTGCAAATCAGCGAACAGTTCACGCATTTCAGCATTGGTCAGAACAGGCAGTTTGGCGGTATCAACACCACATATCTCAACTTTATTTCGGGTCACCGTGATTACCTCCCAAGGAGAAACATTACTGTTAATTATCCCCGTGAGCGGTTGATTTATTCCTGTCCTATCCCCTATGGAGCTACTTGACAAAAGGGTTTCGACTCGCTCCCTCCCGTGACTCCTGAACAATTTCGACATGACCCGTCAAAAAATATTTTTCAGACCATCTTATTAAATTCTTTACGAAGCCTTTTAATAATACGCTTTTCTAATCTGGAGATATACGATTGTGAAATGCCCAGTAAGTCAGCGACGTCCTTTTGCGTTTTTTCCTCCCCGTCTTGCAGGCCAAAACGAAGCTCCATAATGATGCGTTCTCGTTCTGTTAACTTATCCAGTGCTTTATGCAGCAGCTTTCGATCTACTTGTTCTTCAATATTTCTGTAAATGGTATCATTTTCGGTCCCTAATACATCAGATAACAGAAGTTCATTTCCATCCCAATCGATGTTTAGCGGTTCGTCGAACGATACTTCCGTACGTATTTTACTGTTTCGTCTTAAGTACATGAGAATTTCATTCTCAATACAGCGAGAAGCATATGTAGCAAGCTTGATCTTTTTCTCCGGGTCAAAGGTATTCACAGCTTTAATTAAGCCGATGGCACCGATAGAAACCAAATCCTCGATATTAATGCCAGTATTTTCGAACTTTCTAGCTATATAGACAACCAATCTCAGGTTGCGTTCAATCAGCATAGCTCGCACTGCAGCATCCCCGGACGGTAACTTTTCCAATAAGTACTCTTCTTCTTCTCTCGTAAGTGGAGGCGGTAACGCTTCACTACCACCAATGTAGTAGATTTCTTCGCCTTTGAGACCTAATAGCATTAAAATACGATAATACGCTAGTTGAAAGAGCATTTTCCATTTCAAGAACATGTTAGTTTCCTCCTAAGAGTTTTGCGTATGCAAAACTGACTTCGTAAGCATTCGCTGAGTTTTCCGTAGGAAAACTTTCATCGTAAGCATAGGCTGAGTTTTGCGTATGCAAAACTTTCATCGCAAACATATGTTGAGTTTTGCTGCTTAGCAAAACATATTTCCTAAATCAACGAAGTTTTTCATCGTATCTTTTTGCTCAACTTAACCCTAGTTTTTGTAAGCGCTATCCTGCTGAAATCAAGGCAGGATGGATAATCGCTTGATACGTACCGTCACTGCAAAGTTTGCCTCCGTCGAGTCCGATAAGCACCTTAGACGCTTCAATTTGCAAATGATTATGGGTGATCACCACCTTATCCGGTTTAATGGCCAGCATGAATTGGGTATTCCGATTAACGCCACGGTAAGGCACGAGACGCAAGCGATCCTGCCAAACAAACTCCTCTACACCCAAGCCACTTATGATCTGATCAACATCCGCCGATCGAATCCTTTGGAGCCATTCTACAGGCAATACATCCCCCCACTCAGACACTTCCATGACCATTACAGGGGTACGTGTCAACGGGTCGTACAATTGATTGCCCGTATCAATTAAACCTTTGCAAGAGGCTGTATAATCACCCACATGAATCGTTACTTCCGCCAAATAAGATGTCAACACCTCACGCTGTTTCGAACTCTGAAACACCGTTCGAAACCACCACAGCAATGGTAAGAGCAACATGAGCACAAACAGGATGCCTCCAACCTGCATCTGAAACATAGCCACACCCGTTTGCGTAAACACAATCCCCTCCATCACATCGGATGAGGATGCCAGTACATAATGAATGCCGAACATACCACCGGCTACAGCAAAATTCACTAAAAGAAACGTTCCGATGTTTCTCAATAAATTTTGTAAGGAGCCAAACCCAAAAGCAGTCATAATCATACCGATACAGAACATACATTTCACAGAAAATGTAAAAAGAAACAACGGTACTGGCAAGAACATAATGACCACATAGGAAGCTCCTAAAACCGACGAACCTACGATTCTCCACCACTTGAACGATATTTTCCGCGTTTTAGCCGTTACGATAAGCATGGCCGCATCCATCAGAAAGTTCAGCAGGAAAATGAGATCCGCATAGACGACCACAATTTCCTCACCTCCAAGACGGATGCTTTTATAGTAATTTTTCTGACGAAACTTTAAGGTTCTAAATCAGTATAGGGGAATCTAAATTCAAAGTCTGTCTAAACTTGCTAGTAGGATGATACTTTTTTTGTCAGTTGATGCGGCCTTTTCCAAGCTAGAAAAGCCCTAAGAACAACAAAAAACCGAAGCCTCTACATGATGTAGGGCTTCGGTCTCTTTACAATTATTGTGTAATTATTTGTCGGTATTCCGTCCGCGATTCCGAAGAAACGTCGGAATATCTAATTGGTCGTTAGATGTTTGTGAACCAAAAGGTTTCAAGTTGTTCAACCGATTGTCTGGAGCAGGAGTTTCTGGTTGACCCGTACCTGGACGTTTGATAGGTTGATGAACAGGTGCTGCCTTATGCTCAAAACCCGTTGCAATAACAGTAACTAGAATTTCATCCTTGAGTTTATCATCGATAACGGCTCCGAAAATCATGTTCACTTCGATATCCGATGCAGATGCAACGATATCAGCTGCTTCATTGACTTCGTACAAGCTGAGATTCACGCCGCCCGTAATGTTCATTAGAACCCCGCGAGCTCCTTCAATGGATGTTTCCAACAACGGACTGGAGATCGCTTTTTTGGCAGCCTCAGCTGCACGGTTCTCACCTGTTGCCACACCGATACCCATGAGGGCCGAGCCGCGTTCTGTCATAATCGTTTTGACATCTGCAAAATCCAGATTGATTAGTCCAGGTACAGCGATTAAATCTGAGATCCCTTGTACACCTTGACGAAGTACGTTATCCGCTTCACGGAAGGCTTCAAGCATAGGAGTCTTCTTATCTACGATTTCTAAAAGACGGTCATTCGGAATAATAATAAGGGTGTCTACCTTCTCTTTCAATGCTGCAATACCTTGCTCTGCTTGCAAAGAGCGTTTGCGTCCTTCGAACGTGAACGGACGAGTAACAACACCTACTGTTAAAGCGCCTACCTCTTTAGCAATTTCCGCAATAACCGGAGCAGCTCCAGTACCCGTACCGCCACCCATACCTGCAGTAACGAATACCATGTCTGCGCCGCGAAGCGTATTCAGAATGGTCTCCCTTGACTCTTCTGCCGCTTTCTTACCTACTTCAGGGTTCGCACCTGCACCAAGACCGCGTGTCAGTTTATCCCCGATTTGTAATTTATGAACAGACTTAGCTAAGTGTAAAGCTTGAGCATCTGTATTAACGGTGATAAACTCAACGCCTTTAACACCGTTCTCGATCATTCGGTTTACTGCATTGCTTCCGCCGCCACCAACACCGATGACTTTTATTTGAGCCAATTGGTCTAAATCCATATCAAATTCAAACATGTGAGTCATATCCCCCTAACTTTGCGTTCACTATATAAATTCACTGAAAAAACTTTTTACACGTTCTAGAAAACCTGGTTTATTACTGTCGGAGGATTTTTTTGCTGCTGTCTTCGTAACTACTTTTTTCGAGAAACCCGAATTCCGATTTTTCATGTATTTGGATACGAATTGAATGATACCAACTCCACTTGTGTAAGAAGGATCGCGTACTCCGATAAAGTCAGGAACAGCGATGCGTACAGATGTAGCGAGTTCAGCTTGTGCGACCGCAAGTATGCCTGGCATACAAACAGTACCGCCTGTAAGCACATAACCACCAGCTAAATCACCATATCCCAAACGATGAACTTCCGCGCGGATCATTTGGAAAATTTCTTCAACACGGGGTTCAATGATATTCGCGAGGTCTACTTGCGAAAACTCTTTTTCCACATTGCTTCCCATTCTCGTAACCTTAAACACTTGATCGGGCGCTGAATCTTCAACAGAAGCACAACCGTATTTCAGCTTTATTTTCTCTGCGATTTCAAGCTGAGTCCGGAGTCCAATTGCAATATCATTACTGATGTACTCGCCACCGATTTGAATGGTCGACGTAGCCACAAGATTGCCTTGTTCAAATACAGCAATCGTCGCTGCACCTGCTCCAACATCAACCAGAACCGTTCCAACAGCTTTCTCATCCTTGGATAAGGCTAACTGTCCAGATGCTAGTGACATCAAGATGAGGCCTGCAACCTTCAGTTCGGATTTTTCCACAACACGGATTAAATTATGTATCCCTGTCTTCGCTCCAGTGATAATTGTCGCTTCCACTTCTAGGCGAACACCAATCATGCCACGAGGATCATTAATGCCTTCTTGTCCATCTACTAGATACTGCTTAGGTACAACTCCAATAATTTCACGTTCGGGAGGTAATGCGATGACTCTAGCCGCCTGAATAACACGATCGATATCCTCTTCTCCGATTTCTCGGTCTTCATTAGAAACAGCGACAACACCATGACTAGATTGAAGAGCAATATGATTACCTGAAATTCCAACGTAAACCTCGGAAATTTGTACGCCGACCATTCGTTCTGCATGATCGACAGCGCTGCGAATTGAATTCACAGTTTGATCAATATCAACGATTGCGCCTTTACGAATACCCTCTGACTCGGCAGATCCCACACCTATTATATTAATGGTTCCGTTTACGACTTCCCCAATAATAGCTCGAACCTTGGATGTACCGATGTCTAAACTAACAATGATGTCATTGTTGCTCAAGCCCCTGGCACCTCCTGTAACTTGGGTAATAAAGTGAATTCCTCACAAATACTTCTATACGTATTCCACACAACCGCCATATTCCCTCTTTTTTCTACATTTTTTTTGCCAGTAAAAAAATCGTTTACATATCTAGTCTTATTGATAAGAAAATGATATAGATCCTGTCTAGTAACTACTTAAAACAATCTAACGAACTGATAGATACCTAATTAACCATAAATCTAATTTTAACATTTTTTTAACTGATTGAGTAGCCCATTAAACGTTTTTTTGTCAAGAAGGACGCGCTGTTTCCTTTGGTGGTGATTTGGGCGTCGCTTTTGGAGTCGGCTTCGCGCTTGTCTTACCCCCATCTTTGTTCGAATCGGGTGTAGGACTCGGGGAATTGCCTCCAGCCTTCTGACCGGATGAATTATTCACTTCATTTTTGGACTCTTCATTCGGTTCGAAAGGAGCGTGATACTCTACTTCTAGCATTTTGATAACACCGCTAGTAATATGATCTTCTTGTAAGCTTGCTATATAGGCAGGCAAATTGTCAATTTTCTCAGGTAAATAGGCAATCGTTGTATACACTTCGAATTGAGATCTAGTATACAGTTTGATCTTGTCAGGGTATGGTTCCGACGGGTCTGGTTTAATTTCGGATATGTCTGATAGCGCACTCTCCGGGATTTCACCAAGCACTTTACATAGTGCGGCCTTGTTCGGATCGCCGTCAGTCCACCCTGTCAAAATGGGCATGTCCAGTGGAATGCTTCCTGCAGAAAGCTGCACGACAGCGCCATCCGCAAGCACAGCCTGCTTCTTACCATCGGCTCCAATTTGGAACGCTACTTTAGGGAATTCTTCTACAGTAATATGGATAATGCCTGGAAAACGCTTCTTCACGACTGCCGATTTGATCATGGGCATCTTGGCAACACGCTGCTCTATAGCCTGTGAGCTAACGGCAAAGAAACGATCACCTACGGCAATTTGACTAGCTTGTCCAATAGTTTCTGATGCCATAAGTTCATTTCCTTCTACTTCAATCGCACTAATTCGGCTAAGAGAAGATTGAAAAAACAAAATGATAAGAACGGTGATGAAAAAGACGAATAAGAAAATGAGCAGCTTCCGATTCGTACGCGCACGCGGCTTAGGGACAGGCAGAGTGGGTACTTTGCGGTCTTCTGACAAGATGGGCACCACCTATTATTTGTGTATGACAGGCAAATGAAAACCGTGTATCCCCACCTGCAAGCAGGAAGGGATCCGCGGAAGTCATTCAAACATTCTACTCGCTTGGAACGGGTGATTGGCGATGCACGGAGGCTCCCAACATGGAGAGCATAAGTTCAATTCTATCATAGCCTCTATCAATATGATGAATTTGCTCAACGATCGTTGTGCCATGCGCAGCCAGACCGGCAATAACAAGTGCTGCACCGGCTCGCAAATCAGTCGCTTCAACCGTTGCTCCATATAACCTCGGAACTCCTCGGATAAAGGCTGAGCTCATATCTACTCGGATATCCGCTCCCATACGGGAAAGTTCATCGACGTGTTTAAATCTACCTTCGAATATTGTTTCTTTCATTACGCTCAGTCCATCTGCTAGAGATAACAGCACCATGACTTGCGATTGAAGATCCGTTGGAAAGGACGGATGCGGTGAAGTAACAATACGTTCGACCGCCTTCGGTCTTGTTGGACAGCTTACATGTATTATATCACCGTCGGTGATGATTTGAACACCTGCGCGCTTAAGGACATGAATAACCGAGGTTAAATGAGCAGGATTTACCCTCTCGAGTGTAATGCTTCCTTTGGTCGCAGCTGCAGCTACAAGGAATGTTCCTGCTACAATACGATCGGGTATGATGCGATATGCACAGGGAGATAATGACTCCACTCCGCGAATCGTAATGGTGTCCGTACCTGCGCCAATGATATCGGCGCCCATCGCGTTCAGGAAGTTTTGCAAATCCTGAATCTCAGGTTCACGGGCAGCATTGTAAATCGTTGTGATGCCTTCTGCTTTGACAGCAGCCATCATAATATTTTCCGTAGCCCCCACACTTGGGAAGTCGAGAACAATCTCGCTGCCTTGCAGTGAATCTGCGGTGCAAACAATCTTGTTGGCGAATTCTTCAATGCTGGCTCCGAGAGCCTGCAAACCTTTAAGGTGCAAATCGATTTTACGTTCGCCGATCGCGCAGCCACCTGGTTGATATACCGTAACACTGCCGAATCTAGCGAGTAGCGGACCCATTAGAAAGATGGAAGAACGCATCTGCCCCATCAATTCTTCTGGGATATGTGAGGAATTAGCTGTGGATGTTGTGATAGATACCGTATCCCCTTGTTGCTCAGCACGACAGCCCAGCGCGCGAAGAATGCGCAGCATGGTGTCGATGTCGAGCAAATTAGGAACATTATGCAGAGTATGTGTGCCGCTAGCCAGGATGCAGGCTGCTAAGATTGGTAATGCGGCGTTTTTCGCGCCGTGTATCTGGATGGCTCCCGTAAGAGGTCTTCCACCTTCGATAACGAGCTTCTCCAAAGTTCCACCTCCGATTTACCTCTCACCAATCACCAAAACTTCCGGTACGAGCGCTATGCCGTACTGTTTCTGTACGATTAGCTGTACCTCGCCTATGAGTGTGAGAACGTCCTCAGCTGTAGCATCTCCGGTATTAACAATGAAATTGGCGTGAAGCGTTGAGACTTCCGCTCCACCGACACGTTTGCCTTTTAGGCCGGCATCTTCGATAAGCTTAGCTGCGAATCCCCCTTCAGGGTTGCGGAATACACTTCCAGCGCAAGCTAATTGGCCGGGTTGCGTACGCCGACGCCGATCGCGGTAAGCCGCCATAGCACCAGCAATTTCTTTGCGCTCTCCAACCTGTAATTCAAAGACAGCTTCCGTTACAATGCCGGGCAATGTTTGCAGAATGGAATGTCGATAGGCATACTGCAAATCCTCCGCCTGCATAGTGACCAATTCCCCTGTGTCCAGGATGACTTCAGCCTGCTTGAGTATGCGTGACACATCGGACCCATGAGCCCCTGCATTCATGTAGACGGCGCCTCCCACAGAACCGGGAATGCCAGAAGCAAACTCCAGTCCGGTTAAACCCTCTTTGGCCGCTAGTACGGACAATTTAATGAACGAATAGGAACCACCTGCGTAGACCATCGCACCATCAAAACGAAGCGTTTCTAACGCATTGCCAAGTTTAATAACGACCCCTCTAATGCCTTTATCACTTACAAGCAGATTAGATCCTCTACCAATGATCGTCCATGGAACACCGCGTTCATGTAGAAATCGGATGACTGCAGCTACCTGCTCTTTCGTTTGGGGGATAACGAGGCAATCAGCCGGACCGCCGATTTTCCATGTCGTATAAGGGGCTAGTCGTTCATTCGTCCGAATCTCGCCAATATTTGCTGCCTGTAGGTCGGATATTAACTGTTGCATGGGAAAACCTCCTTCACAGAACGTAGGGCGAAATTATCTTGAATAGCAGCATCAAGCTTCATAATTTCATAATACGGACCGAGTCGAAGATGGCCGGTCTTCGTTGTTGGCGCCATATTAAGCCTTAGGTGTCTGTCACGGTTATAGTGTAGTTTATGTAAAATCGGATAGAGTGTGACAATCGCCTATTCGGTTTAGCAAAATCAAGTCGATAAGCTAAAGGTTTCAATCAGTTTTACGATCGATGCAACCGCATCGCTTTCTTTGCGTGATTGCATCGCTGCCTTGTGAGTCTCTCGATTCGCATGAAGAGCTTCTACATGCTCTACAAGTGTATCGGCGGTTAAAGCCTCTTCTTGTAGAACGTCCGCGTAGCCAGCCTTCTGAAATGACTCCGCATTTAGAAGTTGGTCTCCTCGACTTGCCTGCAGCGATAAAGGAATAAGCAGCATCGGCTTTTCCATGACTAAAAATTCATAAATAGATGTGGCTCCAGCACGGGAAATAACAAGGTCTGTCATTGCCAAAACATCAGGGAGCTCCTCATTCAAATATTCAAATTGTTTATATCCCCGGGTATTAGCAAACTCTGATGCAATATTGCCTTTCCCGCACAGATGTACGATCTGAAACTGAGCTAGTAATCGCTCCAGGTTACCTCTGACGGCTTGGTTAATCACTTGTGAGCCTAGGCTGCCGCCCATCACCAAAATGACCGGTTTCTGTGAATGAAAATCACAAAGCTGGTAGGCGCGTGACGCTTTACCACTGAGAATATGTTCGCGAATCGGTAAGCCTGTCAGCTCAGCCTTGTCTCTTTGAACATGCTGTAAGGACTCTGGGAAGGTCACACAAACCTTGGTTGCGAAAGGTATTGAAATTTTGTTTGCAAGCCCCGGCGTTATATCTGACTCATGAATAATGACCGGAATCTTGTTCATCCGACTGCCAAGAACGACCGGGACGGAAACGAACCCGCCCTTCGAAAAGACGATGGCGGGCTTCAAACGACGGAGCAATCTATAAGATTCATAGACGCCTTTCATCACTTTGAAAGGGTCTTTGAAATTTTTCAGATCAAAGTAACGACGTAATTTCCCAGATGAAATGGCGTAAAAAGGTACACCTTCGCGTTCAATGATGTCTTTCTCGATGCCCGTAGCTGAACCTATGTATTTAATTTCCCAACCTAACTGCGCAAGCTTATGCATCAGCGCTATATTAGGTGTAACATGTCCTGCGGAGCCTCCTCCGGTAAAGACAATTGTTTTCATTCCCTTGTCACCTCGAATAGCGGGATATATTGAGCAGGATGCCGACCGATGTCAGCATAAGCGTCAATGAAGACCCTCCTGCACTTATGAATGGCAAAGTAATGCCGGTAACCGGGAACATCCCGATAACAACACCAATATTAATAATGACTTGAACGGCAATCATGCCGATAATGCCTACAGCGATCAAACTGGCAAACGTATCCGGCGCTGTAATAGCTGCCCGCATTCCGCGCCACACAAGAATTGTAAAGAGCAGCAGCACAAGCGTACCACCGATAAATCCAAGTTCCTCAGCAATAATGGAGAAAATGAAGTCCGTTTGCGGCTCTGGTAAATAGCTGTACTTCTGGCGGCTCATGCCTAGACCAAGCCCAACTAGACCTCCTGGTCCAATCGCATAGAGTGATTGAATCGATTGATAACCTGCACCTAAGGGATCCTGCCACGGATCCAAGAATGCTGTAATTCGCTTCAAACGATACGGGGCGGCAATGACGAGTCCGATAAAACCCGCAACCCCTATCATACCCAGATACGAGAGATGAAGCAATCTCGCCCCCGATGTGTAGATGATGAGCAGAGAAGCTCCGACGAGAACGGCACCAGTTCCAAGGTCAGGCTGCAGCATAATGAGACCGAAGGCTAAGCCCATGATGCCCAGCGGTGGCAATAATCCTTTTCTGAATAAGGTTATTTTCGCTTGGTGTTCGGATAACATGTTGGATAGAAAGAGTATCATCCCAATTTTCATAAATTCGGACGGCTGAATACCGAAGGCACCAATTCCTAACCAGCTTCTAGCCCCACCACGAACAACCCCGATACCGGGAATCAGCACGATAATCAACATGGCAAAGCAAACAAAAAGCGCTATTCGAGCAAACCTCTTCCAAACTAAATAATCAACATTCATCGTAAAAAACATGGCGATAACACCCAAAACAGCAAATATAAATTGACGTTTCAAGTAATAAAGGGAGTCGCCAAATTCGCGAAACGCAAGAACACTGCTAGCGCTGTAAACCATAATAACGCCAATTGTCAAAAGCAACAAGGTTGGAATAATAATCCAAATGTCAGGAGCGGACCGTGCTTTACCCATAACAGACACCTCTTCGTGTGTTGTGGGCGTCATCCATGCTGCCTATCAGCAAGCAGGCGACAATATCGCCTAACGAGATAGGAAATGTGGATAAGCCCTATTTAAAGGTTATGCACGGACTCCTTAAACATGCGTCCCCTGTCTTCATAGGAGGGGAACATATCCCAGCTTGCACAAGCAGGTGAAAGTAGAACAATGTCTCCGGGCTCACTCATTTGCCAGGCTAGCTTAACGGCTTGCGACACCGCGTCCGCTGCATCCTTAGCAGTATCGACGGTTTCAATGCGGCTAATCCCTGCCAGTTCGGCAATATGCGTAATTTTCTCTTTCGTTTGACCTAAGGTAACGACACCTTTAATCCGCTCACGGAAAGTAGGAAGAAGTTCCATATAATCGGACCCACGGTCCAAACCACCCGCGATTAGAACAACCCGCTGGTTGAACGCCTCAATCGACTTAATCGAAGCCGCTGCATTCGTCGCTTTGGAATTGTTATAGAAGGTCACACCCTTCAGCTCTCTTACGAGCTCCAGACGGTGTTCTACGCCTTGAAAGCTTCTGAGCACATCTGCTATGCCATCCAGCTGAACACCCGCTGTAATGGCTGCTGCCGCCGCTGCTAATGCGTTTTCGACGTTAAAGCTGCCTGGGATCCCCATTTCACTTGCCGGCATAATCGGCTGCACTTGACCATATCCATTTGCGTAAACAATGACTTCCGTTTCTACATCAAAGTAAACGCCAAAAGCGAGTTTTTCTTTCATAGAAAAAGGGAACAGTTTAGCCTTCAGACTAGGAATTAAAGACTGACACACCTCATCATCCCAATTCAGGATTGCCGTATCTTCTTCGGTTTGATTCGTAAATAATTTAGCTTTGGAAGCAATATAGTCATCCATGGAACCATGATAATCCAGATGAGTTTCATACACATTTAACAAAAGGGCAATCGTGGGTCGGAACGAAGTCGTACCTTTCAATTGAAAGCTGCTGAGCTCAACCACCATCCAGTTATCAGCTGTAACTTCAGGCGCAGCCTCGGTTAATGCGCGTCCAATATTACCCGCTACTACAGGAGATAAACCGGCTGCGTCCAGCATTAAACCAATCAATGTTGTCGTTGTGGTCTTGCCGTTAGAGCCTGTAATGCCAATAATTGGAGCTTCACAGAATTGATAAGCAACCTCAACCTCAGTTACGACCTCAATCCCAAGCTCTTCTGCCTTGCGAATCGGCTCTACCGTATACGGAATTCCCGGGTTCTTCACAACGAGAGAAACACCCTCATGCACCAAGGACTCCGGATGAAAGCCGCATACAACAGAAATACCCAGAGCCTCTAATTCATCGGCTTCAGGGCATGCGCTTCGCTCTTTTTTGTCATTGACCGTGACCAAGGCTCCTTTTTGATGAAAAAGCTTAGCCGCAGCGACACCGCTGCGAGCCAAGCCCAGAATAATCACTTCAAGTCCACGATAATCCCGCGGATGTTTCATGCTCTACAACACCTCATTCATATATAATCCGAGTACAGCAAGCACGAGACCTACGACCCAGAATGTGATAACGACACGCCATTCCGACCAACCAACCAATTCGAAGTGATGGTGGATCGGGCTCATTTTGAAAACACGCTTGCCTCTTGTCTTGAAAGAAACAACTTGGATCACAACAGAAAGAATTTCAACCAAGAACACACCGCCAACAATCGCAAGCAGCAGCTCAGCTTTGGTCAAAATGGCAACAGCCACAAGGCCGCCGCCAATCCCGAGCGATCCCGTGTCACCCATAAATACTTTGGCTGGATGCGCATTAAAAACGAGAAAACCGAGTACGGCCCCCACCATGGCTGCCGAGAAAATAGCCGCTTCCGGCTGTGTATTATTCATCGCAATAACCGTGTAAGCACCAAATGCAATGGCACTTGTCCCTGCAAGCAGTCCGTCGAGACCATCGGTAAAATTCACCGCATTCGATGCGCCCAACATCAGAATAGCCATTAACGGGAAGTACAACCAGCCTGGATTGAAGTGGAATGCCACAAATGGAATATATAAGTCCGTGCTGTGTCCTTGCATGACAAGCAGGTAACAGACAATGGCGGAGATCAAGAGCTGACCGAACAGCTTTTGCTTCGCTGTAAGTCCGAGTGAGCGCTTGAAAATAATTTTGATGTAATCGTCTAGAAAGCCAACTAATCCATAGCCTAAAGAAGCTATTAACAGGATTAGAAGATCCGTATTTTTATCGGCAAAACGAAGCGTAGCAAGGGCCAGTGCGAGTAAAATAATAACTCCGCCCATGGTCGGTGTCCCTTGTTTTTTCAGATGTCCTTGCGGGCCATCCTCACGAATTTGTTGTCCGAATTTCATACGCCGTAAAATAGGTATAAAAAGCGGTCCCATAATAAGCGCAAGTACGAAAGCTACGCCCATCGTTAATAAAATTGCGTTTTCCACGTTGGTTCCCCCTGCTCGTTTTCGTCTTTCGAAAACGATCTACTGTTTCATCCTATCATTCATTTACAAACGCCGTCTAGGCGAGTAAGGCATTAACAACATGTTCGAGGCGCATGCCTCGCGAGCCTTTTACGAGCACTAGGTCGTCGGCTCGAACCTCCGCGGCAAGCTCTCCCGCGAGCTGCTCTTTGTCATCGAAGGCGCGCACGCACGCCTTCGGAAACCGCTGAGCCGCTTCATCCGCGATGCAGCGGCCGAGACGGCCGAACGTGAAGACGTAGTCTACACGTTCCGGAGACAGCATCGCACCAATGCTGCGATGGAATTGCTCTTCGTGCTCGCCAAGCTCCAGCATGTCGCCGAGCACGAGGAACTTGCGACCGAAGCCGCGCAGCTGCTCGGTCAAATCGATCGCAGCCCGCATGGATGCCGGGCTGGCGTTATACGCATCGTTAAGCACAGTCAGCCCTGAGGCTGCTGTCAGCTTCTCGATGCGCATGCTTGTCATCTGCAGCGAGCGAAGCCCCGCTGCAATTCCCTCAGGCGAGACGCCGAAGGCTTCGCCGATGGCAATGGCTGCTAACGCATTGATCACATTATGCGTGCCGAGCAAGGGAATGAACAATTCCGGGTAACCCGGTGAATTGATCTGGAAGTACGCCCCGTCCGCATCCATTCGGATGTCGGTCGGGAACAGATCATTGCCCGCGCCGCTGCCAAAGCGGATGCGGCGCAGTCCATCTGGCAGGCCACGCTCTGCGAGAGCCTGTTCAATCAATGGTTCGTCGCCGTTATAGACGAACAGCCCATCGCTGGGCATTCCGCTAACGATCTCGGCCTTGGCCCGAGCGATTTCTTCCCGCGAGCCCAGCTGGAGCATGTGCGATTCGCCGATCATCGTAATGATCGACGCTTCCGGCTCGGCCAGATTGGATAGCAGCTCAATCTCGCCACGTCCACTCATCCCCATCTCGACCACGGCGAATTGCGTGGTCTCTTCAAGCTCGAGCAGCGTAAGCGGTAAACCAATATGATTATTCAGGTTTCCTTTTGTTTTATGCACTTGAAACGTACTACCCAATACGGCCGCAACTAAATCTTTGGTCGTCGTTTTGCCGTTACTCCCAGTAATGCCTATAATACGAACCGGCAGCTGCTTGCGATAAGACTTTGCCAACTGCTGCAAGGCTGTTAGTGTATCCTTGACACGAATGATCGGCATACCTTCTGGGGGGTGAGGGTGGTCATCTTGCCATAAGGCCGCCGCAGCACCTTTGCTGTAAGCCTCTGAAGCATATGCGTGACCATCGAAATGATCCCCGATCAGCGGCACAAACAGACTTCCAGGTCGTATTGTTCGTGTGTCGGTAGATATCCCTTTTATTGAAATGTCCCTTGCAGCTGACTTCGAGGACACCTTCACACTTTCATCGCCTAGCATGTCTGTCATTTGTTTCAACGTGCGCTCTATCATCGTCCTCTCCCCCTTATCGCAGCCTTAGCCACCAATCGATCATCGAAATCATGCTTGACCCCCATGACATCCTGATACGTTTCGTGGCCTTTTCCCGCTATCAATATTACATCCTTAGGGCCTGCCCCTTCAATAGCCTTTTGTATCGCTTTTTTGCGATCCACGATTAATTCATACTGTTCTTTTGGGTAATTGACCTCTTTTAGACCAGGAACGATATCATCAAGAATGGCATCTGGATTTTCCGTACGCGGATTATCGGAAGTCACATACAAATAATCACTATACTTGGCCGTAACCTTGCCCATAAGGGGACGCTTCGTTCGATCACGGTCACCTCCGCAGCCAAACACAGTGATTACCTTACCTTCTGCAAAGTCTCGTACAGTTGACAGAGCATTCTCTAGTCCATCCGGGGTATGAGCATAGTCAACCAAAACTAAGTAATCCTGTCCCTCATTCACAACCTCCATACGCCCATCTACTACCGTAATATTTTCTAAACTATTCCGGATCGCTTCAAGTGGAATTCCTTCCGCCAGTGCCGCAGCGATGGACCCAAGAGCATTGTACACGTTGAATTTACCAACCAACTTCATTCTGAAAAAAGCCTCTCCCGCAAAGGAAATAAGCTGAAATTCCGTGCCTTGGGCTGTAATACGAATATTTGTCGCCCTCACATCACACTCGTTCTCTATACCATATGTAATAACTTGTGCGGCGGTCAGCTTACTGAAAGTATGCGAAGCAGCATCATCCGCATTTAGAATTGCATACTGACGCTCCTTAAGATCGGCTGAGAAACCATTCCCCAATCTTGAGAAGAGCAGGCCTTTTGCAGCTGCGTAAGCATCCATCGTTTTGTGATAATCTAAATGATCTTGTGTTAAATTCGTGAAAATACCCGATCGGAAATGAACGCCCTTCACTCGACCTAATTCCAATGCATGGCTGGACACTTCCATAATACAATAATCCGTCTTTTGCTCACACATCTGGCGGAAGCTTCGCTGTAAATCGACGGCTTCCTGGGTTGTTCGCTCCATTTCCGTATAGGTATCACCTATTTTCATTTGAATCGTTCCCATAAGTCCCGTCGTAAAGCCTTGATCTCGCAATATTTTCTCGATCAAATAGGTCGATGTCGTTTTACCATTCGTACCCGTTATGCCAATTAGTTTCAGTTCTTTGCTCGGATAGCCATAGAAATGGGCTGATAAAGCTGCCATTGCATATCTCGCATCTTTCACAACAAGCTGAGGAATTGGCAAGTCAAGTACTCTTTCCGTTACAAGCGCAGAAGCCCCAAGCGCAATCGCTTTTGGGGCATAGTCGTGACCGTCTGCTGTCAGTCCAGGGATACATAGAAACAAATCCCCTGTTTTTATTTTGCGAGAGTCTGCTTCAATCCCTGTAATCTCTGTTTCAGCATCTCCATGTATGTGGGTAATGAGCAGTGCGGAAGCAAGCTCCTGAAGTTTCATGAGCAACCCTCTCCTTAACGTTATTACTACCTATTATTGACAATTTTATGACAGTGGAAAAGCAAAACATGTCTTACTCGCAAATCTTTTTTCCAGCGAAGCAAACCACATTACTGCGGTGGCGCATTATTCGAGAGAAAAATGCGAATTGTAGAGCCTTGATCTACTCGTGTGCCCGGTTTCGGCGCTTGACTGATCACATATTTGCCGCTGCCAGACTTAGCCAGCCTAAAATTCATGTTCAGATCTTCTAATATATCATCAACTGAGGCTCCAACCAAGTCCGGAACCTCAACAACCGGTATTTCTCCATAGCGATAATCTTTATCAAGCTGATTTTTATCCGGTTCGACTTTCATATATCGCAAAGCATCAGCCATCATATTCTTCACAAGCGGAGCTGCAATCAGACCTCCAAATTGAATTCCTTGAGGATCATCTACAGCTGCATAGATGACAATCTTTGGATTATCGGCCGGCGCGAAGCCAATGAAAGAGACAATATGCTCATCCGGTGAATAACGTCCGTTAATAACCTTCTGCGCTGTTCCCGTCTTCCCACCTACGCGATAGCCGTCGATAAATGCATTTCGTCCGGTTCCTTTGGCTACTACGCTTTCAAGCGCTTCGCGCACTTGCTTCGATGTCTCTTCCGAGATGACATTGCGTACAAGCTCAGGCTTTACAACATCAACAACCTCACCCGTATCTGGATTCGTAAATGACTTTGCCACATACGGTTTAAAAAGTTTTCCTCCGTTAATAGCCGCAGAGACAGCCGTAATTTGTTGTATCGGAGTGACCGATACCCCTTGACCGAATGCCGTCGTTGCAAGCTCAACAGGACCCACTTGTGACGGTTTGAACATAATGCCGTTTTCTTCGCCGCCGAGGTCAATTCCTGTTTTCTTCCCAAAGCCAAACTTTGAAATGTAATCAAATAATTTTTCCTTGCCTAAACGCTGTCCCATAACGACGAATCCGGGGTTGCAGGAGTTTTGGACGACTTGCAGCATCGTTTCACTGCCATGACCGCCGCGTTTCCAACAGCGGAGTCTAGCCCCTCCGACCTCAATAAATCCAGGATCGTAAAATTGTTCATTTTTTAAATCAACCTTTTTTTCTTCAAGTGCTGCAGCTAGCGTAATAATTTTGAAGGTAGAACCCGGCTCATACGTTTTCCAAATCGGCAAGTTCCTGTTATAGGTTTCAGCCGGGAAATCCTTATAATTGCCTGGTTCATACGTAGGCCTGCTCCCCATGGCCAGGATTTCTCCATTGTTCGGATCCATCATGATGGCAATTACATTTTGCGCCTTATATTGAACCATGGTCTGATCCAATTCTCTTTCCAGTACCGATTGCAAATGACTGTCAATGGTCAACTTCATATTAAGGCCGTCTTTTGGCTTTGTATAGGTATCTGTCGTTCCTGGTATGGTCCTTCCGCCGGCATCCGTCATATAGGAAATCCCGCCAGCAATCCCTGTTAATTCTTTGTTGTACTTAGCTTCAATACCTGTCAGACCTTTGTCCAAACCGGCAAAACCTAGGATATGGGCGGCAAGCGTACCGAATGGGTAGTATCTTTTGTTATCTTCAGCGACCCTAATACCCGGTAGTTGAAGGCTGAGCACTTCCTGCGCTTTTTCCACCGTTATTTTGCGACCCGCTGGCTTAATATAAACTTGAGACGCTATTTTTGTAATGAGCTTGTAAATGTCTTCTTCATTACCTTGCAGCACCTCTGCCAGCTTAGCAGCCGTTGCGCGCTTATCCTTGATTTGCACAGGAATAGCCACAATGGTAGGCGTACTCATACTGTAAGTCAGCGAGATGCCGTTACGATCTTGAATTTCGCCTCTTTTTGGAGCGAAACCAATATCTCTCCGCCAGTTATCCTCTGCTTTATTCGCCAAGTCTTGTCCGATCCATAGCTGGACATAAGCTAGACGGAGAATAAGTGCTGCAAAGATGATAGTGCCAATGATAAGCGCAGTAAACAATCTGCGACGAACGGTAACGTTAGAAACACGCATGAACGTTCAGTCTCCCTTCCCAATAAGTCAAGATCATTCCTAACATGACTATTCGGGACAAACAGGGGTTAGAACAAGCTCTCCGTTAAGGTGTCTTTTTGGCCGTAGATCGCTGCGTTTCAGCTTTCGTATTTGACGCTGGTGTTGGCGCTGGTGTCGGCGTTGATGTAGGTGTTGCTGAACTTTCAGCTGATGATTTATCGCTTAATGGCTTGAGCTGCAAAGTCACTTTTCTTCCCTCACCTTCCCCCGAAATGGCCTGATCCGAGACATATCCTTCACCGGAGGTTTGACAGTCCACTTTAAAGAAAGAACAAGCTTCAACTGCATCTCGAAGTGATCTACCGACCAAGTTAGGCAGCGGCATTTCATCAACAGTTTGCATAGCAACATATATTCGTTGTGTAGATAAGATTTCAGTACCTGCTTTCGGAAATTGATCCACAACCTTGGCTCCCTTACCGAAAACCTCAAGTGTCAAACCGCTCTCCTTTGCAGTAGCCCTGGCGCTTTCTGCTGCTCCATCTACAAAATTAGGCACAGTAAGCTTATTCGCTTCCTTCGCGACCATTTTGGTTTGCTTATTCGAAGCAACGCCCATATACTGCAGCGATTCACCTACAATTTCTTTAAATGCAGGAGCTAATACCTGCCCTCCTAAGTGATAGTTACCGCCTAGATCAGGTTGATCGGCGATCAATGTAACTAAAATACGAGGATTTTCAGCAGGAGCATACCCAATAAAGGAAATAACCCATGAATCCGTGGAATAGGTCTTTTCACCGGGAAGGACTAAGTTAGCTGTTCCAGTCTTTCCTGCGACACGGTAGTCCTCCATAAAGGCAAGTTTACCTGTACCAATCTCTTGGTCGGATACAACTTGTTCTAAATACCCGGTCACCTGTTTAGCTGTCTTTTCACTTACGACTTGCCTAACGACTTGCGGCGCAAAAGATTGAATGGTTTTCCCAGTCTTCGGATCGACAATATCCTTCACAATGTGAGGCCACATTAATTTGCCACCGTTGGCCATCGCAGCATAAGCGGCTGTTTGTTGAATGGCTGTAACAACGACCTTTCCTTGACCATATGTTGCCGTTGCAAACTCAGATGGATATTTCATGTCGATTAAACCGGAAACTTCATTCGGCATATCAATATTTGTTTTTTGATCGAATCCAAATTTATTAATGTATTCTTTCAACTTTGGAGAAGTTAATTTCTCGTAACCCAATTTAACGAAGGCCACGTTACTGGAGCGTTTAAGGCCATCTAAGAAAGATATTTTACCCCACCCAACACGGTTATGGTCATGAAGCTCTCTATCTTCAACCTTAATACTACCGGACTGGTACATCTCATTCGGATTAAATAGACCCTCTTCTACTGCAGCAGCTAACGTCACTATTTTAAACGTAGAGCCTGGCTCATAACGAGAAGCTACCGCATTATTTTTGAAATCACTTTGATCTTTAATCGTCCAATACGTATTGGGGTTAAAGGTAGGCGTATTCGCCATGCCCAGAATTTCCATCGTTTGCGGATCAACTGCAATCGCCGTCAAGCTCTTCGGGTGCCATTTGTCATTTACTTTTGCGAGTGCGCTCTCTAGATAGAATTGTATATTTTTGTCAATGGTGAGTCTCACATTGTTCCCGTCTTGCGCTGGCTTGAAATTGATCTTGGAATCCGGAAGTTCAACACCCTTCCCGTCCTTCTCATAACTTAGCATCCCAGGAACACCTTTAAGGGTTTCGTCTAGTTTAAGTTCTAGTCCTATCGCAGCTTCGCCTTCTTTATTCGTATATCCTAGTATGTGAGAGGCTAGTGTTTCACCAGGATAATAGCGTTTCTTATCTTCTAAAATAGTAATTCCTACGTTAGCTTTACCGTTTAACTTGAGTTTTGTTTGAAGAGCTGAAATTAACGCACGAACTTGATCAGCCTTCTCTTTCTCAATCTTCCAACCTTCATTTCTAATCTCCGTATATACCGAAAAATCCGTTCCATCCGGCTTCATTTTCGTAGCGCGATCTCGGATTTTATTGACAAGCGTCGGCTTCGTTACATCCGATTCTTTCAAAATTTCCGCTAATCCTTGCGTAACATCCTCAGCGATTTTATAACTATCAATCATTTTGGGATTTAGCGCGATGGTATACGACGTCGCTTCTACAGCTAGCACTTTGTTGTTTCGGTCCAGGATGGATCCCCTTACCGGATTAATCGTCTTATCTGTTTCCCATCTTTTTTCGGCTTTCTCTAGCAACCATGAAGCTTCTACCACTTGAATCCAATAGACTTTAGTTATGAGGACAACAAAAAGAAGGGTGAAGAACCCTCCAATTAGCAAAGATCGCAACTTAATTTTTTTTGTCATATGAAATACCTGCCCATTACGGTTTAGATGCTACTTTAGTATTTTTGCTGCTGCTTGTATTTGATTTTGTTTTCTCTGGAGTGACTAGACTTACTTTCTTTTCATCTCCTAAATTAAACCCAAGCCGTACAGCCTCACCCTTCATACGTTCAGGACTTTGCAGCTTTTCTACTTCTTGCTTCAAAGCACTGTTCTGAGCTTGCATCTCACGAATATCACTTTGCATTTTCAAAATATTGGCATTCATCTGATAAATAGCCGCGTAGCGCCAGATAATTACGCCAGCCACAATGACACAAAGGATTACCGTGAATAAATAGAGCATCTTCTCTTGTGTCGGTAATGTTTTATTGCGATATACAACCTTCGTTTTTTCTTTGATCTTCACTTTAGGTGCTGGTGCCGAACGTTTTGGATCAAGAGCCAAATTGCCTTGGATATAAGATGGCATATTTTAGTTCCTCCCTTGTGTTTATTTGGGGTCCCCGCAAAGTAATAGGAATAAGCTTCCGAGCTTGTCTTAACTCTGTGGTGTAATTTAAAGCTTTTCAGCGATTCGCAACTTTGCAGATCTTGCTCTTTGATTGACTTCAAGCTCATATTCGCTTGGTAAAATTGGTTTTCGTGTTACTAATTTGACTACGCCGGTCTTCTCGCAAACGCAAAATGGAAGATCCGAAGGACAGGTACATTTTTCAACGTTTTTCACAAAAAATTGTTTGCATATGCGATCTTCCAGTGAGTGGAAGGTAATTACAGCAACTCTGCCTTGTGGGGCTAGGCAACGGAGTGATTGCTCCAATGCTTCTTCAAAAGCTCCCAGCTCATCGTTCACCGCGATACGCAGCGCTTGGAAACTTCGCTTCGCTGGGTGACCGCCGGTTCTTCTTGCTGCTGCAGGAATACCTTCCTTGATCAGCTCCACCAGCTCGCCAGTCGTTTCAATCGGTTGTTTGGTCCGAGCTTCCACAATGACGCTCGCGATCCGCCTGGAAAACTTTTCTTCGCCATATTCAAACAAAATTCGCGCAATTTTGTCCGCAGGCCACTCATTGACGATCGTTTTGGCGGTTAATTCCGTCGAGCGATCCATCCTCATGTCGAGCTCTGCATCATGGTTGTAGCTGAAGCCGCGATCCCCATCATCAAGTTGAGGAGACGAAACGCCAAGATCGAAGAGTATCCCATCAACCTGTGGCTTGCCATCACGAAGTGCTCTAGGCTCATTTTGGAGCACCTGCTCCAGCTCTCTAAAATTGCTTTTTACGATTTTCACGCGATCCAGGTAAGGCGCTAACACGGTTTGAGCATTCGCTAATGCGACATCATCCTGATCTAGAGCAATCAACAAGCCATTTGGACCTAATTTAGATGCAATCAGGGAACTATGTCCTGCCCCTCCCATCGTACAATCCACGTAAACGCCATCTGGCTTTATATGTAAACCTTCAACAGATTCTTCCTTTAGTACCGTCACATGATGAAACACTTGGTGTCCTCCTAAGAGCTTTGCTTTAGCAAAGCTTTCTACGTAAGCATTAGCTAAGTTTTGCCTTAGCAAAACTATCTTCGTAAGCCTCTATAAATCAAAATTAAAATCGACGAGTTTCTCAGCTATTTCATTGAATGACTGTTCGGATTCATTGGCATAGCTTTCCCAAATTTGCTTGCTCCAAATCTCAACTCGGTTGGAAACACCGATAACCACACAATCCTTTTCAAGCTTGGCATGGTCAACTAGGTTACCTGGAATGTTCGCTCTACCTTGTTTATCGAGGTCACACTCCGTTGCACCGGAGAAGAAGAACCGGGTGAAGGCACGCGCATCTGATTTCATTAACGGCAGTGCTTTGAGCTTCTGCTCGAGTATCGCCCACTCCGATTGCGGATAAACGAATAAGCACTGATCCAGACCGCGGGTGATGACAAATGAGTCGCCGAGGGCTTCGCGAAACTTGGCCGGGATGATCATTCGGCCCTTCTCGTCGATGCTATGTTGATATTCACCCATGAACATAGCATGGCGCCCCCTTTCCCTCCACTTTGTACCACTTTCCACCACATTTGAATCAATATTCGCTAAAAATAAAAGAAATCCTGCTACGAGAGCAGGATTTTCAAAATTATTTTCAATTTTAGGTCTATTCTGCGTCTTTTGTTCCTTGTTTCTCATCTTCAAGTGCGTTTAAAGAAGCATTTTGTTCTTTGAGTTGAAATCGCATCTCTTGCAGTTGTCTATTTCTTTTGCGTCTGAATACCCAGATCGGTATACCGATCAGCAGGCCAATGACGAGAATCGGAAATGCAGCTGCAAGGAAAACGAGAATACCTTGCATGACGGCAACTAGTACATTTAGGCTAGAATTCCATGCTTTTTGAATACGTTCCATTAGTGTTAACTGATTAGGATCAGATAGCAGCGGCTTATTACCCGTTTGCTGGTACATACGAAGCTCAATCGTCGAGAATGAGACATTTTGATCCAAATACCTAATCCGGCCCTTTATCTGTTCAATCGCTTCCTGTACCTTGGACAACTCGTTTGAGAAAGCGAGCAGCTCATCTGTTTTTGAAGCCTTCTCCATAAAGCCCAATAGTCGGGTTTCAACCATTTGTTTGGCTTTGAGGCGTGAATTAAGATCCACATACTCCTCTGTGACATCCTGCCCTTGTACATTCCTTTGGAGCGATGGACTCATCTTCTCTAAGCCATCTAGCAAGGACACAAACCCATTTGCTGCGACTTTGATTGTATATGTCCCCCCACGCTCCCCCGTATTCGCATTTTCCGAAAACTGCAGAATGTATGCCCCACTAAGCGCTACTAGATCCCGGAGGGCTGTCTGAGCTTTGCTGTAGTCCTCTACTGGCATAACCAAGTTAGCTCGGTAGATTAACTTGCGATTAAATCCAGCTGCTTCATCGTTTCCCGTTGCTGGCATGACCGTGATCGGTGCATTTTTCACTTCCGTAGGCGCTTGCTCTGCCGCTTTTCCTCCAGCTGCAGCAGCAGGTGCTGCGGACTTAGAGTCATGTGCAGATTCTGGCTTTACGGCGTCACTCGTCGCTGCCATATTCATGTCTTTTGATGAAGCCGCTGACGAGTCATTTTTTGATGAACTACAGCCTGAAAGTAGACTAATTACTAATAAACATGTTGCTAACAGGAGTGAAAGCATACGACCAAATCTTTTCGTTTTGTTAGCATCAACACTGCTGTGCATGAACCTATCGTTTTCTTTGACTTTTAAGACCCCCATCTTGCCAACCCCTCGCTACCAAATATAGGTTATACACCCTATAAACGGGGGTCGTGTTCGAAAGGTTGCAAATCAGAGAGTAACTTAAACAAATAATCGCTGATAAAATAAGCCTTAACCTAGCCAAAGCATTGTTCCGCAATCATTGCGAAACAATTAAGAGCGTAAATCGCGCTTTCAGTGGAAGCTTTGCAAGCCAAGGCTCTTCGGCAGAGTCTGAGAAGCCGAAAATCGACTTCTCAGCAAGACCATCCTTCGCGTCCATTCTGAATAAGCGCGGATCGTACGAAGAGGAACTATTATTCAAGGCCACAATTACTGCAAAAGTGCAGATATTTTTGCTGAAATCGTTTAAAAGAGGAAAAGCCTGCTAAAACGCAGGAATTTTTTGATTTTCCATCCTGATATTATAAAAAGACCGAAAAAGCCTGCGCAATTGCAGGAATTTATGAACAGGGGCTGTTCAAAAGAAAAAAGCATGTACAATTGCAGGTTTACCACAACCACAGTCACTCCTTCTCGTTTAAAGCTCCCGCCAACCCAAAAAATATATTTTTTTATATTTTTACGAACAACCTCTGGAAAGGATTCTGCATGCATTTGCCAAAACCCATGAAAGTGATCTTTCAAGATTTTCTTGACCATGCCTTTTTTTTACGACTTTGGCTCACCCATCTTCTTCCTCTCTCCCATTTCCATTCTAAACACTTATCCACAGATCCGTATCATGCATAATTTCCTATACAAAACAAAGAACCTTCCAACCCACCCAAATAGTGGTCTGAAAGGTTCTAAAAGTTCTGAATTCTCTCCAAGCTCTTCAAAACTATGTTCTCAAAGCTCTTGCATGCTCAACAAGAAACCTTAAAGTTCCCCTACCTCTTAATGCTCCGCCCAGCTGTCCAGATACATCTTCTGCTCTTCTGTCAATGAGTCGATGCTAGTTCCCAGGGATTCCAATTTGAACCTGGCAACTTGCTCATCCAGCACATAAGGTACATTGACAACGGTTTTGCCTAATTTCTTGTACTCATCATTTACATATTTCAGGGACATAGCTTGCAGCGCAAATGTCATATCCATAATTTCAGCCGGATGACCATCGCCAGCAGCTAGGTTAACCAAACGTCCCTCAGCAAGTATGTATACTTTGCGACCGTCTGTTAGTTGGTACTCTTCAATATTGCGTCTTACTGTACGCTTTGAAGAAGACATTGCTTCAAGTTCCGGTTTGTTTACTTCAACATCAAAGTGGCCAGCATTCGAAAGAATCGCACCATCTTTCATTACTTTGTAGTGCTCTCCACGAATCACGTCACGATTACCCGTAACTGTCACGAAGAAATCACCCAGTTTGGCTGCTTCCAGCATTGGCATTACAGTGAAGCCATCCATGTAGGCTTCAACACCTTTAATGGCATCAATTTCTGTTACAATGACATTCGCGCCCAAACCTTTAGCACGCATAGCCACACCTTTACCACACCAGCCATAACCGACAACAACAACCGTTTTACCTGCTACAACCAAGTTGGTTGTACGGTTGATGCCATCCCAAACAGATTGACCCGTTCCATAACGATTGTCGAACAAGTATTTACAGAAAGCATCATTAACTGCAACCATCGGGAATTCAAGCTTGCCTTCTTTCTCCATCGCTTTCAAACGAAGAATACCTGTTGTTGTTTCTTCAGCTCCGCCGCGAACTTGTACAGCCAAATCTTTACGTTCGGAATGCAGGATAGAAACCAAATCGCCGCCATCATCAATGATCAGGTCAGGCTTCGTTTCGAGTGCTTTAATTAATAGCTCTTTGTATTCTTCCGGACTCGGATTGTATTTCGCAAAAACGGTAATCCCATCTTCAACAAGCGCCGCACAAACGTCATCTTGCGTAGATAGCGGATTGCTGCCCGTAATCGTTACTTCAGCTCCACCGGCTTTTACTACTTTGGCTAAATAGGCTGTTTTCGCTTCTAAATGCAAGGAAATCGCCACTTTCAATCCTTTAAAAGGCTGCTCTTTTTCAAATTGCTCACGAATACGATTCAAAACAGGCATATGCGCCTGGACCCAATCAATTTTCAAATGACCTTCAGGTGCTAGTGTTATATCAGCCACAATACTCTTTTCTACAGTTGTCATGTTCATTTCCTCCTATAAATAATAAATACGATGCAAACCATCCACAGGAATGGGCGTCTCAACTAAATCTCGAAGCCATTCATTCCCATACCGATTCATATAAGCACACCCATTATACACTCTTTCTTGAGGCTTGGCGAACGGTAATATCGTTAGTCTTATGCGTTCTAATTGTCGCAACGCCGCATCGAATTGTGTCTTATAGGCTTCTCCTGCTTTATTACGTAAAAAATCGATTTGCTCCAGAATTTTCGCTAAATTCGTTTCTCCAAGCTTTTTAACCCCGGGGTTGATCGCGGCAAGAGATTCCACAAGCGGAGCGTAGTTCACACTGAAATCGGATTTTACGGCTTCGAAGCGCTCATTCAATTGCAAGGTATCTTGCGCATCCAGCCATTCTTGCTTCTTGTGCTCAAAGCGCTCAAGAACATCCTCAAATGTAAAACCGTATTTGTTCATTTGCTTCAGAACTGTCCCCTCGATCAAAGTAAATTCCATGCGCGGAGCTATGATCGGCATTTTCATGCCAAACAGTTCAAAAGCATGCTTCGTCAGCGACCAATAAGCAATCTCCCCTGGTCCTAACACAGTAGCGAGCACAGGAAATAGAAATTCTTGCATAAGAGGCCGTGACATCACGTTATTACTTAAATTTTCGGGTGTTGTTAATGCTAGATCTTGAAGCTGCTGTCTCGTATAACTATTTTCCTTCTTCTTATCTGTAAATCGTTCTCCTTCACGATGCAGCAGCAGCCGCTGTCCATCTGCAAATACAAATAAATTAGCTCCATCTTTGCTTATTTCAGCTTGACTCTCATATCCTGCTTGCTGAGCAGCATCCTGACTCTTCTGCAACGATCCTGAGAATGCTTCATTCTGTAGGATCAGCTTCTCAAACATAGGCGCTTCCAAAGCTCGCAGGGAAGGTTCATCGGAGTCTATAAGGACAAGACCGTATTCTCCAAAGAGGATAGCCATCCAGCGAGCAAAAGCATCCGATAATGTCGCCCCATCCTCTATTGTACCCTCCAGCTTAGCGATTAGCGAAGCTTTAAACTCTGTATCCATCAGAGATTGATCCAACGCGGTCAAGGCCTCTTTCCATGCATCAGGTTCAATAGGCAGTCTGCTAACGGATGTGCGCCGCCCTGTCGGATGATCAACCTTGATTTTCTCAATTTGCTGGGCATTTGATAGCGTAAACGTATGGTTCACTTCATCGAAATCATGATCCTCACCAGCGATCCAAAAGATCGGCACAACGGGCCGTTGTAATTTACCACTCCATTCACGAGCCAATTGAACAATGGTAATGGCTTTGTACAATACTAGCAGTGAACCGCCGAATAATCCGGCTTGTTGGCCACCAACAATAGCAAGTGTATTCTTATCAGCCAATTTCGAGATTTGGTCAAATGCAGCCTGTGCATTCCCAATTTTCTCATTATATTTCTGTAAAACTTGCACCAAGCGTCCTCGATCAACTTGAGGAGAAGTCTTTGGTTCATCCAACCATTGCGCTCTGGATTGCCAGTCTTCCAAGTTTCCGAAATGGTAAGGATATAAAGCCTTAGCATTATCCGTTTGAGCTATGTAATCTTCCGCTAACTTCTGATTTTTCTTCCAATGAAAAGTTTCCATTTGCATACGCGACTAGTGTCTCCTCTTCATACCAAATAAAACGACTATTCTTTGATTGTACACGTAAGGTCAGCAATCGTCAAAACTGTATTTTTAATAATTACAATTGGACATGAAAAAGCCGTCCCTGAAGGGACGGCTGGATAATCTTAATACAAATGACAAGCTACGAAGTGATTGGGTTCCACTTCTTTGGATGTCGGCATCGATTCCGCACACTGCGGCATTGCTTGCGGACAACGCGTACGGAACGGACATCCACTAGGCGGATTAAGCGGACTTGGTACATCACCTTGTAGAATGATGCGCTCACGTGTACGCTCAATTTCCGGATCTGGGATCGGAATCGCCGATAGCAGTGATTGTGTGTAAGGATGAAGCGGCTTCGCGTAGAGTGCGTCAGACGTCGTTACCTCCACAAGGTTACCAAGGTACATAACGCCGATACGATCAGAAATATGCTTAACCATCGCCAAGTCATGCGCAATAAATAGGTAAGTTAAGCCCATTTCCTTCTGTAATCTTTTGAACAGGTTTACAACCTGAGCCTGTACGGAAACGTCCAATGCAGAGATCGGCTCATCCGCAATAATGAATTTCGGCTCAATCGCAAGCGCACGGGCAATCCCGATACGTTGACGCTGACCGCCGGAAAACTCATGCGGGAAACGGTTGGCATGCTCATCGTTCAAACCAACGGCGCGAAGCAATTCCATTACGCGCTCTTTGCGTTTAGCGCCTTTGTACAAACCATGAATATCAATACCTTCAGCAATGATATTTCCAACTGTCATACGAGGGTTCAAAGAAGCGTAAGGATCTTGGAATACCATTTGCATATTCCGATTAAAGTCTTTCAACTTCTTACCCTTCAATTTATGAACATCTTCACCGTCGAAAATAACTTCGCCTTCCGTTGCATCATAAAGCTTGATAATCGTTCTACCCGCAGTCGACTTCCCACATCCGGATTCCCCTACGAGACCAAATGTTTCACCGCGTTTAATTTCTATAGAGAAATTGTCAACAGCTTTCAAAATTTTACCGTTGCCAAGGTTAAAATGCTTCTTCATATTACGAATTTGTAAGATAGGTTGATTAGACTTAGACATGTTGATGACCTCCCACTCCTACAGGACGTTCAACCTTCGGTGCATCAGGGTGCAGCAACCAGCAAGCAGCACTGTGCGTCTCAGAAAGCGACGTATGCTCTGGATCTTCTTCCAAACAATGATTCATCGCATATGGACATCTTGCTGCAAAAGCACACCCTTTTGGAGGTGCGAATAGATCTGGTGGCGTTCCCGGAATTGGTACTAACTCCTCATTACTATTCGTATCCAAACGCGGCACTGAACGAAGCAAGCCCCATGTATACGGATGCTGCGGCTCATAGAAAATTTCATCTACTGTACCTTGCTCAATAATTTTCCCAGCGTACATAACGACAACACGTTGAGCCATATCTGCAACGACACCGAGATCGTGAGTAATTAAGATAATGGATGAGTCCGTTTTTTCAGATATCGTCTTCATCAAATCAATAATCTGAGCTTGAATCGTTACGTCTAGAGCTGTTGTTGGCTCATCTGCGATAAGCAGTTTTGGTGAACACGCAAGTGCGATAGCAATCATAACACGTTGACGCATACCACCGGAGAGCTCATGTGGATACTGATGAATACGGCCCTCTGGGGAGTTAATGCCTACAAGCTTGAGAATTTCAATCGCTTTCTCAGTTGCAGCTTTTTTACTCAAACCTTCATGCTTGATCAAACCTTCAGTAATTTGATCGCCGACTTTCATCGTCGGATTCAAAGAAGTCATCGGATCCTGGAAAATCATCCCCATTTCGGATCCGCGAATTTTCTCCATTTGCTTGTTCGAAAGCTTGGTAATATCCAATTTCCCGTCAAACATGATAGAACCGCTTTTTATATAGCTAGGCGGAGTAGGAATTAAACGCATGAGCGTTTGTGCCGTAACGGACTTACCGCAGCCGGATTCACCTACAATCGCCAACACTTCACCTTTTTTCAAAGAAAAAGATACGCCGCGAACAGCTTGAACTTCCCCTGCATATGTCCGGAAAGAAACTTTCAAATCTTTTACTTCAAGTAAATTGTTATTGGTGCTCATCATTATTCACCCCTTCTTACTTGCGCATTTTTGGATCAAGCGCATCACGAAGCCCGTCGCCGAGTAAATTGAAGCTTAATAGAATCAAGCTGAAAATAATAGTCGGGAAAATAAGGCGATGCGGATATAACCGAATATAGTTGGCGCCGTCAGAAAGCAAGTTACCCAGCGATGCGAGCGGCGGTTTAACACCTAGACCAATGAAGCTAAGGAACGCTTCAGTAAAGATAGCGGCTGGAACAACAAAGGTAATTTGCACGATGATGATACCTAAGGCATTAGGAATCAAGCTGCGCATAATAATTCTCATTGGCGATGCACCAAGTGTACGGGATGCAAGCACGAACTCTTGCTCTTTCAGCGTTAGCATTTGACCGCGCACCAAGCGTGCCATAGGAACCCAGCCCGTTATTGCCATGGCCAAAATAATAGAAGAAATACCGGAACCGATAACCATAATGAGCAGAATCGCGATCAGCAAGAAAGGAATCGCATAAACGATTTCAATCGCACGCTGCATGACTTCATCGACTTTCCCGCCGTAGTAAGCGGAAATACCACCATAGATAACACCGATAACCAAGTCAATCAGCGCGGCAACAATCCCGATAAACAATGAGATACGGGTTCCCCACCATACACGGGTCCAAAGATCGCGACCGAAGTCGTCTGTACCGAACCAGTGCTGGGCGTTAGGGGACACGTTCTTTATTTTAAGATCCTGCGTCTGATAATCGTAGCTTGAAACAAAAGGCACGATAATCGCGAGTACGATTAAAGCAACCAATATAATTAAGCCAGCCATAGCCAGTCTATTTTTCTTAAGTCGTCTCCAAGCGTCCTGCCAATAATTGAGCGAAGGTCTTACAATCCTTTCGCCAGTCAATGTTTCTTTTGCAACGGGAGCAAACTTGTAGCTATTCTCTGTTGCGTTTTTCGGAGTTTGCATGTATTATTTCCCGCCTTTCCCAAGACGAATTCTAGGGTCTACAAAACCATACACGATGTCTGTGATAAAGATAACCAAAATGAGAATGGCAGAATAGAAAATCGTTAATCCAGAAATCATAGTGTAATCGTTGGAATAAACCGATGAAACGAAGTGTTTACCTAAGCCTGGCACTGAGAAAATTTGTTCAACAACAAGAGTACCTGTAATAACGTTTACAAATATTGGGCCGATAATCGTGATAACTGGTAAAATCGCATTTCGAATCGTATGTTTCACAACAACCGTAAAGTTGGACAAACCTTTGGATTTAGCCGTTTTAATGTAATCTTGATTTAGAACGTCCAGCATCGAAGTACGCATCAAGCGAGCCAAAATGGCTATGGTTCCAAATGAAAGAGAAATCGCTGGCAATATGCGATAGCTTGGCCCTTTCCACAAACCTGCCGGAAGAATCCCCCATTTAACGCCAATATAGTACGAAAGCAATGGACCTAGAACAAATGATGGGATGGAAACACCCAAAATCGCGATAAACATAGCGGTGTAATCGCCTGCTTTATTATGCTTGAGCGCCGCAATAATTCCTAGTGTAAGACCAGCAATAATAGCAATAGCGATAGAGATCAACCCGAGTTCTAGTGAAGAAGGAAATGCTTGTTTGATAATATCAGTAACTTTGTGAGCAGGGAATTGAAAGGAAGCTCCTAGATCGCCATGGATGATGTTGTTCATGAATGTCAAATATTGTTCCCATAGTGGCTTATCTAAACCGTATTGCTTCATCAGCATCTCTTTCGTAGCCTTAGGAATCTTTTCGGCGCCTTCTCCCAGTGGATTACCTGGTAAGTTTTTCATCAATACGAATGTGAATGATGCAATAAGCCATAACGTAATAAGCGCATATAAGAAACGGCGAAGAATGAACTTAACCATAATGCTCCTCCTTTATTAAAATGAACAGCTGAGAAATTTAGAAGGGGCCGCTCCCACGAGGTGCGAACGGCCCCTTCTTGTAACACTTTAAGAAACTTTGGATTACTTAATCGAAGTCCATTTCAGTTCCCATTCTTGACCAAATGATGGAAGAATCAAACCGTTAACTGATGGCTTTTTCAAGTAAGCACGAGTACGGAAGTACAGCGGCGCTACACCTTGATCATCCATCAGGATTTTCTCAGCTTCAATCATTGCTTTCGCACGTTTGGAAGGATCAATTTCCGTTTGAGCTTGCTTAACAAGCGTATCATATTGCGGGTTGCTGTAGTCACCTTCATCAAACTCTCCACCAGTTACCCACATATCCAAGAATGTCATTGGATCGTTGTAATCCGCGCCCCATAGGGATAGAACGATTTCGAAGTCATGTTTGGAGGACAACTCGATACGCAATGCATGCGGAACTGGGTTCGCTTCTGCTTCGTATCCAAGGTTTTGTTTCCATTGTGCAAGAATGAACTCAAGTGATTTTTTCGCAGTTTCTGTATCGTCCGCGTTCACTTTCATTTTTGGAAGAGCTGTTAAACCAGCTTCTTTCAAACCTTCAGCAAGCAATTGTTTTGCTTTAGCAGCATCGAATTTAGGTTGTGTTTCGCCAGCGGATTTACGGAAATCCCCGCCTGCACCATCCGAAGTACCACCAGGTACTAAACCTGTAGAAGCCACAGATCCGTTAGCAAGAACAGTATCTACATACGCTTGGCGATCGATTGCCATACCTAGAGCTTGACGGATTTTCTTGTTAGCCAGGGCAGGAACTTTTTTCGTTTGGAACATCAGGTAAGAGTTAGTCAACTCAGGTTTAGGCAAGTTGTCTGGTTTACCTGCATATAGTTTAAGTTGATCGCGATTGATTTCAGCCAAATCAGCTGCATCTGTTTCGTACAAGTTAAGTCCTGTATTTGTATCTTTTACGATATTGATAGTTGCTTTCGTAAGCTTAACGTTAGCTGCATCCCAATATTTTTCGTTTTTAACAAGTTCAAGTGTTTGGCCATGATCCCATTTGCTTAAAATAAATGGACCTGCACCAATAACTTTATCAGCTTCTGCTCCATATTTATCGCCAGCTTTTGTAACGAAATCTTCTCTTTGTGGCAAGAAAGTTCCGAACGCAAGCATTTGTGTAAAGAAGGTAACTGGTTTCTCAAGTTTAATTTCAAGTTGTTTGTCGCTAATTGCTTTTACGCCAAGTGCATCTTGAGCTTTTTTAACATCTTCAGGTGTTTTTGCTTTCGTTACAGCTTCTCCACCTTTAATCCAAGCTACTACGAAGCTATATTGCCCTTTTGTTGCTGGATCCAATGTACGTTTGAAAGAATAAACAAAGTCTTGAGCTTTTACTGGTTGACCATCTGACCAGTTCGCATTGTCGCGAATGTCGATCGTGTAAGTTAGACCATCAGCTGAAATTTTAGGGAAATCTTTTGCAAGACCAGGAGTCGCTTTGCCGTCTTTGTCAGTACGATAAAGACCTTCATTAAATGCGCTAATGAATGTGAAAGCAGCATTAGCTGTTGCTTTGGAGCTATCCATAACAGGCGGCTCTGCAGTAAAGTTAATTTTAATTTCTTGCGGTTTGTTAGATGCCGCAGGAGCTGCCGTACCTTTAGTATCGCCAGTCGGTGATGCAGATGGTTCCTCTTTTTTGGCACAACCAATTGCCACACTACCCATAAGCGTTAATGCTACTGCTGTAGAAACCCATTTCGTCGCTTTCATATTAACTCCTCCTTTAAAATATGTATCTAAACATCTATGGTTAGGTGTTTTGATAGTTTTACTAACATAAACCTTACACCTTCAACCCAAGAACAAATGAAACCGCTTCACACATGTCAGCATATCTGACTTGAACCTCTGGTAAAAAAATTTACTAGAGTCTACGCAAGGAATTATAACATATAACTATGCTTTGTCCAGAGCTAATTTTAATTTCCATTCACTTCGATAATATTTTAATTCACCTTTGTTAAAATAATATGAAGAAGAATGTCCTTTACGGTTTCTAATTATACAACCATCGGTCAATAAAATCTAGACGGATTTCATTGTTATTTTCTACAATTCTTAAATAAATATTACAAACACATGCTAAAAATTGATTTATTCACAATATTTCCACAAACTTGTCTTGATTAGGTCGAAAATATATAATTTCTCCCTATATGCAGGAAAAATAGCAAGATATAAAGTGCTGATAGACCCAGAAAACTAAGTCTCCATACTACTCTGCTAACCTTTAATAATTCTGTTTTCCCTTTCAAATGCGTCTGATAACCACCAATGATTCCAAAAGCGATGAGCAGCACGAGCGCAATTAGCCAGAAACCAAAATTCGTATGAAAAAGTTGATTCCACATCAAAGAAACAGAGCCTAGCAGAAATAACGTCGTCACATCCATGGTAAGTCTTGTTGTCATTTTCTTATCTCTAAGAAAAACAAAAACTAGAAACCACAAAAGGATAAACGTAATAAACGGCGCCACTGCTAAGGCTGCATATATCGTGGATATCCAACTGGCTAGTACATTCATCATTAAGAATCACCTACTTATTCAAGGGCTTTCACTAATTGGTAAACGGTTTGGTGAGTCGGAATCTCAAGATTTAATTCTATTGCCATTTTCACTAGACTTCCGTTAATATGATCGATCTCCGTACGTCGGGACTGTTCAATATCCTGAAGCATAGATGAATGATTTTGGCTTGTGGCTTCGCAGACGCTAAGCAGCGTGTCCCATAGCTCATCAGGTAGTAAAACCCCCTTGGCCGTAGCCACCAAACGAGCTTCTTGATAAAGGTTATTCATGAGTTTGCGCGTCCAAGGTGAGAGCAGCAGATCTCCGTTTTTCACACGTAAAATTGCCGTAAGCGGATTAATTACTGCATTTATCGTCAACTTGCTCCAAATCCTTACATTGATGTTCTTCGACATCATTGTATGAAATCCTGCCTTCTCAAGCATCTCAACTAACAAAATATGTGTTGAATTTACAGTATGGTCTGAATCTTCTGTTTTTCCTATATAACTGACGCCATGTCCTGTGTGCGTAACGGCCGTTAAGCTCTCTCGTCTAGCCCCTTCCGTCGTTACAGCAAGCAGCAAGCTTTCCCGCCCAAGCTCTTCACCTAACCTCATTTCGTGCCCTATTCCGTTCTGGAAACTTATTACATAGGTGTCTTCAGACATTTGAGACTTCAGATTGTTTATTAGTTCTTGTGAAATAGCAGGCTGTTTGACCATGAGAAATATGTAATCAAAATGATGTAAAGTTGAATTAGCCGTTTCCGCTTCTTCTATATAGTAGCGAAAATCTATGACTCCACTACGAGTAGTCCTAATTGACTCTGCAGTTCCAACCAACTCAATCCCCTTCTGAGCTAGCGCATCTGCTTGTTCTCTTGATCTTGCAAGAACTGTCATATGTTCACAAACAGCAGACAACTTCGCAGCGAATAGAAGCCCTAAAGAGCCTGCACCAACAATCAGAATGTGCATCTCATTTCCCCCCTTTTCTTGTAATCCCCATTATACAACAAAAAAGCCCCAGTCCAAGGGCTCTCCTTGTTCTGAAGCTTCTATATGTAAGGATGGAGGGCAACTCAATCTACTCTTTCCAGGTTACCGTTTGCATCCATTTTGAACCGCGGCTTCTCTTCTTCCTCTTCTTCAACAAGGAAGGCCATTTTCCTAGCACGATCCATAATTTGAATCAATGCTTTATAATCATCATTCACAACACGATAATCCGTCTCTACTTCATTAACCTGCTTATTCAACTTGTTGTTTTCTCTGCCAAGTCTATCTAGTTCGTCCTCTTTGTCTTGCAGTTCTTTTTCTAAATTTTTAATATGACGATTCATATCTTGGTATGTATTTCTCCATTGTCTCAAAAAACGGATTACAGCATCGATCGATAATGTTTCTTCCGTGAATGTCTCTACTTTGCCCGATGATAACTCAGGTCCATCAAGAAGTCCAATGGAAGAAGAACCGGAAATCGAGACGGCTGCATGCTTTTTGAGCTGCGTTCTTTTTTGACGCTGCGCTTTGGCTATCTGTATAGCCGCTTCATATTTTTTCCTTACAAAACTGTTCCAACGGAATCCACATGCTGCTGCAGTACGCCCAATGCGTTCTCCAACTTCTTCGAATGCAGATAATTGTGTACTTCCCTCTCGTATGTGACGCAGTGTCACTTCCGCTAAGATTAAGTCGTCTTCATCGCTCCAAGCATCTTGTCTAATTGCTGACATATGGTCGAACCTCCTAACATAATATAGGGATCTTTGGTGTAGGCAAAGTCTCTCCTTTGTGGGATCTTTGGTGTAGGCAAAGTCTCTCCTTTGTGGGATCTTTGGTGTAGGCAAAGTCTCTCCTCTGTGGGATCTTTGGCGTAGTTCAAAGTCTCACCTATTGGGGATGCATCATAATAAAGAATCAATTCGTAGAGAGCAGGGATAAATTGATTCGTGCCATTATTATTATTTCTATGCCCGTACTAGAGTTCATAGAATCTATTTGATACTAAATGGTATTGCCAAATTTTTTATCACTCATACATGGGATCTTGATAAAAAGACATACTACACCTATCTGATGAAATGTTTTCAATTTCGTCACCGTTTGACGGTTTACACCGTTCATTTCAAACGGTATAATGTGTTGTAGTTAAAGTGCAACGTGGTATGAGAGGGGGATGTTACGAGAATGGATCGCATGTTTCGGGTTCTAGGTTTTTGGACACTTGTTATCGCACTGATGAGCTTAGCTGGCGATATGATACCTATGTCTCTGATTTTCTTTTTTCAAACTGCCGTATTCGTCATTCTAGGCTATATGCGCTTGTCAGAACGAACTTACATATTGTTGTTCTGGGGATATATGATTATTTCCTTCAGCGGATTTACGTATTGGTCATTTTTCAAAATGTCTGTCTAAACCCCACAACAATAACAACAAGCAAAAAGGTGAACCGACTGTTACTCAGCGGCTCACCTTTTTTTCATTGAGAAGAGTATGCTTGCTTGCGATAAATACTTTAAATAGCTCACTCATTTGATCACTTAGCAGCAATTGCCGAATTGAGCGGTTCCGCTTAGACACTTCACTGAATGGGTTCGGATCATAGTGGTTTTGAAGCCTTTGTAAAATCCCTTGCTCAACCAGAAACTCCCGTTGCGTCTGGAGCTTGCAGTGTGTGAAGCCATTCTGACTTGCAGCTAATTGGCATGAACTAAAATTAACATGCGATGTCATATCCTGTTCACCCTGGTGGAAGAACGGGGCATCCTGAGCTTGGTGATTGCGATAGCACATGAATGTTCCACTATAACGGTGAGGAGCGAATAGTTCTTCTTCTATATCGCCATAATCAATGATGATGCAGCTCCCGCTTCGGATCCGTCCAGCTACACGTGAGACCCAACTCTCAGCATCAAGATTGATCTCCCCTATTTGACCATCCAGCCATTGAACTTTGGAACGTTCTAGGAAGTCTAATATATGTTGGGAACTGATAGGAAGCCAAATTTCTTGAAAAATTTGTTCTTCCTCTTGCCATTTCACATAGGACTCTTGAAAAAGCACATCTTTATAACGAATTCGGTGGACTGGGAAAGCATCCAACAGCTCATTCGCAAGAACATAAAGCTGATCTTGCGGCGCCTGAGCCAACCATTCTGTTTCACTTGCAAATTGAATAACTTGGGCGTGTTCTTCAAGCAGTATTCGCTGCTGCTCACGATGATAACCGCTAGATTCAATGATTGTGTAGGTTAACCGAGCATATATGGCGGGTTCAGTTCGCTTTATTTCACCCATGATATGAAGGGCCATTCGCCCGTTGCCCCCTCCCCATTCAACGATATGAACGGGTTCTGTATCCGTAGTTTCATTATGCAGCTGCGTACAAATAAAAGAGGCCACCATTTCCCCCATTACTGAACCAATAGAGGAACTTGTGTAGAAATCACCTTTTTTACCGATTTTTGTTCTCTCATTTCGATAATATCCATAGGGCTCACTATATAGACAAATTTCCATATAGTCTCTGAACGTGATGGCTTGAAATTCTGCTGACTGAATTGCCTCTTTCAAGGCAGTCACAACACCTGGGTGTCCGAGCTGATGATTCAATGAAGAACCCTCCAATTCTTTACTTAAAGACAAAACATAGAGAAACCATTATAATGAAGAAGGATTTATGGAAGGAGAGACAGCAAAGCATGTCAAAGAAGTGGATTACCTTAACAGCGGTAACGGCGTTCAGCCTTATATCGTTGACAGCTTGTACAGACAACACGAAGGTCAAAGAAGCACTCGAACAATCACTAAACAAACAAAAGGAAATGAAATCTTACATCTTCGACGGGAGCACAACATTAGCTATAAGCGATGGATTGATGAAATCGTCAAACCCTTTGTCGAACGGGCTGTTATCTTTGGTCAGAGAAAGCACAATCGATTGGAAGGGCATTAGCAATGTGGATCCACTCCAGTTTCAGACGGACTTGAAAATTACACCTAAGGGCTCAACATCCCCTTTTGAGATTCCAATTCTCATTAAAGATAGCAAATTGTATTTTAATATGCCAGCATTAAATAAAACAGCTGACGAGTACTATGCAATCGATCTACAAAAAATGAGTCAGAACAGTTCAAGCCCCTTAACGGTAGATACTTTGAAAAATACTTCTCAATTGTCAACGACACTTGGTAATCTAATATTTAGCGGGATTGACCCAAAATGGTATAAAGAAGCCAAAGAACCGGTTAAGTTGAAAGACGGATCTTCTGCCAAATCCATCAGCGTTGAACTTACTAGTAAAAATGAAAAAGAATTGAATACGCTGCTGCAAACAAAGCTTCCAGAGTTTATTGGGCAGTTACAAAACAATGGATTCCTTACTGCTGATAAAGCCGAACAATTCAAAAAAAATCAAGCAAATCTCATTCAGCTCAAAGCTCCGGGTAAAATGGTTGTCGCCATTGATGACACTGGTTTTATCCGCGACCAAACGATTGATGTAAGTTTCACCATCACATTGGACGGCAAAGTGCAGGATAACCATATCCTCATTCACCAAACCTACGACGCTATCAATCAAGCTTCTCCATTAACGAAAGAAATACCGAAAAACGTTAAAAGCTTTGATGAAATCCTTAAATTAATTACACCGTCAAAAAAATAGATGTAAGGCCAAATACTTACCTCTTCCCCAGAGGTAAGTATTTTTTTGTGCTTCATTTAATAGAAATATGATAATCTGTTCTTAGGGGGAGAATTCGTTCAATGACATATAAATTCGTAGCTATGATGTTGTCCATACTATTGCTAACTCAAATAACACTGCCACTTCAACCAATCTCAGCAGAAGAAAAGACCCCAACACAAGACGAATCCAAAGATCTCGTCCAAAAAGGGCTGACCATTTTCGAAATTGACAAAGAAGTAGGCCGATTAAATGAACAAGATGCCAACATCGTTGCCCAAATCAAACAAAATGAACAAGATATCATTAAGCAGAACAGCAACGTTGATAACACCCGAAAACATGCCGGAAAAGTGCTGAGAGCTTATTATACAGGGGATCGAGATTCGATCTGGATGCTGCTGTTTACCGTTAGTTCCTTTACGGATGCATTGCGAATGTTCGAGTATCTGCAAATGATTATTACGAATGATCATCGCGCCTTATCAGCTTTCACCGAATCATTTAAGAAATTGACAAGCCTGCGAACCGAACTTGATTCTTCTCGCGTCGAGCTGCAGAAAACAAAAGAGAAATTCCTCACACAGCGTGAGAGACTCGTAAAGCTTCAAGAAGAGCTAGACAAACAACTAGCTGTCAGTACACAAGCACAAGTCATAGAAGCCCAAATTAAAAGCTTAAATGACCAATGGAGACAAGAAGGCATTCCTTTATTCCGTGAGTACTTGAATAGTTTATCATCGGCTTTCCGAGAGCTGCCACAGTATGTAACAAAAGAAAGTAAATTTATGGACTTATCTTCTATCAAAAATCCGGTTATAACGATTAGCGATAAGGATTTCAATGCTTATCTCCATTCAAAAAATGAACTTTTGCAAAATTTGAATTTTGAATTTGCTGATGGGTCGATCATTGCAAAAGGTAAAAAAGATCATGTACAAATTGCATTGCAAGGAATGTTTATCTTGAAGGAACTTCCCGACATGAATGAAGTCCGCTTTGTTGTGGATAAACTTGAATTCAACGGCTTCCAACTGCCTGACACCACAATTGAAGACTTTATGAAAGAATTCCAGCTTGGTTTCATCCCCAAAAAAATAGTTAATTATCTCGATGTCGTAAGTGTAGAGACGAAGAATGGCATCGCAGTTGTAAAACTTAAATTATCCCTGTAAAGTAGCAGAGGATAACGAAGTAAAGTGAGGGCTATGAATGGAACTGAAAATTGGTCTGATGATGGATCTGCCAGAAGGAAAAATACCTGGATTTTACGCACAAATCGTTAAAGCTCTCGCAGGTAAAGTTGAATTATTTGATCGCGACAAAGAAATGCTTATTGTTAGCAATGAAGAACAACAGCTTGCCGCACTTGATGTTATGGCTCATTTCAATATTGAAACGAATCTGATGCAGCTGCGGCTGCTGCCTGATGATGCTGAATTGACAGATCTATTCAGCGATTACGGCTTCACAAGCCGCGCAGAGCATAATTATTTATACGATAAGCTTGTCGTACACTTCCGCTTTACGGCAGATAGCCCGCAAGCTGAAATCGACCAAGCTGCCTTACAGATCGAAGAGCACCTCCTCGCTCAATACCAGGCGCAGGATCACACTGTCTACATCGTGGATCGGCAGCTTGAAGAACTTATGCATGGTATTGCCAAAGCTTATCGATGCCGAATCGAATTGCTGCCCTAGAACACACAAAGAAGCCCACATCCCTATCTCGGGGGTGTGGGCTTCTTCGAATTTTTAAAGCAGATCGGCTGCTAATTGCGCCAGATGCGAGCGTTCACCACGTTCCAGAGTGATATGCCCGCTAATCCCTTCTTGCTTGAAACGTTCAACCACATAAGTTAATCCATTACTCGAGGCATCGAGATATGGATGGTCGATTTGGTCGGGATCACCTAGAAGAACAATTTTACTGCCCTCTCCCACACGGGATACAATCGTCTTTACTTCATGCTTGGATAAGTTCTGCGCCTCATCAATAATGATGAATTGCCCAGGAATTGAGCGTCCGCGAATGTACGTCAGAGCTTCAACTTGAATACTACCTAGACCTGCTAGTATTTTTTCAATGTCTCCCGGTTTTTTGGTATCAAATAAATATTCCAAATTATCATAGATCGGCTGCATCCATGGACGCAGCTTTTCATCTTTTTCACCAGGCAGATAACCAATATCCTTGCCCATAGGAACAACAGGTCGAGCAATTAGCAATTTCTTATATTTACGATCATCCTCAATTTTCATAAGGCCAGCAGCTAACGTGAGCAGCGTCTTACCTGTTCCCGCTTTCCCAGTCAGGGTGACGAGCGGGATTTCGTCATTGAGCAGGAGCTCAAGAGCCATTCGTTGCTGCGCGTTACGCGCGGCAATCCCCCAAATGGGATCGTTACTCATGAAGAGCGGCTCCAGCTTTTTGGCATCGGGCGTCACTTTCAATAAAGCTGATTTAGAAGAACCTAGCTCATCCCGCAAAATGACAAATTCGTGAGGGTGCAGCATATATCCCAAATTAAGCGATGTCACAGTCAAGAATCGATAAGAATAAAATTCATCAATGATAGAAGGATGTACGTATAACGTAATATATCCTGTGTACATATCCGTTTGAGCAACAATGCGATCGGTTAAATAATCCTGTGCAGGTATACCGAGAACATCTGCTTTAATACGAACTAATGTATCTTTACTCACGATAACGACTGGTCTTGGATATTCATTATCCTGCTCTTCCAAATGATAGTTGAGCGCGACCGCAAGTATTCGGTTATCATTCGTTAATTCAGCAAATGTATCCTGCAGCTTCGCAAAGCTGCGATGGTTGAGTTCCACTTTAATGCTGCCGCCATGATCAAGTGTGATGCCATCGGACAAGTTGCCTTTGGTTCTTAGTCCATCCAACAATCTCGAAACATGTCTCGCATTACGGCCTATCTCGTCCGCATTTCGTTTCTTAGAATCGATTTCCTCCAACACCACGGCGGGTATGACTACTTCATTATCTTCGAACGCGAATAAAGCATTAGGGTCCTGAAGCAGTACATTGGTATCCAACACGTAAATTTTTTTCATTGGTGTGTCCCCTCCCAGATTTGGCGTTAGATCATTGGTTATATTAGATTACATACAACCTAGCTGTGCTGGACAAACTAAACGCGAGATTCAGGAAAGAAAGGAACGATTCAAGTGAGACTATTGTGCGTATTTATAGTAATTCTGACCCTCGCGGTTGGCTGTAGTCAAGCGCCGAAAAGTGGTGCCCCCTCTCAAGATCCGAATCAAAACCAAGTAAAAGTTCAACAAATCGCCCCACAAAAGCTCGAGATAAAAGATTCGAAGGCTGTTGCAGAACGTTTGGAAAACCTAGCCACCAGCATCCCTCAGGTTGAAAGCGCGCACTGTGTCGTCTTCGGCAATACCGCCGTTGTCGGCATCAACATTAATAAAGAGTTGGATCGAGCGAAAGTCGGCACCGTCAAGTATTCGGTAGCTGAAGCGCTTAAGAAAGATCCATACGGAGTTAATGCCATAGTTACCGCAGATTTGGACTTAGATCAACGTTTGCGCAACATTCGGGATAACGTTCAAGCAGGAAGACCAATTACTGGATTCGCAGAGCAAATGGCAGACATCATAGGCCGTGTTATGCCTCAGCTGCCGCGTGATATTCGCAATACGCCAAACAATGCAGGACCTAATGGTACGAATACGGCGGAGATGCCGAACCCGTAATCTACCGAAGATAACAAAAAGCCTGACTGCATACGCAGATCTAGGCTTTTTTTATCGCATCAAAAACTCGGCCGGCTGGATTCACAGTTACTCGGCTCACACAAGTTTTCTCATATTCAGGCTCGGTCATCATTTGGGCGCGATCTATCCATTGCTTCGGTAAAACTGTGTTGTGTTCAGCCATATCGTTTGCGCCTCCTACTAGGTGGTTGAAAACGCTCCTTACACTTACAGTATAGCATAGCGGGTGGCAAGCGTTCCACCCTTATGTATCTATTTTCAATTCATGCGAACACTCCTTTTTCAGCCAGATATACTTTAGTGTACGTCGGTTTAAAAAAGTTATGTCGTCCAACATGAACGTCTATTGATTATTGTAAATCGGATTCGAATTAATATCATCAAGCAGCTTTTCTGCCGATTCGCGATCAAAACTTTGATTACTCTTGATACCTTCTTGTTCATAGGCGATGTGAATTTTCATCCGATCCGATTCGTCCACACTCACTTGACTGACCCCATGATCTTCACGCAAAATAAGCGCAAAAAAATCAAGCGTCTCTTTGGCCGCTTCGTCATCCGGCCTTGCTTGACTTACAATATGCATTTGCAGCCAATTAAAAAAGGCGTCTTGCAGTTTCATTTTAACGCCCGTCCTCTCTAAGTAAAATAACATCGCAGCCTAACTCCAGCCAACGAAGCCATTCGTTTTTCCAAATAATTTGCTGTGCATCTAAAGCGCTGTCATCCAACGATAACACAAGGTCCCTTGCTTCCTCTCGCTTGAGGAGACGATCTAGAAAGGCTTCTGCGCAATGCGACAAATGAAAAGGGTCACCTTCAAACACAACGGTCTCAGAAAGCGATAAATCAAGTTCTACGAGCTCTGAGCCACAGATCTCTTCATCGTCGCTTAACAGAAGACTAGCTTTAAACATAGATAGCAATCTGGGGTGTCTTCCATTCGCCAATTCACGGAAAGCTTCCAATTTGGTGAGCGGAGAGCAGTCTAAGCGATCAGCCCCCAACACCAGAGGAGAATAGCCTGCAATCGGAGTTAACCAGTATCGAGTCATTCGACCCTCCTAAGCTTTTGCTTTAAGTTGGTTTATTACCGCTTCTTTTCTCGATGAAATACCGAATACGGACAAGAAACATTAACGATATAGCAACAGTCAGGCAAAGCACGATAGGAAGTCCTACAATTTGAAAAACAAGCAGCATAACCGATCCGATGGCCAGCAGCACATATATGATAGCAGTCTTGAGAACCGGTAATTTACGTGTCCGGAAAACTTTGTTATACACATAAGACATAAATATAAAGATTAATAGATAAGTGATGTACAGGTGATTTCCAAACCACTCGTTCAAGGCAGTCAAAACATACACTCCATTTCGTTCGAAAGTAAAGTCATTTACCATTATCCCTCAAAATTACAAATAAATGAGAAAACCTCTATCGGAGTCATTCAAGGATGAGCGACCGCGTTTAGAGGTAGGTTTTATCGCCAAGTAGAAAGCATGTTTCGGCATTACCGAAACGAACACTTTCTACTGTGGAAAAGGGAAATGCGGCATTGTAGCCCACATTTCCCATATTTAGAACACTTTGTGAATTAAACGTTAGCTTCAGCTGTTTTGCGGTGTTTTTCCGCACGCTCGCGTTCGCTTTTGTTCAAAATCTTTTTGCGAATACGAACGGATTTTGGTGTGATTTCACAATATTCATCATCATTCAAATACTCAAGTGCTTGCTCCAACGAGAACAAACGAGGAGTTTTCATTTTGACAGTTTCCTCTTTGTTCGCGGAACGGATGTTGTTTACCGCTTTTTCCTTACAGATGTTAACGATAATATCATTGTCGCGCGTATGCTCACCAACGACCATACCTTCGTAAACTTCTGTTTGCGGATGAACGAACAAGATACCGCGATCTTCAACGGAGAGGATTCCGTATAATGTAGATACGCCTGATTCGCTGGAAACAAGTACGCCTTCATGACGTCCGCCAACACCAGCTCCTTGGTATGGACCATAGCTGTCAAAAGCATGGTTCATGATCCCGTAGCCGCGTGTTAACGTTAAGAAGTTCGTTCTGTAACCGATCAAACCACGTGCAGGGATTAAGAACTCAAGACGAACGTTACCGCTGCCGTTGTTGATCATGTTGACCATCTCCGCTTTACGGGAACCTAAGCTCTCCATAACGGAACCCATGCTATCCTCAGGAACGTCGATGATTAAACGCTCAATCGGCTCCATTTTTTGACCGTCAATTTGACGAATGATAACTTCTGGTTTGGAAACTTGCAATTCAAAGCCTTCACGGCGCATATTTTCAATCAAAATACCTAAGTGAAGCTCACCGCGGCCAGATACGATGAAAGCGTCTGGGCTATCAGTATCTTCTACGCGCAAACTTACGTCTGTTTCAAGTTCTTTGTAAAGACGCTCGCGAATTTTACGGGAAGTTACCCATTTCCCTTCGCGTCCTGCGAATGGTGAATTATTTACGATAAATGTCATTTGCAGCGTTGGCTCATCAATTTTCAAGACTGGCAATGCTTCCGGATTCGCAGGATCTGCTACCGTTTCACCAATATTGATATCTTTGATCCCTGCAATGGCAATGATGTCCCCTGCAGCTGCTTCTTCGATCTCAATACGTTTCAAGCCTGTGAAACCGAAAAGTTTCTCGATTCTAGCTTGCTTCTGACCGCCTTCACGTGTCATAACAGCAACAGTTTGGCCTTGACGAATTTTACCACGGTTCACACGGCCTACGCCGATACGACCCAAGTACTCATTGTAATCCATCAATGTTACAAGGAATTGCAGCGGTTGATCAACATCTTCCGTTGGAGCCGGAATGTGATTGACGACTGTTTCATAGATAGCTTCCATGTTGGCATCTTGCTTCTCAGGATCAAGACTTGAAGTACCTTGCAATGCGGAAGCATATACAACGTGGAAATCAAGCTGCTCATCCGTAGCACCTAGTTCGATGAAAAGATCAAGAACTTCGTCGACAACTTCTTGAGGACGCGCATTCGGACGGTCAATTTTGTTAACAACAACAACCGGAGAAAGGTTGCTTTCCAGTGCCTTACGTAGAACGAATTTCGTTTGCGGCATTGTGCCTTCGAAAGCATCAACAACCAGCAAAACGCCGTCTACCATTTTCATGATACGCTCTACTTCACCACCGAAATCGGCATGTCCAGGTGTATCCACAATGTTGATCAGGTAGTCTTTATAATTAATTGCTGTATTTTTTGCAAGAATGGTAATACCGCGTTCTCTCTCGAGATCGTTGGAGTCCATCGCTCTCTCTTGAACAGCCTCGTTCTCGCGGAATGTACCTGATTGTTGAAGTAATTTATCTACGAGTGTTGTTTTACCGTGGTCAACGTGTGCGATAATTGCAATGTTGCGAATCTTGTCTCTTGCGTGCATGAATGTCAAACCCTCTCTACCCTATAATTTTCGTCTCTGTTCATAAAACAAGCGTCGGACGAAAGCGCCGACGCTTGACATTTATACTTATTATACGCAGTTTCTCGACATTATGCAAGGTAAATGCCGTTCTACATAAAACTTTTACAAGCAAATGCTTGAAATTACCACACATTTCGCTTGCGGAACATCATGACAAGTCCAGCCACGACAAGGATCAAAGCGATTACATAGATCCCTAAATGAATTAGTAGAGTTAACCCGAAAAATACAGCTGAAATAATTCCCAGCACCATAGCACCTATCAAAACACCGCGATCACTTCCACGATCGAACAGGTGCATCTCATACAATCCGATAGCTACACCAAGAATGAATCCCGGCCACAGATAGCTCATCGAACTCCACCCAAATATATTGCAGTAAAAGAACATGATTGCGTAAGTCGATAATATACCTCCAGGGACAAGAACGCCTGCGGGCAGCGATCGGTTAAAAAAGAATACGTGGAACAGCAGCCCAGGAATGAGTAAAACTAGCGGCCAGAAGAACGAAAGAAGAACATGGAAAAAACCTAATTTTCCAAGAAGCAATATGGCGGCCAGGCCAATTAATAGGATACCAATGGAGTAGCTATTTCTAGCCATTCAAATCCCCTCCTAATTCACTTGTCAATAAGGGATCAACTTCGACACCCTTCAACAAATAGTTTATCGTACATGGCGAGAAATTGCTAGGGTGTTTGGCGCTATTTACGACCTCGCCGTTCGGCTTCGGGCAAACGGCTCATGCTATTCGCGGCAGCTGTTGTACTTGCGTTCAAATTCCTTAGCATGGACATACTACTACACGTGCAACCCGTTTTTCCTCTGTCAAACAGGTTGGCTTATGGACAATATGGGAGGTAACATGGAACCGTTATTTGTAGATGAAAAGAAGAGAAAACCGCTTTGGACCAAAGCTTTTCTAATTACATCTCTATCCAACTTACTGCTTTTCTTTAGCTTTCAAATGCTCATACCAACGATACCGACACATGTGTCACAATTAGGCGGAAATGATGTTCAAGTCGGTCTTGTCATTGGCATTTTCACGATTTCTTCCCTGCTTACCCGACCTTTTGCCGGGCGAGCGCTTGATTCGTTTGGAAGAAAACATGTGCTTTTGGTTGGACTCGCGATCTGTGCGCTAACCATTGCCGGATACTCCTATATGGCAGCCGTTACACTTATTCTTGCTGCCCGTTTTGTTCATGGGATCGGTTGGGGGATGTCCACAACTTCCTTAGGCACTGTTATAGCTGACATTATTCCATCTGAGCGCCGCGGAGAAGGTATGGGCTACTACGGGTTGTCCAACACATTCGCAATGGCAACTGCACCGCTTACAGGCCTTTGGCTGATGCATACCTATGGTTTTCCCCGCGTACTATTAATCTCAACCCTATTGGCACTACTTTCTTTGTTTAGTTCTCTTTTTATCACCTACACCAAGCCGCTGCCTCTCGAAAAGTCGGAAGAAAAGCCGAAGCTTATGGATCGTTTATGGGAAAGAACAGCGATACTTCCCTCCGTTTTATTGCTATTCACGGCCATCTGTTATGGAGGAATTGTGACTTTTATAACGCTGTTCGGACACGAAGCCGGCATTTCGAACGTCGGTTGGTTTTTCCTATGCAATGCCTCCATGGTGCTAATTGTTAGACCTATAACCGGTATGCTGTTTGATCGCAAAGGACCCGAGTGGGTGCTCCTGCCCGGCGCTCTCTTTACCCTTGCAGGACTCCTGCTTCTTTCTTATGCTCACTCTGAAGCTAGCTTGGCCGCAGCAGCGATATGCTATGGCATAGGTTTCGGTTCCTTGCAGCCAGCGCTGCAGGCTTGGACCATTGCACGTGCCGCGCCGAATCGCCGCGGTGCAGCCAATGGAACCTTCTTCTCCGCCAATGATCTAGGCATTGGGTTAGGAGCGATGGTTCTGGGAGCACTCGCTAACCTAAGCGGGAGTTATGCGCTGATGTACCGTTACTCGACCGTGTTAATTCTCATATTCATCCTTATTTATGGATGGTGCTTTTGGCAAGCTAGACGTGGTGTCCAGATGGCACAGCATTAACATACATATTCGTTACTGTACCGGATATCATTTTGACTTAAGAATCTCAACACATCCTCTTAAAAAAAAACCGCTTCGCTGATAACTTCAGCTAGGCGGTTTCTCCAAATCCTCTAATCATTTCTTGCTTTTAATTGCAGTAATTTCACCCATTTGAAGGTTAAGCCGATCATAATAACGAGCGAAGCCGCCACAATAGGGATCCATACATGCAGCGATTCATAATCATGCAGCAGCCAATCAATCATTTTCTCATCTTTAACGAACATTTCCCCCGCTGTATATCCGAGAATACCGGCCCCCATAAATACGAGAATAGGAAATTTCTGCAGCAGTTCCATCACTAACGTACTTCCCCATATTATGATAGGGATACTGAGTCCAATACCAAGTATGATGACTGTGTTATTCCCATTCCCTTTAGCCGCAATGGCAAGAACATTATCCAAACTCATAACGAAATCCGCTACAACAATCGTCCATATCGCTTTACCAAGCGTAGAAGCTTCTTTCACATTAGCATGGCTGTCATCATCCGTAAGCAGTTTAATTGCAATCCAAAACAGCAGAATGGATCCCCCGGCTTGAATATATGGGATATCGAGCAGACTTACTGCAACTAATGTCAGAATCAACCGCAATGCAATAGCCCCGAATGCACCCCACCATATCGCAAGCTTACGCTGAGCAAGCGGCAAATTTTTGCTCGCCAATGCAATGACGACGGCATTATCACCGCTAAGCACAATATTGATCAACATAATTTGCAAAAACAAAATGAGCGCATCAATCATGCGTTACAACCTCCCAAGATGCATGGCAAGCAGGTGACGATGTCTGCGATCTTAGCGGCGAATATGCTAGAAGTGGAGAGACTTTGAGCTACGCTCAAAGATCCCTATATTAAGTCCGACACCTTCTTCATTTGTCCATGAACAATTTCAATGGTTTCTGTTTGCAAGACAGCTTTCTCAATTAATTCAGGTAAGAAGTCCATGCTCATTTCGAGTTTCTCAACCATGCGCAGGTTAGGATTAGTACTTGGAGATGGAGGAAGAAATAAGGAACAGCAATCCTCATAAGGCAAAATCGAGATCGGGAAAGTGCCTATCGATTCGGCTATTCGAATAATCTCTTGCTTGTCCATCATCATGAGCGGCTGTAAAAGCGGCAGCGTTACAACGCGCCCTATGACATTTAGGCTTGGCAGCGTTTGACTAGCCACTTGACCTAAGCTTTCACCGGTCACTAACGCGCTTAGACCTTCTCGGTCTGCAATCTGTTCGGCAATGCGATACATCGCTCTTCGAATAAGCGTTACTAATAAATTATCTTGATACTCACGGTGGATAGATGTCTGTACTTCCGTAAATGGAACCAAATGAAGCTTCAAGGAATCTGTGTAAGCAGATAGTTGGTGTGCAAGTTCAATCACTTTATCCTTCGCACGCTCGCTGGTGTAAGGATAACTATGAAAGTGAATAGCCTCGATGGAAAGCCCCTTACGCATCGCTAACCAACCGGCAACCGGACTATCAATTCCCCCAGATAGCATCAGCAGCGCTTTTCCACTCGTTCCAGACGGGAATCCTCCAGCCCCCTCAATAACCTCTACGTACATGAGTACTTGCTCTTCGCGAATCTCCACCCGCAGCTCAACCTCAGGATGATGTACATCCACCTGGAGACCCGGTGATGCTTGTAGCACATAACCTCCAACCAAATAATTCATTCGCTGCGAATCAAATGGGAATGATTTATTCACTCTGCGAACGGTCACTTTAAAAGTTGCTGGTTGTTTAGGCAGTGCCTGCATCATACGCAGCGCCATCTCTTGAATGGCTTCGACCTCCATAGGAGCATGATAGGCAGGACTAAACGACGCAAGTCCAAAAACGCGCTGCAAAGCTGCTGAAGCTTCCTCATAAGCTGCTCCCCCTAGCTCCACATATACGCGCCCAAACTCGGGAATATACCTTAAATCAGGAAAAGAGCCTAAAACTTTGCAAATTTGAGTCATGACGCTTCTCTCAAAACGCTTACGATTTTTCCCTTTGAGCGTCAATTCGCCAAAACGCAAAATTAAACAATCCGGTTTCATCTTCTCGTCCCCTTTCTGACTGATGGTTTGCTGAGCATAGGAGCGAGTTCTTTCACAACCTCCCGCAATGCGGCAATGAATAGCTGCGCGTCCTTTTCTTGATGTTCGTCAGAGAAGCTAACTCTTAGTCCGCTAACAGCTCTTTCTCGACTGCAGCCTAACGCTAGCATTACCGTGCTTGGGTCTGATTCCTCTGAGGCACAGGCTGATTTCGTAGAAATGTATATTTGCCGCTGCTCAAGTGCATGAACGACTACCTCCGCCTTCATTCCCACGAATGCAAAATGAACAATATGGGGAGCCATCTCTTCATCCTGTTCGGATCCCGTAAGGGTAAGTTCAGGGATTGATGTGATGCCATCCACAATCATCCGTCTTAACCGATATTTATGTTCTGTTTTGGCTGTAAGGTTATCAACGGAAAGCCGGAGCGCTTTGGCCATTCCTACAATAAGCGGGACATTCTCCGTACCGGAGCGAATACCATTTTCTTGACCGCCACCAACAAGCAGCGGTTTAAGCTGCACACCCTCTCTGCGATATAGAAACCCAACTCCCTTTGGACCTCTGAATTTATGAGCAGATGCGCTGCATAAGTCAACCCCCCATTCTTTAGGGTGAAAAGGAAGCTTTGCAATGCCTTGAACAGCATCAACATGAAATAGCACCTTTGGATATTGAGCTAACCATCGGCCAATTTCTTGGATAGGCTGAATCGTACCTACTTCATTATTGACATACATCACGCTAACAAGGATGGTATCTTCTGTTATTGCTGCTTGAAGGGTTTCTAGCTCTACACTCCCCTTACTATTTACAGGTAAATAAGTAACTCGAAAACCTTCTCGCTCCAGTTCGAGAAAAACTTCCTTCACGGAGGAGTGCTCGATTTGCGTAGTAATGAGATGCTTTCCGCGATTTTGATAGCTGTAAACGGCACCTTTAATCGCCAAATTATTACTCTCCGTCCCTCCGGACGTACATATAATTTCAGCAGGCAGCACACCCAATGCTCCTGCAATCACCTCTTTGGAGCTGTTTAGCAGCTTCTCTGCTTGTAAACCTAATCGATGAATCGAGGATGGATTTCCATAATGTTCCTTCATCACTGCGGCAATCGTATCAATAACCTCTTCATAAAGTGGTGTTGTCGCCGCATAGTCCAAATAAAGCATATTTTGCTGATTCCCCTTTTCACGCTCTTGCTGCCGCGCACAATCAATTTCATTTCCTTTCATCATTAAAGCCTAAAACTGGGCATAACTCAAGCATTCCATTAGAAACACAAAAAGCCGACCTTCGCATAAACATGCGAAAATCAGCTAGTTAGCTAGAGATTATAACGAAAAATTCTGCCTGTGACCCATCACTTTAGAGATGTAGCCTTGCGTTTCCATTGGCAATAAATGGAGTTTGTTCGCCAGATCCTGATCGGTCTTGATACCTAATCGGTCAACACGTCCAGGCCCAGCATTATAAGCTGCGAGAGCAACCCCTTCATTACCGTCGTACTTCTTAATTAAGTTGCTAAGGAAATGAGTACCTGCATCCACATTTTGCTTAGGATCAAACGGATTCGTCACTCCGAAGCCGCTGCCTGTCCCATCCATAAGCTGCATTAAACCTTTGGCGCCTGCCGGCGATACGGCTTGGTGATTGAATTCTGATTCTTGCTGAATAACTGCCTTGACTAGCGAGGTATCCACACCGTATTTATGACTTGCCTCTTGGATTAAACCGTCATACTGTGAGACCGAGGATGCTTTGCTCACTGTTTGTAAAGGCGTATAAGCTCTATTTAAAGCCCCCAAAGAACTTGGCATACTGTTCGTCGTGTTACCTAGCATGGAGGATAAAGTATCTTGGCCTGTAACGCCAGTTGCACCAGATTGCCCCATAATCGTGTCGAGCAGCGCACTAAAATCGCCTGAATCATCCGTACTTGATGTCGCGGTTTCACCGGAGAGCAAACTCATTTTATTGAGGAGCTGAAGCTGGAGCAATTCTTTCATTACTCTAGGGTCAATGCTGTTCGTGCTGTTCATCCGTCAGACCTCGTTTCTATCATTCATCGTTGTCTTCATTGTACACGTTTTATGCCCTGACGACTATCCCCAATTTATAAGGAGTCATTAAGTAGTCACAAAAAAAGAGACTGTCAAATGACAATCTCTCATACATCTCAAGAAATATTTTGCTGAAGCAGCTCACTCTCATCCGACAATTTTCTTACCATGACACGTGAAATCCGTAGATGATCTGTCTCTTCAACAATAAATAAAAATTCATCATTGTAACTTACTTGCTGGTTCTTGCTTGGCGGTATTTCAATTTTCGAGTAAATCCAACCGCCGATTGTATCATAATCATCAGACTCAATGTCAAGTCCGAAATATTCATTCACTTCATCAATTAGCAGCAATCCATCAATGGAAAAAGTGTTTTCATCTTTGATTTCGATCGTAGGACGCTCTTCATCGAACTCATCTTGAATTTCTCCAACAATTTCTTCCATAATGTCTTCCAATGTCACAAGCCCTGAAGTTCCACCATACTCATCAATGAGTAGTGCCATTTGGCTTTTTCTTTTCTGCATCATTTTCAACAAGTCACTGATAAGAATCGAATCTGGAACCGTTGTGATCGGTCGGATGATTTTCTTGATCCCTTTCAGGTTCGCATCCGGCTTGAGTAAATCCTTGATGTGGACGAAGCCAATAATATTGTCTTTGTCCGGATCACATACCGGGTAGCGCGTACGCATTTCTTTAATGGCACTCGCAAGATTCTCAGAATAGGAAAGTCCGGCATACAAACATTCCATTTCTGTTCTTGGGATCATAATTTCCCTGGCTGTCGTCTCTGCAAATCCAAATATATTATCAACAAGCGTGAGCTCTGTATTATCTATAAGTCCGTTTTTGTGACTTTCTTTCATAAGGACACGAATTTCATCCTCCGTATGCGCCGATTCATGCTCAGTCGCAGGCTCGATTCCTGCACGACGCAACATCCAGTTCGAAATACCGTTCAATAACCATATAAATGGATACATCAGTTTATAGAAAAAAACCATGGGCCCTGCAGATAGCAGAGTTATTTGTTCAGCTTTACGAATCGCATACGTCTTAGGGAACTGTTCGCCTAATGTAATATGCAATGTGGTCATTAAGGAGAAAGCAATAATGAAAGTAATCGTGTGGAACACCGAATCTGGCATATTCAACGGAGCGAATAACGGTTCCAGAATTTTGGCGAACGTCGGTTCCCCGACATAACCAAGTCCCAACGAAGTAAGTGTAATCCCGAGCTGACAAGCACCTAAGTAGGCGTCGAGATTATTCATGATTCCTTGTGCAAATTTCGCATTGCGGCGACCTTCTCCAACAAGCGATTCAATGCGACTACCTCTTACCTTGACCATCGCGAATTCAGCTGCGACAAAAAAACCATTTAATAACACCAGTCCAAACATTAACAGAAAACTGATTAACGTTCCGGGCAAAGGATCTTCCAATACCTTACCTATCCCCTATCAAGTGCGATTACTGCACCAAGGAGAATAGGTACACCTCCCTTAATTTCGATTTGAATTTGATTTATCACTTTTCATTATATAATAATACTGTAATCATTCAAAGGTGCGAATATGACTCCTGAAGCCAAATAGTACGAGCAAATGGGAGTATACGCATTAAAACGATGCCTTAATGAGTCTCTACCCGCTATTTATCCCTTTGAAACGCGAATTTACACGATTTTTTTCAGGAAAAACAAAAACAAGCCGATAGCTCGGCTTGCTTGTAATGGGTCATGCATAATAGGGTACTAACAAAAAATAGGCGGCGACGGCAATAAAACCAAGCGCGATTGACCAAGACCCCAGTCTTTTGTTTCCCATAAGAAACGCAATAACGCCAAGCACAATTCCCGAAATACCTAACAGCACTGGCCATACAAAAAGAGAAGCCAAGGCAACGAACAGTGCGATATAGCCTACTGCTTTGTTACGTGTGACTGTTTCTACCAACTCCGCTATTTCTTCATCAGATACATCGGATTGGGTTTCAAGCTTCTCTGGCTTATAGTTCTTATACTGTTCGGCATAGTTAATTCTTCGAGTCGGTGCTGTAATTTCGGCTGCGTATTCTTCCTTATGGTTCAATCCGCTTTCAACGCGGAGCTGATCCTTTTGGAACCGCTCCTTGGTGGCATGATCTAGAGAGACATCGTCTTTATCCATGCTGCCTCCATGTTAAGCACCTTAATGTTTTTTCTTAGCTTTGAAAGTGTGGCAGCAAGTATTAGCTACTTTGTTTGCTGCATCTTGATGATCCGTATCAAATGATTCCCCTGCAAACTCTTCGTTATAATTGGCGGCAGCATGCTGATCGACTTCAATCATAATCGTTCCTGCACTACAGTTGTTGCCTTGCGCCCAGTATTCGCAATTAGCAACTGCACATTTTACATCCGGCATAATCATCACCCCTTTAACAATTTGCCCGCTATCAGGGTGATCTATGCTTATTTTAAGCTGTCAGAAAGCACCAAGAACATCGCTTGAGACCATAGCAGAGGAATCGCTGGCTCCCCCCATTTGGCAATCCATTCCGGGTAAGATGAGGGATCTCTAAGACTTTCTGCCACTTGCTCCGGCAATCGACCCAGCATATCCGCTTTACTCATTACCCAATCTAAGCAGCGCTGAGCCTCTTCACGATTTCCAAGCTCCGCTTGGTACCAACCATACCATGCAGTTAGCAGCAGCCATTCACCGCCACCATAGTAGCGATCCTCTACATATCTTTGAATGCCCTCATGCTTGAGGTCAGCTTCAATAGCTTGTACCGTCTTCAACATAATAGGATCATTAACCTCACAGACGCCGAACGGGACAGCTAGCCACAACAGACTTGCATCCACACCATATAAAGCTGGCTGCCATACTTCTTCTAAGCAATGAATGGATTTAACGAAACGCCCCTCATAGACTGCGTGATCCATAATAAACTTTTTAATCAAGTCCGCTTTCTCAAGTAAAGGAGGTCGATTTTCTAATTCACCAAGTGCCTTTAAACCACCATATACGCAAGCTAATGAAGCCGGATGAACGTAATCAGGAAACTCTTCCCAACAATCAAAATTCGGAAAATGCCAGAACGTCATCAAATAATCAACAGTTATCTCAATACTCTCCCGCAATTCATTTAAGAGCGCAGAATGACCTGTTATACGAATATGCTCCGTAAGACCCCAAAGCCAAGCTCCATAACCATCTAGTTGAAAATGTCCCCACTCTGATAAGTCATCACGACCATCTAAATGATAACGAGTTCCAAAAAATTCGGAGCGGTCTATCCATTCTTTGGCTTCCTGTTTACGAATTAACGCATCCACACGCGGGCGCTTGTCCTTCAAAACATTATGTACCCAGCGATAGAATAGCTCAGCACTTTCGGTCTCCATAGAGCGATCCATCGCATGCGCGATAAATGTCCCGTCTCTGAGCCAACTGTAAGAGTAAGGTGGGAATAGCGGTGAAGCTACGTAACCCCCGCTAGGGTGCTGATTCAGCTTAATAATCGAGATACTGCTGTTGATTAATTGTTCACGCTCCATGCACCAAGTCTCCTTTTAAAAGAAAAAGGATGCGCTTATAGTCGCATCCCTTCTTGTATTTTACCAATTCAATTAAAATTATACTTTTTCGCCTTGCATACGACGTTGAGTGATGTAGTCTGTTTCATAATAAGACAGATCTTCACGAAGTTCCTCGAATACTTTGGACAGCTCAATCGTCAAATCACGCACTTCACGTGAAGGCTTTTTGCGGAAACGAATAGCATCTTGTCCAGTATAAGCATAACGACCATCTTCGGAATAGCATTCATTTTTAGGGTAGAAAAATGTATTGACGCAAGTATGATAAACCTCATACAGTACTTTTTCCGAAAAATCCACATTAAAAGTAGGACGTCTCAAGCTAACGCCTAATTTCTCATAAGCCACTTCACAAAAGACTAATAGATGACGAGTATCCTGCAAATAACCGCGGTAAAACTCATCCATAGCAGGATCATTCTCCACATTTAACTGTGCGAGCGAATTTTGATTCAAAAACAGCTCCATTTTGGCAGTCGTTTCTTTCAACTTCGTACGCGTAGAATCACAAATATTTTTCACATTAAAAACAGCCATTTATGAAGACCTCCTATAATTGCGCTATTCCTATCCTACCATAAATTAACCCGAAGTGGTATATGCAAAACTCCAGTTTCCATGTATAAAACAATCCTCCGCTCCTCAACCTAGTCAAAGGTCAATCATTTCGTCAGCGGAATACTAAGCAAGTTTAGAAGGAGGAGCTGTTAATGTGGCGTTACCTGTCATCTATGACTTTAGTACTTGGTTTAGGCATTATCCTTTTCCCACACCATTCAAATAAGGAGAATCAACCTGGACCCGAAGTGTACAGTACAAAGTATGAAACAACTGCAAAGTTATCTCTTCTGGAACAGGACGTTAAGCTGACTGATGATCTATGCAGATCCCAATGTTCGATTGATTACTCACGAATGCTTAGCAAGATTGAAAGTGGAGAGCCAGCCTTAAAAGTGCTAAGCGATATGAAAAAAGAACATGAAAAAATGGATGTACTGATTTGGTCGAAGCAAAGTCAACCACTGGAAAAAGGGATTACAGTAGGTGAATTGCCAAGTTCTTATAAAGAACAGGCTACATCTTATATGAAAGAAGCTAAAGAAGCCGTCGACGCAGGTAAACATTATCAATCACCTAAATTCGGCGCGGCGCAGCAAATTTATTTCGTTCAGGGCACTCCTGCTACTAATAGAGACAGCTCGCTCGTTGGTGTTATTCATCAGGATATTCTACATCAAGTTACCGATCACCAGTTGAAAAACTTGCGTCTAGAACCTTACCCTAGTGAAAATCGGTGGAAAGTTGAGTCTGTGGATACGGACACTCTACAAGATAAAGTCGTCGATCATCCTGAAGATAATCAAGGAACCAGCCACTATCATCAAAATGAAGTTGTGGTCCGCTTCAAGCAGGATCCAACAGAGACTCAGCTGACACAAATCAAAAACGAAATAAAAGCCATCTCCGCTCAAAAACTAGGTTATACGTATGTATTCCGCACGCAAAGCATGGAAGCCAAAGCATTAATGGCATATTTCAAGAAATGGGATGTCGTCTATGTCGAGCCTCATTTCCTCTATTTAACTAATGATTATTATGACGATCAAGAAGAAGCTTCAAATAAAGATAATTCCAGTCAAACAGATTCGAAACCATCGACAGCGACAGATATAACGACTAATTTTATGCCTAATGATAATTTATACAGTAAGTATCAATGGAACTTGCCCCTCATCGAGACTGTTCAGGGGTGGCAATTAACACGTGGTTCTCAAGATGTGATTGTCGCTGTTGTCGACACGGGAGCTGACTTGAAGCACCCTGATCTGAATAATAAACTTTTACCTGGTTATAACGTCATAAGTGATAATGACAACCCGCAGGACGATGTCGGACATGGTACACATGTCACAGGAGTCATTTCTGCATTAGTTAACAACAATCTTGGTGTTGCAGGTATGACATGGTATAACAAAGTATTACCGGTCAAAGTTTTAGACCAAACTGGAGCAGGCAGTACCTATTCTGTTGCTCAAGGTATCATTTGGGCTGCCGACCATGGCGCTAAAGTTATGAATCTCAGCCTTGGCAATTACGCGGATTCAAGCTTTCTGCACGATGCCATCCGATATGCCTACAATAAAGATGTGGCACTCATCGCGGCGAGCGGCAACGACAATACAGAAAGACCTGGCTATCCAGCAGCTTACCCGGAAGTGTTGGCTGTAGCCGCGAGTGATTCTCAAAATAACAAGGCACCCTTTTCGAATTATGGCGACTATATTGCCGTAACAGCTCCTGGTGTTAGTATCGCAAGTACGTATCCTAATAATCAATATGCCGCGTTATCGGGTACATCAATGGCCAGCCCTCATGTCACTGCTTTGGCAGCCTTGGTTCGTTCTACGAACCCTAGTTTGAAAAACACGGAGGTTTACGAAATCATTAAACAATCCGCTCAAGACCTTGGTACAAAAGGTAGAGACAAATATTTCGGCTTCGGATTAATTGATGTAGTCAAAGCTGTGAAAATGGCCGAACAAAGCTCAAAGCCGATTTCTTACTTTCCACAAAGCCTATCACGTCAAATGCATCTAATTACGAAAAAGTATGCCTATTAGAATAAAAGGTTGGTCAGCTTCTGAGCTGATCAACCTTTTTTAGTGAATATCCACTTTTATAGTATAAGCAAAAGATGAATTATTTCTCTTCCTGTAGAAAAGTCATTCTGATTTTTCTTCTAGAAAAATTAAATACCCGCAAGGCCTAAGCCTTGCGGGTAACCGACAGTATGGAAAGTTTGCCGTAAGCCGGGTTCTGTACTTCCAGTGGTCGTAGCGGGCGTCTGTCCCCTGCCACCATTGAAGTGACAATCATCTATCTAGGCCATACATTGCTGCACAGCTCAAGCGACCAACCCGAACGCGTCTCAGGCTAAGACTGCCACCTCGAAAGCGGCTTGCGTTCCTCTAGGTCTTGCTCCAAGTGGGGTTTACCAGGATCTATGTCACCATAGAACCTCGTGGTCTCTTACACCACGGTTCCACCCTTGCCTGTGAATCCCTTGCGGGAAACCATCGGCGGTCCATTTCTGTGGCCCTATCCTTCAACTCGCGTTGACTGGACGTTATCCAGCACCCTGCCTTATGGAGCCCGGACTTTCCTCTCGCTGTGGCTTACCCACAGCCAGCGATTGTCTGTCAAACTTTCCGGTGCATTTGCTAGTATACTAAGAATGCCTTCGAATTACAACTGCTGTTCGTTTCCTCAATTCCCAGCTGCAAATTAGTAAGTTAAAAACATCATCCCTACAAAAACTGGAATGGTTCTGTATCTACCTCGGATGCTAACACCTGCGTGCCCGTCTTGACCAACTGTGCGGCGAGATAATCAGCCACGCCGCGCTTCATGATCTTCTCGACGTTATGTCCAACGTCGATCAAAGTCAACCCCGCCGCAAGTGCATCGTGCGCGGTGTGATAGTCAATGTCGCCGGTAACCAACACATCGGCGCCGGCAAACAAGGCGTGCCGCATGTAGCGGCCGCCAGAGCCCCCCAGAACGGCCACCTTACGGATGGGCCGTTCCAAATCGCCGACGACGCGCACAGCCGGCACGTCGAACACCTGCTTCGCGAGCTCCGTTAGCTCGCGAAGGGTCGTGGCCGCGGGCAGCTTGCCCACGCGGCCCAGACCGAACACCCTACCCTTGAGGTCCATCGGGTAGAGGTCATAGGCCACCTCTTCGTAGGGGTGGGCCTTCAATAGAGCCTGAACCGCCTTGCGCTGGACGCTGGCTGTAACGATGGTCTCTACGCGGACTTCCTGTACGCGTTCAAGCTCGCCTACTTCCCCGATAAACGGATGCGTCCCTTCCTGCGGCAGGAACGTCCCCGTTCCGGGGATGTTGAAGCTGCAGTGGCTGTACTGCCCGATTCCCCCCGCTCCAGCGGTGAAAAGGGCATCCAGCACAGCCTGATGATGCGTCTCAGGGACGAAAACAACGAGCTTCTGCAGCTTCTCAGTGTGCACATCCTCTAGATGAGTAAGCTCCGTCAAACCGAGCTTATCAGCCATCATATCGTTCACTCCGCCCTCAGCCACATCCAAATTCGTATGAGCGATATAGACAGCGATGTCGTTCTTAATTAATTTTTCATATAAACGGCCTGAAGGCGTATCCGTTTGCAGATGAGCAAGCGGTCTGAAAATAATCGCATGATGAGCAATAATAAGATTAGCACCTTGCTGAATCGCTTCTTCAACCACTTCATCCGTGACATCCAAGGCAACAAGAACCTTCTTAATTTCCTTCTGCAAAGACCCTAGCTGTAATCCTATTTTATCATCAGGCATCGCATAATGCTTCGGCGCCAGCTGTTCAAACAGCTGGATTACGGTTTGACCTTTTGCAAACAAGCGAGTACCTCCTTTATTTCCTTCATTTCTTGATCGACCTGCTCCGCCTTCGCTACAGAAGCTTCAGCTGAAGAAAGTTGAAGCTGCCCTTTAATCATGGCAAGCTTTTTCAGCTCACTTTCCCACTTGGTGAACCAAACTTCTGGAGCCTCGCTGATGAAGTATGGCCCCATTTGAAGCAAACGTTCCTTCGAAACCCTTACCCCGCCTGGCAGTTGACGTTCAGCGTAAAGAACCTCCAAAGTCTGTTTTTCCTCATTCGGCACAGCAATAGCTGTCAATATCTCATAAATCTTGCCGTCTTCCTCAAGAATCGTTTCGGATTCCAGCTTCCAGTCCTGCTCAAGCAACCAACGCCGCACATGATCTTCACCAACATTGGGCTGCAAAATGAGATGAGTGACGCCTTGCAGCTTTTGCTTTCCAGCTTCCAAAATACTCGCCATTAAACTCCCGCCCATTCCGGCGATCGTAATGACATTCACTTCTCCAGCCTCAATTACGGCAAGTCCATCACCGGATCTTACACTGATTTTCTTGGACAATCCGCTTTCAAGAACCTGCCGTGTTGCCGCTTCAAATGGCCCTGGGTTCACCTCGCCCGCCACAGCAAACAAAATAATACCCTGTTGTGCCAAATACGTTGGCAATAGAGCATGATCGGAACCAATGTCCGCTACCTTTGATCCTAAAGGAACTCGATCTGCAATCATTTGCAGTCTTTTCGATAATTTCACCATATGTTACATTACCCACTCTACCCATTTTTTACGCAGCAAAAATAATGCCACGCCTGCAGAAACTAACTTGCCTGTAAACGATAATTGAATGACACGAAAGTTCATATCGACATCTGTCAGAAATGTCATTGCTTCGGGAGCAAACCAAATGATTGTCCCAACTAATAGAAGCACACTAGCTGCTTGCTTATTCGTATGATGCGCAAGCCAAGCCATCCATATAAGTACAATACTAACCGGAATCCAACTAATTTCAAGTGAAAACCATCCAGGGTTGTCCAGCTTATGCAGCAGGAGCCATCCGTACGTACCCAATAGCCCCAGCCAGCCGCATATCTGGAAAATGGCCATTCGGCCTGCTAATCCATTAAACAGCCAGACACTGCTACAAAAAGCTAAATAACCAACATACGCATAAGATGAACTCACATCATTTAAATCCAATAAATACAAACCGACAAATAGCAAGGCAATCGAAGAAACACCGCAAAGCAAATAAGAAATCACAGGCGCTTTACGGTTCTGCCGGTAGGCAAATGCATAACAAATGAAGACAAAAAGCGTGGAAATTCCAATTTGCATTGGCAATCCAAAAGAGTTAAAATTAAGAGCAGATAAGGCCAGAGCGGCAATCACCGCCATAATAACCAACCATATTTTCCAATTACTGTTTGCTACTGAGGATGCGGATACCCCCATTAATGAAGCAGGTTTGGGTGTTGATTCATCCACATACAAATTCGTCAGAAAATCGCAATAATGTTCAGGAAGCAATTTGCTTCTGCGCCAATGATGGATTTCCCTTACAATCACTTTTCGTTTCTCTGCATCCATTTATTCGCTCACCTTCCTAGCTACTTTATCGGTGATTTCTTGCTCAGGTTTTAGTAGTAGTTTTCAATCAGAAAACCACTATCGAAGCCATTCAAAGATGTGCGACCGCGTTTAGAGGTAGGTTTTATCGCCAATAAGAAAGCGGTTCTCGGGATCCGAGAACTTATACTTTCTTATGTGGTAAAAAAAGACCCCGCCGATTTGGCAGGGCCCTCTCACAGCGTCTTTATTCCAAGAAATCCTTTAACCGTTTGCTGCGGCTAGGGTGTCTCAACTTCCGCAAAGCTTTAGCTTCAATCTGACGAATCCGTTCACGTGTAACACCGAATACTTTACCTACTTCTTCAAGCGTACGTGTACGTCCATCATCTAAACCGAAACGTAAGCGAAGTACATTCTCTTCTCTTTCCGTCAACGTATCTAGTACGTCCTCAAGCTGTTCCTTCAGAAGCTCATACGCGGCAGCATCTGCTGGAGCCAACGCTTCTTGATCCTCAATGAAATCTCCCAAGTGGGAATCGTCTTCCTCACCAATCGGTGTTTCTAACGACACAGGCTCTTGTGCAATCTTCATGATTTCACGTACTTTATCTGTGCTCAAATCCATCTCTTTGGCAATCTCTTCCGGCGTAGGTTCGCGCCCCAATTCTTGCAGCAATTGACGGGAAACACGAATCAGTTTATTAATCGTTTCGACCATATGTACCGGAATACGTATCGTTCTCGCTTGGTCCGCAATGGCACGGGTAATTGCTTGACGAATCCACCAGGTCGCATACGTACTAAACTTATATCCTTTGGTATGGTCAAACTTTTCCACAGCTTTAATAAGCCCCATATTACCTTCTTGAATCAAATCTAGGAACAGCATGCCTCGACCTACATATCTTTTGGCAATACTGACAACGAGTCTAAGGTTAGCTTCTGCTAAACGTCTCTTCGCTTCTTCGTCCCCATTTTCAATCCGTTTGGCTAACCCTACTTCATCTTCCGCGGAAAGAAGTGGTACTCGACCAATTTCCTTCAAATACATCCGAACTGGATCATTAATCTTAATTCCTGGCGGTAAGGCCAGATCATCATCGAAGTTAAATTCATCGCGCTCATTTTCTTCTGGATTCATGGAATCCTCATCGGATTCGTTCCCTACATCGATCCCTTGCTCCGAAAGCTGTTCAAAAAACTCATCGATTTGTTCAGGATCCTGATCAAAGGGAGCTAATTTCTCCATAATATCCTTGTAAGTTAGTGAGGACCGCTTTTTCCCTTGCTCAATAAGCTGGTCTTTCACCTGGTCCAGGGTCAATTCTGTCTCTAGTTCTGTACGCTGATCATTCGCCATGGTACGGACTCCCTCCTCCCTAGTCATTGCAGTAATTCTAAGTTGACTTCAATCGTTTTTCTAGGGCAATAATTTCAATAGCAATTTGTGCAGCTCTAAGATGGTCGCCCGCGCGTTCAGCGCGAACTCGTTCTTCTTTCTTACGTTCAACTTCTTCTTGCATTGGAACTTTGCGAATTTGGCGAATATAGTCGTCAATCACTTGTTCGTTCATTCCATGACCAGCACCCATCATTACAATGGAACTAGCCAAGCTCTCCAGCTGTTCGTCTTGCAGCATGGCAATGTATCGGCTTGCATCCGGCTCAGCATTCTGAGCGTAGTAAGCATATAAATAAGCAGCTAAGACTGCGTGAGCTTCAACATTGAATTGATCACCTAATTGTGCTTCCACTTGTGCGCAGACCTCACGGTCATGCATCATTACCGCCAGTATTAACCGTTCTGCATTATGATAAGCGGGTAATAGCGAAGGTGATTTTTTGAGTGTTCGTTCCACTGTTCTCCCATTATTCATAACATTATTCCACAGAATTGGTTTATTATCCCCCTCTGGTCGGTTTTTTTCCGATTGCAGCAAGATTTCGTGAAGGTCCAACTTCATCGCTTCATACGAAGATTCCGGGAATTCAGAAGCCAACTGTTTCAAATAATGTTCACGTTCAATCGGAGATTGAAGTTGACTGATTAATTTCACAGCGGATTGCAGATAACGAAGTCTGTCACCGTCCTCATGCAACTTAAAATTTTTGCGGATGTACAATAGCTTATATTTCATCGATGGTACGGCTGGCTCAATAATCTCCCGTACGAATCGGTCAAAACCATAGTTTCTTACATAATCATCTGGATCCTTGCCGTCTGGCAGCATGGCTACCGTGACTCGGCTCCCTGTTTCTTCTAGAATAGGGATACTTTTGAAAGCAGCCGATTGTCCCGCATTATCACCATCGTAACAAACAACGATTTGGTCTGCGTTGCGGTTCAGCAGAGCGGCATGTTCTTTCGTTAATGCTGTCCCCATCGTGGCGACACCATTACTAATTCCCGCTTCCCATGCTTTAATGACATCCACATAGCCTTCAAAGAGAACGGCTTGTTGAAGCTTACGCATATTAGGTCTAGCCAAATGAAGGTTGTACATGGTCCGACTTTTATTAAAAAGAATGGATTCCGGACTATTTAAATATTTGGGCTGCGCATCGCCCATAGATCTGCCCCCGAATGCGATAACTTTGCCAGTAGAGTCGCAAATAGGGAACATGATGCGTTCCCGGAATTTATCCACATAGCCGTTACCTTCATGTTTGGCAGAGATTAAACCGCCCTTCTCCATCAGGGCTAAGTCGAATTCTCGTTTATCTAGCTGTTGAACGAGTGTGTCCCACATGGCCGGTGCATATCCAATTTGGAAGGTATCGATTAGCTTATCCGATATTCCTCTTGAGGCCAAATAGCCTTTAGCCACCTTCCCTTGTTCCGTGTTGCCAAGTATATAATTATACAATTTTGCAGTAAAATCATAAGCTTTTAACAAGGTTGCTTTCTCTTGCTGCTGCTCATTTTGCTCTTCGGATGCTTCTTCCCAAGTGATTGGGATATCCGCTTCTTCAGCTAGCTTACTAACGGCCTCGGAGAAACTAAGTCCTTCGATTTCCATGACGAAGCGAATCAAATTCCCACCTACATTACAACCAAAACAACGATAAATTTGTTTTTCTGGTGTAACAGTGAAAGAAGGACTCTTCTCCGAGTGGAACGGGCATAGCCCCTTCATATAATGCCCTTGCTTGCTCAAATGTACGTGCCTACCAATGACATCAACAATATCATGGCGCTTAAGTACAGCCTCAATGACCTCTTCAGGTATGCGTCCGTACCTCATTTTTGTTCCACCTACAATTCAGGTCGCTTTTCCGACTAATTACTATTCGCTACTTCTTTTCGATTTCCTGCAATTTTTTTAAAAGTTTTGTCAAACCATGTAGAAAATTTTGACGATCTGCCTCCGTAAAAGGTTTTGGCCCCTTCGAATGCTTTCCGCTTCTCCGCATTTTCGCCGATACGTGGCGACGATCCAATAGGAAATCAATCGAACTATCGGTATATTCCTGCCCTCGATTCGTTAAGCAAATAGATCCCTTAGCCAATCCTAAGGCGGCGAGTCCAAAATCTTGTGTCACCAAAATATCACCTTGCTGAATCTGATTGGCAATATATAAATCGACAGATTGATCGGAACGGTCCACTTGAACGACCTTGACGCCAGGGTTCTCCTTCATCCGGTGATCGAAAGAAGCAACTAGCACAACTTGTACACCAAACTGCCTGCCTGCTTCCTCAATTTCGGATTTTACTGGACAAGCATCGGCATCAACGATAATATTTCTCGCTCGCATACAGTCAGCCCCTGCTCTCTAGACGAAATCTCACCGTACTATTATATACGATGAACTTTAAAAAAATCCTGCAAGGGATAACATAAAACCTTACTGGACTCGTTCGATATGGTCCATGATTAAACTTGCTGTCTCCTCAACGGCACGGTTGGAAACATCAAAAATAACGCAACCGATTTTGCTCATAATTTTGTCAGCAAAAGCCAGTTCTATTTTAATACGTTCTACATTGGCATAGGTTGCATTTTCTGCAAGCCCAAGTGTTCGGAGCCGTTCTTGACGTATAACATTTAGTTTATCCGGGTCGATCCGCAGTCCAATGATCTTATCTTTTGGCACGGTATAAATCGCAGCAGGTGGCTGCATTTCAGGTACCAGCGGTACATTCGCGACTTTAAATCTTTTATGCGCCAAGTACATCGATAAGGGTGTTTTGGACGTACGAGAGACACCCAACAAGATGATGTCCGCTTTTTGTATGCCGCTAAAATCTCTGCCGTCATCGTATTTGACCGCGAATTCAACAGCTTCAACTTTTTTGAAATAATCCTCATCGAGCGGATGAATCATTCCTGGTTGTCGACGGGGCTCTTGGTGTAATGCTTGCCCTAAGGTAGCAACAACCGGCCCTAGTAAGTCAATATGGGGAATATCGTATTCCTTCGCTTTGGCAATCAGATCATCCCGCAATTCAGGAATAACCAAAGTGAACACAACAATTCCGCCATGTATTCTAATCGCATTGATGACTTTATCTATTCCTTCAAAATCATGGATAAATGGAGCTCTCATAATTTCAACGGGTACAGGATGAAACTGCATCGCAGCGGCACGCACGACAGATTCTCCCGTTTCCCCAACAGAATCCGAAACAACGTATACGCGAGTAGGTAGTGAGTGGTCCATTTCCCTTAGCTCCTTTCAGCAGGGACGAGGCCCTACATTAGTCATTTGTATGTAAAGTAGACGAGAACAGAACGAAAGCATGAGAAAAACCTCACCGATATGCGGACAGCACAAGGGCGAGGTGATTTCCACCACATCATATCAAAGCCGAAATCACATGTCAAATTACCAAATCTATATATTGTATTTTTCCATCTGTTCAATAAAACCTCTGGATTTCCACTGAACACCTACATGGATATCCATGTAAGCTCGCATACAGGTTTTGAGCTGCGCTTTCGTTTCATCCTTTACCTGAACGGCGCCGAGCCTGCGCATATCCATGCGAGGAAATAGTTTCAGAAGCTTAAGCGTTCCTTCACCGATAGGAATAGCCGCAGCATCTTTGTATCGACAGCGAGCGCATAAAGTCCCGCCCATTGCAGGGCTAAAGGTCGTAATCCCCGTGGTTTCTCCACAGGAAACACAAGCATCTGTCACAGGGAGATAACCGGCAAGATCAAACATCTTCATTTCATAGAGGTGAACGACAATCTGCATGTCCTTACCTTCTTCAATAGCCATTAATCCAGCTTTCAGCTGCTCAAATATATAAGTGCTGCCCTCTTCGTCACCAAGCATACGGTCCGTCATCTCTACCAAATAGGAAGCATGCGCAGACATATGTAAATCTTCTCGTAAAGCATGATGGGCTTCGATAATCTCCGCACTATTCAGAGATCCCATCTGACCCCTTTGTTTGAAAAAAACAAAATCGCCGTACGTAAAAAGCTGCGTAACGGCGGCATGTCGACTTTTCACTTTCTTCGCACCCCGAGCCATAACACCAACCTTACCCAGCTCAGGGGTGAATAGACTAATGATCTTGTTACCCTCTCCATAGTCCATACTACGGAGCACAATCCCCTGTACGCTGCGCAGCAAATAACTTCCCCCATGAATGCCGCTCTGAATTATGAGCTTATGAACATGAATTTACATATTCAGACCTTCGAGCGGCTCTTCGTTACTTTGATCCTCTTCCTGTACATCCGTGTCCATACCCGGTTCTCCGGTAACTTGTTTGTACAGCAGATAGGCATCTACATCACCGGTCTTTGAAAAATACGTCCACGAAAAATCTTTCATGTTCAGCATCCTCCCCATTGAACGTGATGTTCTTAGGATGTGCAGAGGAAGCTACTCTATGCGATTTAAAAACTGGAACTCTTAGGGAAAAATCTTTTAGTCGTGACGGAAGCCAAGATCACGCAGAACTCTCTCTTGATTTCTCCAGTCTTTTTTCACTTTAACCCATAGCTCCAGGAAAGTTTTGGAACCAAGCAGCGTCTCGATATCACGGCGTGCCTGCCTTCCGATTTCTTTTAGTAAACTTCCTTGTTTGCCAATGACGATACCTTTTTGCGAATCTCGCTCAACAAATATGACCGCTGAAATATGGACTACACCATTGGGCTCGACACGCATATCTTCAATCTGGACGGCAATGGAATGCGGAATTTCTTCCCGCGTCAAATGCAAGATTTTCTCACGTACGAGTTCAGCACATACGAATTGTTCCGGGTGATCCGTAATTTGGTCGGCTGGATAGTACTGCGGACCTTCCGGCAAATAGCGAACAATTTGTTCCAACAATGTTGTTACATTGTTGCCCTTGAGAGCAGAAACCGGCACGATCTCAGCAAAGTTATACAAATCTTTGTAATTTGTAATAATCGCAAGCAGCGCTTCAGGCTGAACAAGGTCAATTTTGTTTAATACCAATATAACAGGCGTTTCAACATGCTTTAGCTGCTCGATAATATAGCGGTCACCGCCGCCAATCCCCTCGGCAACATCAACCAAAAATAGGACCGCATCCACTTCCCCAAGCGTCCCATGCGCTACTTTGCTCATGTAATCGCCTAATTTGGAAGTCGGTTTATGAATACCTGGCGTATCCAGGAAAACAATTTGGCCGTTATTGGATGTATAAACCCCATGGATTTTATTTCTTGTTGTCTGAGGCTTATCTGACATGATAGCAATTTTTTGCCCGATAATTTGGTTCATTAGCGTTGATTTCCCAACGTTGGGGCGTCCGATGATAGCGACAAAACCTGATTTAAATTCTTTTTTAGACACTTCTAGTTATCCTCCATTTGCATGCAAATCTTTCGTTGTGAAAGCACCCGGCAATAAGGCAGACACGGTCGTTTCTGCAAAATCACCTTTTATATTGCCAAGGTAAACTGGCATATCCGGTTCACATAGTTCCACCAATACTTGGCGGCACACACCACATGGGGAAATAGGACCATCTGTGTCCCCCATTACCGCTATAGCTTGAAAGGAACCTGCTTTATGACCATCCGCAATTGCACGGAATAACGCAGTCCGCTCAGCACAGTTGGTCGGTCCGTATGCGGCATTTTCTACGTTACAGCCATAATGTACATGACCGTTCGCATCCAGAAGCGCCGCTCCAACTTGAAAATTCGAATAAGGCGTATAGGCTCTTTTCATCGCTTCTTTTGCGTGTTGAATGAGTTCTTGTTGATTCATAGCCATCAACCTACTTTCATTTTATATTAACGTTATAGCATGTTAAGGCAGGAAAAAGCGAGGATTGTGACCATGATGCCAATGAGTGCTCCAAGAATCAGCGCTGGGAACGGTCGCTTTCTTTTGTCATACAGCATAATAAAAATAAGGGCGGAGAGCGTGTATGCAAGTAAAGCAACTATCGTTTGCGAGACGAAAATCGTAATAACAGTAGCAATGGCGAAGGCAATAGCCGTCAACAAGCTGGGGCGCACCAATTTCCCTTTATCTGAGAAACGAGTCTCAATCACGATAACCGTCAAAACGACAAGGGCAATAAGAACCCATATCGTTCCCGCGGATACAGGCGTATCCTGCATTCTTGAATTTCGCAGTAAGTGATCGATAGGCTCAAAGAAAACAATCATACCTACAATCACTGCAAAACCTGCAGACACCAATACGGACGCCGCGGCGACGTCCTTCGCAATTTTGGCCAACGGATGGCGATCAGGCATAGCCAGATCCACTGTTTTTTCCACAGCCGTATTGATGAGTTCCGTAACAATCATAAGTGTTACTGCCAGCAGAATAAACAGAATATCTGTTTTGGGCAGATGAAGAAAAAGCGCTGCCAACAAAACAAGAAAAGCAACGCAAAAATGGAATTTCATATTGCGCTGCGTATCTAGAGCATATTTGATTCCTTCATAGGCATACCGGAAGCTCCTGCGCCATTTACGGAAGCCGTCCGACATTAGCGGGTCAAACCTGCCTTCTGCAAAATGTCCTCCTGCTTAGCAAACATAATCTTCTCTTCCTCTTCACTTTGGTGATCATAGCCGATCAAGTGAAGGAACCCATGTACGAATAGAAAGCCGAGTTCACGTTCAACGGAATGTCCATAATCTTCGGCCTGAGTGATGGCACGAGGAACCGAAATGATAATATCGCCTAAAGGCTCAATGAACCCTTCAGACACTGTCTCACCTTCTTGAAGATCTTCTGGGTCGCCTTCACCCTCATCCTCGTAGTTAATACGAATTTCATCCTCTCCGAACTCGCTCATTGCAAATGAGAGCACATCGGTAGGTTTATCTAAGTCACGATATTGTTTATTAAGCTCTTGAATCGCTTCATCATCTACGAAAGTAAGGGCAACTTCTCCCTCCGTAATGCCTTCGATCTCTCCCGCTAAGCGCAGCAGCTCTTCAAGCTTTTCAATAAAAGCAGGCGTGATTTCTTTCACTTCTTGTTCACTGCTCCACTCTAACGTTAAATCCATACTTGCCATTATGTACCCTCCTTTAATTTGTCGTCGATATTCTCATGCACCTGACTTCTTGGGAGCAAGTTCACTTGGATATTCTATCCTTGAGTGAAAGATTCCTAACAGGGTTTCGTTTAATGTTTTCGCAATCTTATCGAGTTCTTTGAGCGTGAGATCGCACTCATTAAATTGGCCGTCGTCCAATCGGGACTTAATAATTTTGTGCACCATCGAATCGATTTGTTCCAATGTCGGATTACGCAGTGATCGAACAGCAGCCTCCACACTATCCGCTATACCCACAATTGCTGCTTCTTTGGATTGTGCTTTGGGCCCTGGGTAGCGAAAATCTTCTTCGCGGATTTCTTTCTCACTGCCCTCATCTTCAGCTTGTTTCACCGCTTTATGATAGAAATAATGCAGAAGTGTCGTCCCATGATGCTGTTCGGCAATGTCTCGAAGCGGCTTAGGCATTTTGAAATCCTTCAGCATTTCAACACCATCACGAGGGTGCGCAATGATGATGGATTTACTTAAATTGGGATCAATTCGATCATGTGGATTCTCGATATTCGTTTGATTTTCAATAAAGTAGCTTGGGCGCTTCGTCTTGCCAATATCATGATAATAAGAACCAACTCGGCACAGCAGCCCGTCGGCTCCGATAGATTCAGCCGCGGCCTCCGACAAATTACCCACCATGACACTGTGATGATAAGTTCCCGGTGTCTCCGTAAGCAGCTTGCGCAATAAAGGATGATTCGGATTTGAGAGCTCCACCAATTTGAGCGGTGATAAAATACCGAACGCAACCTCAAAAAAAGGCAGCAGCCCAATGACGAACACAACTGTTAATAATCCGCCGGCAGCCGCGAAAGAAAGCGATAGAAGGGCTTCTTTCTTCTGAAAATGATCTTCCATCAACAGCATCGATGCAATCGTTAGCATGGAGAAGAAGGCAATCATTAGACCTGCTTTCAGAATGGTAGCCCGTTGGCTTGCCCTTTGAATCGTAAACACGGCACTAAAGCAAATAGCCAAGCTAACTAATCCGAAACGATAGTCAAAAAGCAGCACATGCTCCGTGTTAAAGATAATACTAGCCATTAAGGAGAATAAGACCGATGCAATGAACGCTAGTGGAGCATCCAATAAAATGGCTATCAGGATACTTCCTAAGGCGGTCGGAGCCAGATAACCAATATAAGGATAATCTAGATTTTGTACGAGAGAGATCAATTTCATTCCAATAACATTGATAAGAAATATAAGAATAAGCATCACGAGCTGAGAATTATTATATTTGATCGGCAATACGCTTTGGCGGACAAACATATAAATGGCGAATGACAATAGTGCCGAAAGAATACTGAGCCCTAATTGCGGCAAATAATTCGCTTTGTCCTTCAAAAGCTCTAGTTTATCCAACCTGGCGTATATCTCTTCCGTTATGACATCCCCAACTTTAACGAGAACTTCATTCTTATTGATGTATACCGGTTTCACGCTCTCTCTAGCTTGACCTTTGGCATCCTCGGTACCTTTTTGATCAAAAAATTTATTCGGCGTTATGAGGGCTCTAGAGATTTCGGTAACCATTTCACGGGATGTATTCTTCGTCAAGTTCGATGTATTCACAAGCTCAGCAACTTTAGCTCTGGCCGTCTGTGCATCCAAGATTTGATCATTCATCAATTTGATAACGATGTCTTTCGTCACAGGACGCATAGCCGCTAGATCATCCTTGGTCAACCTTGGAAGCTTAAAATAAGTTTCCTCCGGCAGCGGGTAATTCTGTTCGGCAAGCCCCTGCCCAATCTGCTCAAGCAATAGATCGTTATATTGACCGCTGATACGAAGTGATTTGATAGATTGATTTTGTGTATCGCTGATTAGCTGTGGAATAACTCGGCGATAAATGCTAACCTTGTCATCGAATTTCACTTCTTCATCCGCATTGATTTGCAATAATTTATCGTAAATAACATCAATAAGCGTATCATTTTTGAGATTCACAATGCGAAAAACGGGTTGGACACGCTTAGCAGCGTCTTCTTTCGCTTGTTCAGTAGCAATTGCATTTTCAATTTGTCTAGGTGCATAAATGGTTTTTTCACTCGTCGTTCCTAACACAATATCATAAACTTGAGGCACAAGCTTGACGTAAAGGGACATATAAAAAATTAAAGCCAGCAAGAGAAACAACAGTACCCGTATACCTGCACTGTATTTCCATCCGTTCAGCTGGTAATGAAATTTACCTTTCATTTGCACTTCATTTTTCTTCACGGAAGGTCATTCCTCTCTACCTAACAACCTTGCTCAGTTACTTATCATTTTCAGCATTGTACGCAACAATGATTTTCTGAACAAGTGAATGTCGAACCACATCCTGCTCATCAAAATAAATAAAACCAAGTTCCTCGATACCACTGAGAATGCGGTTTGCTTCTACGAGACCAGACGATTTGCCACGCGGTAAATCAATTTGGGTAACATCCCCGGTAATCACCATTTTGGAACCGAACCCAAGTCTTGTCAGAAACATTTTCATTTGTTCTGGCGTTGTATTTTGGGCTTCATCCAGAATGATGAAAGAATCGTCTAACGTTCTCCCGCGCATATAAGCCAGTGGTGCAATCTCAATAAGTCCTCGTTCTAAGGATTTGGCTACCTGCTCAGGTCCCAGGACATCATTAAGAGCATCATACAATGGGCGTAAATAGGGGTCAACTTTTTCCTGCAAGTCCCCCGGCAGAAAGCCCAGACTTTCTCCAGCCTCAACAGCAGGTCGTGTTAATACAATCCTTTTGACAGCCCCTTCTTTAAGCCTCGTCACGGCAAGCACAACAGCTAAATAGGTTTTACCTGTACCTGCGGGTCCAATGCCGAACACGATATCTTTCTTCTTAATCGTCTCGACATATTTCCGTTGTCCGATCGTTTTGACACGTATAGGCTTACCCTTATGTGTTGTTGTAATCTCACCTTTGAACAAATCAAGCAATTGGTCGGTTTTCATTTGCTTCGCAAGTTCAACCGCATACAAAACATCCCGCTCTGTCAACGTATAATTATTACGGATTAACTGCAGGAGAACCTCAAAAAGCTGCTGAAGTGAGTTCACTTCCGCAGCAGCCCCTTGTATTGTAATTTCGGCTTCACGCGTATAAATTTGTGCAGGAATCTCCCGTTCGATGACATGCAGAAACTTGTCCTGCGGTCCAAACAAGGCTAGTCCTTCAACCGGATTTTTTAATGTAATTTTCACAGATTGCGCGTATTCTACCAACAGGCCTCATTCTCCTCGTATCACAATTGGTTGTTCTTCGGCGATATTTTCTTCGACTTCAAAATGCACGTCTATATAAATTTTACCATTCTCTGTTTTTTCATGCAAAATTTTTTCGCCGACAATTCTAGCATCTGCTCCTTCGGTTCCAAGTAATTTAGCTCTAGCCTGCTCTAAACCTGCCTTTTTAGCAATCGCTGGATCGATAGGTTCCTCGACAATATGAACCTCCATCACCTTCTCATGTAGCCAACCGAGGGGAAGTGAAAAAGTCCGCCAAGCCAGTGTTTTACGCTCAGGAATCGTTTCGAAATGCTCGAATTTCTGCTTGCCATAACCGCTTACTTGCAGTGCTCTTGTCCCAAATACAAGATAATTGCGAGTCGTAACTTCACCTGAATATACGCTATATGTTTTTGTTAGCGGAGTTTCGATTCGGGAGGTATACCAAACGATACCCTTTACTTTACCACTTGCAACCACCACTTGACTATTTTGTTCATCGCCAATGGTTCCCGAGATAAGCACGTCCCCTTTTCGCACATACGTATTCGGCTTCACCAGGGGTTTGCCTTTTACTGATAAAATCTCAGTAACGAGCGCGTTTTTGGAAGCAACCAAATTTCGTGGATTCATAAGCGGTCCCTTATCAGGAATCGTTGCCTCGACAACCTTAATCGTGATATGGGTACCTCGAATTTCGACACCAACCCAAGCCGCATTCGGCAGCATCCCTTGAATCTCGCGCGATAATTCTTCTGCTTTCTTCAACTTAAACTTCCATTGGAACGTATGTATGCCCTGTTTGGATGCTGCTTGCAGAATCTCCGACTCCGAAATACGATCATTCCCTTCCACACTAACTTGCCATACGAGCGAAGTCAATAAGTATAGACCTATGATGAAAGCAGCCATTCCTGCAAAAAAAACCTTTCTATGACCCAGTCTGTCCATAAAAAAAGGCAGCCCGTGCCTTTCCGTCACGTGCACCCGGCAGCCTGTCCGTTTCAGGAGCGGTCTAAGTCTGAAAAAGTCTTTGATCAGGATAAAAAGCTCAAGCTTCCCCGCATCTCCAGCTTGAATATCCCATATGGAGAAACCCTTCTCCATCATGGGATTAATTAATCTTTCACAACCTTCACCTCGTATTTGAATGCGCACATAACCTCGCAAACGAGCAATGAAAAGGGATTGTTTCATGACTCAGCCTCCTGTTCTCAGTCCATTCTTTCATCTATGGTTCATATTTCACATGATCGATCAAGCCTTCAATAAACACTTCTTCTGAAAGAATCGCTCGAATAACTAATTGCTTCCCGAATACTTCTAGCGTCCCTTTCGTAAGTTCGAGCTTCAAGTTTTCACTTGAGAAATGTAGTACACCCCGATGATTCTCTACATAAAGCTGTACGTTGCCGATCATCGTAATTCGCGGCAAGTCCTGCACCACATCCTGAGGTAGATCAAGGATTTTGGCCGTGAACTGATTCCATTTGCGGGTCAAGCGACGCATAGCTGGGAGTACCCCCTCTAACTAGATGATCATGTTATACAGAAAAAACGCAGAGACTTTCTACCAAATTATGCGGAGAGAGCCGGTTTTATGTGAAAAACCTGCAAAGCAAAGAACGCCCTCTCGATTCATCGAGAGGGCGTTCTTATACTATTATCTGCGATAAGGCTTCTTCGACCTAGGCGGTCCGAGAATTTCAGCCCATACAATTCCTTGCAGGAGCTGATCTTGGTTCGGATGTTCTGGAAACGGACTCTGTGTTGAAATCGCATCTGTATAGACAGACGAGTTTTCAGTAATAATCTGTGAAGGCGAGCCAAATGGAGAAGCTTTCTGAGCGGGCACTGTGGAGACTGCCTTAGCTTTGTTAGGACGACCATACTCGTCTTGCATGCGTCCCGATTGCAAGGTTGATCCAAACCCTTTTCGGTCCGATTTCTTCGCTTCTACTGGTCTCGCAGAGCCATTAGGAGTATCTCCAAAGGATGGCATTCCCGGCCTCGCCTTGGTTTCCTGATTCACTCGCCGGCTCTTGTTTCGAATTTGATAAAAAATGGCGAATACAATAATAACCAGATACCAGTTCTTCAACACAATTCCAATGAGCTGTTCCAACTGATCACCTCTTCAAAACTACTATTCTTTCTCACTCTTACCATCATTTATTTTGCCAAGTGAAGAACGCATTTGTGTATCTGCATCAATATTTTTTAGATTCATATAGTCCATGACACCTAGTTTGCCATTTCGAAGTGCTTCAGCCATCGCAAGCGGCACCTGTGACTCCGATTCGACTACCTTCGCACGCATTTCTACTACTCTGGCTTTCATTTCTTGCTCGGCAGCAACGGCCATCGCACGTCTTTCCTCGGCTTTAGCCTGCGCGATTCGCTTATCGGCTTCTGCCTGCTCCGTTTGCAAATGGGCGCCAATGTTTTTACCTACATCCACATCCGCGATATCAATCGATAATATTTCAAAAGCTGTTCCGGCATCTAACCCTTTACCCAGAACCGTTCGAGAAATCAAATCCGGATTTTCTAAAACATCTTTGTGAGAGTCACTGGAACCAACTGTAGTAACAATCCCTTCACCTACACGTGCGATAATCGTTTCCTCGCCCGCGCCCCCTACAAGCCGGTCAATGTTGGCTCGAACCGTAACCCTGGCAATAACCTTTACCTCAATGCCGTTCTTAGCCACTGCTGAAACATTAGGTGTTTCAATGACTCGTGGATTTACACTCATTTGAACGGCTAACAACACATCGCGTCCTGCGAGATCAATAGCCGCTGCACGCTCAAACTCCAAGTGAATCTTCGCGCGGTGAGCAGCAATTAAAGCATTGACAACCCGATCAACGTTACCGCCTGCAAGAAAGTGGCTTTCTAGCTGATTGACACTTAGATCAATACCCGCTTTAGTAGCCTTAATCATCGGATTCACGATTCTACTCGGAGTCACGCGGCGAAGCCTCATGGCAATTAAAGTAATAATGCTAATTCTCACTCCGGAAGCAAGTGCCGAAATCCAAAGCATGACAGGGACAACACTCAACAATACCGAAAGCGCAATAATAATGATAGCCGCAACCAACACCAAATATAATCCTGGTTCTATATTCATTGATGTTCCTCCTAATATAGGGATCTTTGAGCGTAGCTCAAAGTCTCTCCGCTTTGGGATCTTTGAGCGTAGCTCAAAGTCTCTCCGCATTATTGGTATCAACTTCTCGTACGACAACGCGAACTCCTTCTACTTCCAAAACGACTATATTCCTTCCAGTGGCAATAAAGCTGCCATTCGTCACTACATCTACGCGCTCTCCATGAATAATTGCAGTCCCAGCCGGGCGCAGCGGAGTAATCGCTTCTCCCGTCATTCCAATCAAATAGGATCGATCTGGGCTTGATGTAAATCCTTTGTTCGTCGTTAGCTGCTCCTTCAGAATAAAACGGTTCCAAATACCGCGGTGCTTAAAGGTCTTGATCGCGAAGGAAATCGCAACGATTGCCAACAATAACGCGATGCCCAGCATTATCGCTGCTTGCGTCGGATCTGAAGAAGCCATCAGAACCCCGCCAAAGAGACAAATTGCACCTAACACACTTAGAATCCCAAAACTCGGAACGACCAATTCTAGAATAAGAAGAAGTAACCCGATTCCGAAAATAGCCATGTCACCAAAACCAGCAAACCCGGCTAAATAAAACCCAAGAAAATATAATGCAAAACCAGCTACCCCCGCTAAGGCGAGCAATCCGCTGCTGAAAAAAAGAAGCTCCAATGCGATTCCAATGATCCCAACCACCAATAATACCGTCGCTGTAACGGGATGAGTCAGAAAGGCAGATAAGTGTTCTACAAACATCATCTTTCACTCCTTTCCCTGAATCTTCCTTATCACTAATATGTACGTTGCAACACACCAACTGTTTCGTTTTTGTTAAAGACAACTAGAAAAAACCTCAGGCTCTACCTCAGGTGCTTGGTGAAAACTTATTCCTTTGTGTACAGGAAGGGATGGATGGATTTGGGGTTCAACGCGCTGTTCGTACGAGGAGAACGATTATTCAACGGCACTCAATAACTGCAAGAGTGCAGGTATTTTTGCTAAAATCGATTGAAATGAGGAAAAATCTGCGATTATGCAGGAATTTATTGCTTTTCTATCCTAAAAATAAAAAAAGACCGTAAATGCCTGCACAATTGCAGGAATGTACGAATCTGAGCTACTCGAAGAAAAAAGCCTGTACAATTGCAGGCTTACCACAACCACAATCACAACTTATGTTAACAAAAAACCGAGAGGACTTGGCCCACTCGGTCTTGTCTAACATAATTGTTATTAACCTAATAATTGTTGAACTAGCTGATTGATAAGTTTACCATCAGCGCGTCCTTTGACCTGAGGCATCAATGCCGTCATCACTTTGCCCATATCCGCTTTGGAAGAAGCACCAATTTGCTGGATGGTCTGCTGTACAATGGCTTTCACTTCTTCCTCAGAAAGCTGTTGCGGCATGTACTCAGCTAGAATAACAAGTTCTGCCTTCAGGCTCTCGGCCAAATCATCTCTGCCGGCCTTCGTAAATTCTTGGAGGGAATCCTTACGCTGTTTGATTTCACGAGTTAGAACGTCAAGCACTTCATTGTCATCTAAGGCTCTTTTCAGATCAATCTCTGAATTCTTAATGGTAGATCTTACCATTCGAATTACGGAGAGTTTGAACTTGTCCTGACTCTTCATCGCTTGCTTCATATCTTCGTTCAATCGATCGCTTAAGCTCATGTTGCCTCCTAGAACTTTCTCTTACGAGCAGCCTCAGATTTAAGCTTACGCTTAACGCTAGGCTTGTCATAATGTTTACGTTTTTTAACTTCTGCAAGAATGCCATCCTTAGCGATGGAACGCTTAAAGCGACGAAGTGCAGCATCTATAGTTTCGTTCTTACGAACTCGAGTTTCTGACAACAGTTTTCCCTCCCTCCGAACAGACCATCTAAGACAAAACGGTTCATCAAATCTCATTATAGGTCATAGTAATTAGGGTGTCAATCGCAAACCTTTCGTTTCGAGAAAGGAAGCTCAATTGTGTACGCCTAATGGCGATAAACGCGCTCCAGCCATAAGATGATAATGAAGATGGTGAACAATTTGGCCCGCGTTAGCTCCAATATTCGTAATAACCCGATAACCTGATTCTTCTACGTCTAGTTCTCTAGCAATTTGTGCAGCCGCACGCTGTATTTGACCGATCATGTTCCAATCCTCTTCTCCCGCATCGGCAAGCGAAGCAATATGCTTCTTAGGAATAATAAGGACATGAATGGGAGAAGCTGGCTGAATATCATGGAAAGCAACAATCTGCTCATCCTCATACACTTTCTTTGAGGGAAGTTCCCCCGCAATAATTTTACAGAATATACAATCACTCATTGTTCGGCTTGTCCCCCACTTTCGTGAAACTACTATATTTAATTTTATCGGATAAGAGCGAAAAAATCCAATCCAAACTACAATTTTAAATGGAATAATTGCAAAAAAAAGAAACACCTCATTGACTGTAAGATGTTTCTTGATTGAATTGGCTTCATTCTATTAATAATAAGGGAGTAAAGATAGGGCTAGCAATCCCGCTAGTGGCAGGATTTGTCTTACAAAACGCCGTCTTGGAAAGCCAAACCCCGGATACAGGTAAGGATAGCCTCCGAAGTAAGGGTACGGATAGGCAAAGGGGAAGAAAGCTCTCATTTGGTCTTGGTCCATCCCGCCAATCGGAACGGCTAAGTATAGATTTTCATCATCCACACCTTCCACAATACCGTCATAAACCGAACCACTAGTCATCGTGACGCTCACATAACGAAACATATGTTTTATACATATCTCATGTGCTTCTTGATATTTCATAGGCTCATTACACTCCTTTTTACCAACAGCATATTCAGCTATAGGCAAAAGGCTACTTCGAGAACATATTTGGGCTTATCTCACTACGGAAAAATTTAACGATTATGCTGACTTTTTAATGACTGCCGCAGCTTTTTCCATTTGGCTTTCTCGGCTGCTTGAAGCCCTTTATCTTCTTTGCGCGCCAAATAAGCGAGTTCCTTTTGTAATTTTATATAGTTATTAAATCGTTCAACGGCCAAAGTTCCTTCATCTAGCGCATGATTCACAGCGCATTTTGGTTCATTCTCATGTTTGCAATCTTGAAAGTAGCACATTTCTGCTAGCTCTTCGATATCTTGAAATGACGTACTTAGACCCTCCGAAACGTCCCACAGCTGGAGTTCACGCATACCTGGCGTATCAATTAATATGCCTCCTCCAGGAAGCGTGATGAGCTCGCGGTGGGTCGTCGTATGCTTCCCTTTGTCATCCCCCGAACGAATATCCCCTGTTTCCAGAATATCCTTCCCATAGATGCGATTCACTAAGGTGGATTTGCCAACACCGGACGAGCCGAGAAGCGCGACTGTTTGGCCTGGTGTAATATAAGCAGCAAGCTCATTTAGTCCGCGATTTTCAGCTGAGCTGATAATATGAATGGGCACACCCACCGCAACAGCCGCGACCTCAGCGGCCAGCGCCTCCGGATCCTCACATAAATCTGCTTTACTTAAAACAATAACCGGATTTGCTCCGCTCTCCCAAGCTAACACCATATAACGCTCAATACGGCGTACATTAAAATCTAGATTTAGCGCTGTGAATAAAAAAACGGTATCAACATTCGAGGCGACAATTTGTTCTTCGGTGACTTGACCGGCGACTTTACGGGAAAACTTACTTTTGCGCGGCAATACAGCATGAATCGTTGCTCGCTGTTCTTCTCCCCTTATGGACAGCACGACCCAATCACCTACAGCAGGATAGTCCTCGCGACGAAAAGCAAGATGCCGCATTTTACCCGATACCTCCGCTAGCGCTTCCCCGACTTCCGTCTGAACGCGGTACATATGTTTATGTTCCAAGGAAACCCGTCCAACCTGGTATCCTTCGTTTCGGTAAGGTGCGAATGCTTTTTCAAAAAAAGAATTCCATCCTAAATCTTCATTTTTCAAGTGTTAATTTCATCCTCTCATGTGGTTCTATTCTGAAGTATAGACCGCAGATATCGACATCACACGGGAAACAATGGTTTAGATTATTTTTTCCTTCTTCTAATTTTATGCGGGTGGTCAATTAAAATGTAGACTGAAAGTCTATTTTTGCATATAATAGGAGTAAATCGATGGTTGGAATGGAGTGAGCGGATGAGCCAATTCATGAGAGCCTCCACCCGCAAAAAGCGTGATGTGATGATGGAAGTCGCTTTAACCATGTTTATGGAAAAAGGGTATGAGAATGTGTCCGTAGACGATATCATCGCGGCGACGGGATCATCAAAGGGAACTTTTTATCATTATTTTAAAAGTAAAGATGCCATCATTTCAGCCCTTTACAGTAAGCAAATTCAATTGATTCAAGAATGGGTGAAGCAGCCTCCCTCCAAGGTCCAATCCCTTGAAGGACACATTAATCGCTTATTCTTAGACTTATCGTCCAACATTCAATCTTCACCCCGGTTAGTCCGGAGTTTACAAGCTTTATCCCTGCAAAATGAAACTATAAAAACCGAAGAACAACAGCAATTAAACGTACTTTCTGAAAGTTTATTGCATTGGCTTCCTGAACCCAGAAAAATTGAACTGCTCGTTTGCATGTATGCGGGAACGGTCCGCACCTGGTGCAATCAAGATGACGCCGATTTACTTTCCATGATGAAAAACAACTTAGCCTGGCTTTGGGTAGGTATACGCTCCGATGAGCCCTACGCCTCCCTACAGGTAGAACCAGTCCCCAAGGAGGAAAACAAAATGAAAGTAGCAATTATTGGCGGTGGCTTGGCAGGATTAACAGCGGCCGCTTATTTATCAGAGAATCCACATGTTGAAGGCATTCTTTTCGAACGCAGTCCGCAGCTTGGAGGACGCGCTTTTACTTACGAAAAAGCAGGATTTACACTCAACTATGGCGCACATGCCATCTATGGGATTGATCGTCATACATTAACAAACATGGAACGTGATCTTGGACTATCTTTTTCTTCTAAGCAAGTAGATAAACGCAAAGTTTTTTATGCGAAACATAATCAACTAACAGCAGCACCGCTTGATGCTATTAACCTCTTAAAAACCGATCTGCTCAGCACGATGCAAAAAGTAAGATTCGTCGGTGAAATTACTGCCATTATCGCGAATATTCACAACTTAAAAAACTACGCAACTCTTGCTGATTATTTGGCAGAGTCCAATGCGGACGAGGATGTTAAAGAGTTATGGGAGCATTTGGTTTGCTCCAACTTCTTCATTACGCCTGAGGATGCTCGCAACGTATCCGGAGCTGTAATCAGCGAATACTATCACAACTTGTTCCTTTCCTCGAAGCCCGTCAATTATATATTGGGAAGCTGGGCTGTTATTACGAATCAACTTAAGCAAAAGCTGACAACGTCCGGCAAATGGGAAATTGCTCTTCAAGAAGGCGTGGAAAGCCTCCGGTATGCGGATCGCAAATTTGTATTGCAAACCAAAAACCGTGAAATGGCTTTTGACAAAGTGATTTTTGCTATGCCGGTTCAGCAAGTCGTCAAACTTCTGAAAGGTACAGCATGGGAGCCGTTCCTAGCTCCGTATGAATCCAATACCGCAACAGAAGTTATGGTGTATGACGTTGGGTTAAGCCGTGTTGTTGCGAGACCTTTCAGCTACATCAGCGACATGGATAACAAGCTATTCATCAGTGATGTTTCCGCGACAGATCATACACTTGTACCCGAAGGCGGACAGCTGCTTCAAGGTATCGCATACTTAAGCGACCGCTTTGATAATGAGGAGCAGCGTAAAGCGTATCTAGAAGAAAAGAACCTCCAAATGGAAGCCCTATTTGATAAATATTATCCAGGCTGGCGTGATGCTACAGCCGTGAAACGGGTATCAAAGAAAGCGATGGTATCCAGCGTGAAAAACATTGCTTCCAATAATTTACTACCGATACGCGTGGAAAACGTGCCTTTCTACTTCTGCGGAGACGGCTGTACAGGTAAGGGTGAGCTTGCAGAACGCGCATTCTCTAGTGCCCGCACCGCGGCGTTATCCATTGTACAAGAAGTTCAGCAAGCTCTTCAAAATGTTTAATCCTCTCCACATGGATGGATTATCGCAACGAACAAACAACCAGCCCTCCCATTCACGGGAGAGCTGGTTGTTTGTTTTATTGTTTGGTCACGCGCACATCATCAATGTGTAGTGTCGTTCCACCAGGTGAATCCACGTAAAATCCAACATCGATCTGGCCATTGGTCACCATAATATCACTTACACTGATATATTTCCAAACACCGCTGTTACTGATGTTCGCATAAATGGCAGATCCGCCATAGTTTTGAATTTCGGCTCTGGCTGTCGTAGGTAGCGTGTTCTTCATGCGGACCCAGGCTTCGAATTTGTATTTTACATTATTAACAGGAACACTAATTGTTTGATGGATGCTTTGTTGATAGGCGCCTGCCGCAAAGAAGTAAGCCCGCTTATCCCCCGTCCATGGGGATTCCGGCGGATTGGTTGTTGAGCCGCTGTCAACGCCATAAGCAACAGCCTGCGTACTTGGATGCCATTCAACCCAGTTATTGGTTTGACTCGTGTCACGCTCGAAACCAGGATTGTCTAGCAGATTCTGCTCAGAAACCGGCGTTCCCGCTGCTGAAGTTGAAAGAAGCAAGCGATCTAAGTTGATGTTCCCACTGTCAGCGGTGTCGTATTTAAAAGCAATCGTGTTTGCCCCTGCATTTAACGTTACCGTTTGCACATTATCCTGCCAGACGTTCCAATTCGTACCAGGACTCGTGAAACTGGTTTGCCCTAGCTTGGATCCATTGATATAAGTACTCAGTGTTTTCGTTGCTGCACTACCATTTGCATATCGCAGCGCTACCTGATAGCTCCCGGCGCTAGGGACATTCACGTTGTATTTCACCTGCGCGCCAGCCGCACTCAATCCGTCTACAAAAGCCGTACCACTATAGTACCAATGGTTCGAGTTCAATGCGCTGCCGCCAGAAAGCTCAGCGCTCTCTGCTTCATACTTGCCGACGATTGGCGCGAAGGGTACCGTGATGTTGTCAATGTTGGCATTGCCCGTATCGCCTGCATCGGAGTAATACTTATAGGTCACAACATTCACTCCTGCCGTCAGCGGTAGTAGCTCGGATTGCGTTGACCAAGTGTCCCAATTCGCAAGATTAGCGAGCGAGGTGGACTTCACTCTTTTTCCATTAACAAAAATACTGACAGACTTGGCTGAGCCTGAAGCATTCGCATAACGCAGGGAGACATTATAGTCACCGCCAGTTTTCACCTTTGGATAGAAAGTGACACCCGCGCCATCATTGCCCAAACCGTCAACAAATCCTGTCCCCGTATATCCGGTATGATTGGTGTTAATGGAAGCCTTTGTAGCAACCGTATTGCCAGAAAGCGATGCATCCTCACCTTCGTATTGCATAGAAGTTGCGCTCACCGCAGCAACACCTGTAACAGCAATCGATTTAGAAGAAGCTGCAGCTGCTGTCACTTTCACATAGGTGACATCCCCGTAGATGTCCTTCCCAGTTGCCCAGCCTTCCCCAGCTGCAGCTTTTAATGCTTCCAAGCTTGCATAAGACGTCATAGCTGTGCTGTTATTCGTTACAGAAGTTCCTGCAGAACCGTGCAGCTTAACGATATAGGATTGGAGAGCTGGCGTATAGCTGCCACTCTTTGCGCCTAATGTAAAACTTAACGAACCTGCACCATTATCCTGCGCAATCATATTTTGCTTAAAATAAGTACCGCCTTCGTAGTTATAACTGGCGCTATCATCATCGTAGTACGTGAAACTCGATTGCGCTGTATCCGGAAACACATCCACATCAACGGAAGTGACGGAAGCCTGCCCAACGTAATCCTGCACTTTCTGCGTTGGAATAATGGCACCTTTTTTAATAAAGAGAGGCATATCTGTCAACGTGTCCGGATTAACCGAATATCGGATCGTTTGACCGCCAGTTATTGCGTTACCACGCGCATAATCAATCCATGAACCAGACGGCAAATAGATATCTTTACTCGTCTGCTGTTTATCCACCACAGGTGCAGCAAGCAGCCAGTCACCGAACATCCAAGCATCCGTGTAATTTTTGACGGCAGCATCTGTCGGATATACCTGCATCAATGGTCGAACGAGACCATTCCCATTCTCGTAAGCACTTCTCTCATAGGCATACATATAAGGAATCAAAGAGTACCGCAGCTGAATCGCCTCTTTGGAGGCCTCCTCCGCTGTCGATCCGAAGTACCATGGCTGACGCTGCTGATGATTGTTCCCGTGCACGCGGAAAACAGGTGTTAGAGCGCTGAACTGCATCCAACGTGCGTATAAATCAGGATTCGGATTGTTCGTCGTGCCATCCTGCTGATTGAATCCGCCGGTATCCATGCCCCATTTCACTTGGCCATTGTTCACGGAAGATAACATAACAGCCCTTTGCTCCTGCATCCCGGCAGCCCAGTTGATCCGTTCGCCTTTATTGTATTGAATGCCGATATCACCAGACCAAAGCGTAGTAGCATACCGCTGGGCACCTGGATAGAAAGTTCTAGCCGTTTGCCAAACACGCTGTGCTCCACTCGTGTAAGCCCGCTGACCTTCGTACATCGTTTGAGACATGTGGCCTGTTGTGAAATTGCCAAACCAATACGAAGCTCCACCCGAAGATACTTTATCTGTCTCGTCATTCCACCAACCTACGATCCCTTTATTAAGCGCATCTATGGAATGATTCCAGAACCAGGAACGTTCGCTTGCATTATAAGGGTCGATACTGCGTACAGCTACGGGGATGAAATAATCTTGATACTCGTTATGGCCCGAATAAAAGTAACCACCGTTTGCCGCGTCCGTTCCTTGGGTCGTCACATTCGTAGAAGCATCTTTCGTAACGATACGGGGTTTCGTAATTCCAATCATTTTGATGCCTTTAGCATCCATTGTTGTCTTTAGAGAAGTCGTGGAAGCAGAAGGGAAATTAGTTGTATTCCACGCGAATTCACCATAGTTGGTTTCTCCGTACTTTTTCCAGTCATAGTCGAAGGCGTAAGCATCTATGGGGATATTTTTGGCACGATACGTATCCACATTATTCGTAAATTCTGTTTGATTCGTATCCCACTCAAAGTTCATGAATCCAAGCGACCACTTAGGCAGCATGGGTGGTTTCCCCGTGATTTCCCCTACGCCGGTCATAATTTCCTTGGGGGTTCCGAGCATAATATAATACTCTACGTTTTGTTTCGCATAACGACGTCCCTCAGGTGGGGTTCCACCATAATAAAACTCCATCTGGCCAGTTGTGCTATCTGTATAGGGGTAACCGCCATCGCTATCGACTAATAATCCATAACCCGCTGTACTCCAAATAAGCGGACCACCGGAATCTCCTTGTTCACCCGCATGGGCGGCATGACTGGACGAATTCCGAAGCAAATCGCCCCCGCTATCAAAAGCATTAAAACTCCGGATACCATACATATTATCCCCTGTTGCATGTACGAAACGCACACCATCTGAGAATACTCCGCCGCCGGACGGCTCCCAGAATAGCGTAGTGCCGTCCGCCTTTTTGACCGTCATTCGTACCGGGTTCTTGGTAATCTCAATCTTCATATTGGAGGTTGTAATGGTCATTGGATTGGCTGCTGTGTTAATTGCAGCTCCTACAGCTGACCAAGTTTTGTTTGGATCGAGCATCGGCGTCTTCGCACTTGGCGCTATACTATTTGGACGATAATCCACCTTCAAGATCCCGTTTTGCACCGCTTGTACAATCAAGAGATCATCACTCGGCTCAGCACCATTATCAACGGTTAGTGTCAAGGTATCTCCGGAGACACTCGAAGAAATGAGATTCCCAAGGCTGCTGACATAAGCATGTGCAGGAGAAGCCGGAAGCAAGGTAAGGGTTGAACCAAACAACGTAAACGCTGTAAAAAAAGCAAGGATACGTGGAACTTCTCTGTTTGGTGGACTCATCAATGATACTCCCTTTCGATTAGAAAATATGGGAGGGACGTACCCTCCCCTTGCTTTTAATGCTCTACGATCGCGATGTTATCAAGATTAATACCGAGTGAACTGGTACCATCATAGCTGACTTTCACCGTATTAAGACCTGCACCCAGCGAGACGTTGACGGTAGCTGTCCCCCATGTATCCCAGTTCGTTGTTTGCGGTAAGGCAAGGTCCGTCACTTTGGTATTATTCACATAGATGGCTCTTGAGCCATTGCCTGCACCGGAGGAATACCGAACCTTCATCGCAAACGTACCTGCTGTTTTGACAGAAACATCAAAAGTAACATTGTCTCCAAGGGTCTCAAAGCCGTCCACAAACCCAGTACCTGCATAACCCGTATGGTTCGTGTTCGTAGAAACACCGCTTTGCGTGCCGAATTCAGCCTCATATTCCACCTTGTTGACGCCATCTAGCACAACGGATTGTGCAGATGCACTCGAGGCAAGCTTGACGTAAGTAAATTTCTGTACCTTGTCGTAGTACCAGCCTGTCGATGCTCCGGTTAAGGCAGTTAATGTGCTATACTCTGTCATCGAAGAACCACCTACCGTTACAGAGGAAGGCTTAGTCGTAAACACTTGCAACGTCTTCGTAGAATTAATCGCTGGAACAGTGACTGTTTCTTTATTCAACCCATATTGCTCAGATGATGTTATGGTTTTCACCGAACCGCCGATATCATCATTCCAGTCATACGTTGTTGTCCCTAGCGGGTAAATGCGGAATGCAAGATTGGTGTAGCTCGTCAAGCTGTTGCCAATGGTCCCACCCACCTGATATTGCGCGTTTAAATTCAACGGAAGAATGCTGCCGGACTTCACAAAAACCGGTAGATCATCGATGCCGGCATTGTAGCTGATTGTTCGACCGCCAGGACGCTGAGCACCAAACCAGAAATCGATCCAATCCCCCTGCGGGAGATAAATACTCTTGTTGGTTTCTCCCTGATTCATGACAGGAGCAACGAGCAAATTACCCCCGAACATATACTGCTGCGTCAAACCGTAGGTGTTCGTGTTCGCCCCATATTCAAGCGCCATAGCACGCATCATTGGAATGCCCGTATCACTTGCTTTCTTTGCCTCGCTATAAATGTAAGGCAGTAAATTCATGCGTGTATTCGTATATTTGGCAAAATGGCTGATGATCGTATTGTCGCCCGTACGCGCCTGCGCGTTCCACGGCGAGCGTTCCTCGTTAATGCCGGAGCTGCCGTTAGACTCGGAATGAAACTGCATAACCGGTGCAAAAGCGGCCATTTCGGTAGCTCGTTTGTACAACTCCGCCGTTGGATAAGTACCTGTGAAGCCTGCCATATCCCAGCTCCAATAAGGAACGCCAGACATACTTGCTGTGAGCCCTGCATTTACAGCTTGTTGAAAAGCACCAAACGTCGACTCCTGGTCACCGGACCAGAAAATCTGATTCGCCTGTGCCCCTTGTGTACCAGAACGACTGAAAGAGACCGCATCGGCTTTCTTCGAGCGCGCATACTCGTTATAAGCTTTCACATACTCATTTGGGTATTGATTGCGCATTTCATCGCCCTTCTTACCGCTTGCGAAGGTATTTGAGCGGCCCCATACCATTTCACCGCCGTCTGTTTTGAAGCCGTCAATACCCACGCCATCAAACAGATAAGCGCGTTTAGACATCCACCAGTTTTTGGCGGCCGCATTCGTAAATTCAAGCAGCAAACTGTTCTCGAACCACTGTCCTGAAGGTATCCGATACTCGCCTCCACTACCGTTGCCAACGGCATAATTCTGAGCTGTCATATAGGCTTCATCATTATCTTTCTGGGTATAAGGCGTTGAAGTCCATTTCTGAATCGGGACCTGCCAGAGCACCAACTTCATCCCATTGTTATGCACATTGTCGGCCATCGCTTTTGGATCCGTCCATCTCCCTGTTGTCGGGAAAGTAAAATCGGTATAGGCATGCGCAGCGCTGCCCGTTTTTGGGGTATAGGTAGCGTCATTGAAAATGTAAAACGTATTCTCATCGCTCCACTGTTCAAGCACAACTGCCGTTGCCGGAATATTGTTGGTATTCGCGTTATTAATGGCTGTATTCACTTTGGTTTGACGATCCCACTCGTTAGCTGACATCCATAACCCGAAAGCCCATTTCGGCAGCGCTGTTGGCTTACCGGTAATGTTAGTGTAGTTACTCACCACATTTTTCAAATCATTTCCGTAAATGAAATAATAATCCAGCGTTGAGGCAGCACTACCCCCTGTATCAGCCGTAAAGCTGAACATATCGGTACGTTCAGTTGCCAACCGGAATTTGGAATAATACGTGGAATTTACGAAGATACCATATCCGCTGCTGTTAAGCATAAAAGGAATTGCCATGTAGGTTCGGTCATTTTGATTTTTATACTGATTGAACACATAGGTGTCTACATCATTTCCGCGTTTACGGAAGTTGTTGTAATGCTCGCCAAAGCCAAAAAATTCCTCTGAAGCCGGCGAATAAAAATGATCTTCTACCTTGTTGATGATGGTACTGCCATTGGTTAACCAGGCAATGTTGCGATTCGTGGTGCTGTCATATTGACTGGCGATCAACGTCGTTCCATCAGACTTATACACACTAAGTTTGAAAGGATTCTTATCCACCTTCACCTTCAACTTGGAGGTTGTAAGCCAAGTGGTTGAGGAAGTATCCGATACCGTATAATTACTAAGTCCACTGCTTAACGTACCTGTTCCCGTTGGAGAAACCTGAACACGGAGCACATCATCCGCTGTAAAGGACAGGTTGATCTTCGGCGTTAATGTACCTGTATTCGGCACTGCATTCAGCACAACACGGTTCGTGTTATTCGTGATGGAGCTAATACTGCTTACGGATTCCCATCCCGTTACTGTAAAAGTAAAAGGGCCGATAGTCTTCTCATTCGCGCCATCCTTGTTGCCATGAACGGTATAACTGATCACATCCCCTTTTGCAAAAGTGCCAAGGTTCGCTTCCCAGTAAGTGTTGTTCCCGCTGTTGTATTTATAAGCTGCTCCGACAGCAGCTTGATTGACACCATTTTTCGTCCAGGTAACCCAAGCCGTTTGTCCAGGTTCAATGGGCCACGTTGTTATTTTGATATACACGGTGTCGCCTGCAACGGGATCTCTCGGACTCCGCTCCGTCGCTTGAATCTCGTACAGATCATCGATTCCGTAGGGTGCATGGTGAACACCATCAATGGCATAAATAGGGGGGACGAAGAGACAGAAACAGAGCAAAAAAGAGAGAGAAAATCGGAATGGTACGGATAACTTCCTTACATACATAAACGTTTCCCCTTTCGTACCGAAATTTGTTTGCTAAACACGAATGACTAAGAGGCTAATGACTTGAGGCTCACAACCGTTATTCCTCGCCATATATGCGCTGTTCCAAGCATCCCCCCTTTCAATTATAGGCGGTCGCAGATCCAAACCAATTGCGACCGCCGTTTACTTACATTAGATATTCCCTTTCTACAATCGTCTGTGCGAGCTGAAGCCATTTGTTTGAATCCGATTGCCAGTAATGATGATCCCCTTCGCAAACGTGCACGTCGCATATTTTCGCGGTATAACGGCTCCACTCTGACAAATGGTCAACAAGCGCATGTTCATCCTTCTTACCTGTAAAAACACTGAATCTAGCACGAAGCGGCTCACGATTGACCTGAGCACGATATACCTCCACTGGCTGGCAGCCAATCTCAGATGCATCCCCCTGCATGCCATTCAGCCCACCGCGAGGCCTGAGAAGGTGCGGTGCGCTGCAGCCGGATAGAAATAAGTGACGTGGCTCCGCAATGCCTTCTGCTTTCAAGCGATGACTGGCTTCAAAGGCAAGCAAGCTGCCCCAGCAATGGCCGATAAACACATATTCTTCACCAGGCATCACCTGCTGCTTGACGTGCTGACAGGTCTCGTTCAAAGCATGCTCCCATAGATCAGAAGAAACCTCGCGCATGGATAATCGGGCTTGACTCAGTTCAATACGTTGGAACCTAACACGAGCGGGTAATCCTCTGCTCCAAGTAAGGTACGACTTTGTGTGATCTCCACAGTGAGGGAACCCGAACAAAATCACTGCGCTATCACCAGACTTCCTGCCGATTCCTGGACAGTAATGAGCAGATTCTTTTGACTAATCATAAAATGACCCGGAAGCAGTTGTTCCACATGATCGACTGGTGAAAGTTCTGCTTCTGAATTTGAAACGATAGATACACCATCTGGTTGATGTAAAATAAAGGTTATGGATTGATTATGACTAAGACAGCCTGACCACTGCAAATGGATCTGAGCGTTAGCTCTTTTTGCTTTAATTGTCACTTGATTGCCTAGGTCATCCTCAAACTCTGCCTTCAGCTCACCCACAACATAAACACGGAAACACAAATGCTCATAGCCGTTCACTCGATTGCCCACATGATCGCCAAGTGAATAATTCTCTGCCAGATTGAGCGCAATGACACTATCCTGTTTCTGATAAACAGGGATATTTTCCAAAGGTGCAGCAACTTTCATCAAGCAAGGACCTTGGACCTCATCTTGATCGAACAAAGATAACCATGACCCTACCGGGAAATAAATCTCTTTAGCCCCATGACCCTCCTCCGTAACAGGAGCGACCAGCAAGCTTTCTCCGAACATGTACTCACTAATCATTTCGGTGCAATGTGGATCAGCAGGGAATTGAAGCGACATCGCACGCATCATAGGCAGCCCCGTTCGGCTGGTACGAATCGCTTGATCATAGATGTAAGGCAAAAGGTTCATCCGAATGTCTGCGTACCTTTTATATAAATCGATGACTAGCGGCTGTCCCGTTCGTTCCGCAATGTTCCACGGCGTTCTGTCTTGATTGAACTCGCCTTTCGTTTCGGCATGATACTGCATCACTGGGCAAAAAGCGGCCATTTGGGTGGATCTTATAAACAGCTCCGCTGTCGGAATGTCCCCATGAAAGCCACCCAGATCCCAACCCCAGAAGGGGATGCCTGACATACTGCTGGATAACCCGGCAATCATCGAAGAGCGGAAGGCTTGGAAGGTCGAACGCTCGTCGCCAGCCCAGTGCATCGGGTACTGCTGCGCTCCCGTGTAGCCCGCCCTACTAAAGGTAATGCCTCCATCTTTGGCATACTGCTGGATGAAATCGTAATAACTGCCCACATACAAATTCGGATATAAATTGCGCATTTCACGGCCTGTAGAGCCGTCATAGAACTGCAGATCGTGACCAAAGACGAATTCGCCGCCATCTGTTTTGAAGCCATCCACACCAATCTCATCTGCGAGGTATTGGCGCTTATTAAACCACCATTTCGCCGCTTCCGGGTTCGTAAAGTCAATAATATGACAATCTTTAAACCAGTTATAAGGCAATGTGTACGGCTCCCCGTCCGCCGTTTTCACACAGTAACTTTGCTCTAACAGTGTAATTTCATCCTGATCGCGCTGACCGTGAGCCACGCCATACATATGTTTATGAATGGGGATTTGCCATAACAGCACTTTCAACCCCTGCTCATGCAGTTCTTCGACCATCCCCTTCGGATTCGGCCAACGGCCCCACTCCGGGAACTGGAACTCATCATAGCGAAATGGTTGGTTACCGTCTTTGACATTGTACTGCGCATCGTTAAAAATATAGAACGTCGCCTCGTCACTCCATTGCTCAATAACAAGCACGGTGGACGGGATCTGATACTTCGCTGTTAATTCAGCCTGTTTCAAAACCTCTGCCTGAGAATCCCAGTTATTGCTGGACATCCAAGGTCCAAACGACCACTTCGGCGGCAATACAGGCTTGCCCGATAGACGGGTGAACTGTCCGACCATCGCGAGCGGCTCCTCCGCAAATAAATACGCGATCAGCTGTTGGTTTGACGGAGACACATCCGCTTCCACTTCAACAAGATCAGATAATCGCGTATGAAAGCGGAAGGTCGAATAAAGCGCCGTATCCACGAAGATCGCATACCCCCCGGAGGATAGGGCAAAAGGAACCGGCATGTAAGTCTTCAGTCCTTGATCCCGGTACTGATTGTACACATACTGATCGACTTCATGACCCGAATATTCATAATGGGAAAAGCGTTCTCCCATGCCGAACCAGCGATGCTCCGGCTTCGTTTTCAAGTTCAAGCGAAGCTTATGGAGCGTGTTAGAGTCGTCAGTCAACACTTCAATGAGCGGCTTCCCTTCAGCGGCGAAGCCCTCCATCAGCACACCCTCCGTGCTGCGCAGCGCGAGCGCAAGCTTGCCTCCGCGCACCTCGGCTTCCAGCCGTGCGCGTCCAACAGCCAGCGCCGCCCGCTGCGCCGGCGCGCCTTGCATAAGTTCGCCGCCATCGGTGGCGAACGTCAGCTTGATCGCACCGCTCTCATCGGCGCGGAAAGACAGCTGTGCGGTGCGGGTGTCCTCCGCACCGTAAGCCAATTCGACGACGAAGCCATCCGTCGTCTCATACAGCCCATGGACGCGCTCCAGCGCCGTCCATGCCCGCACTTGAAAGCGGTAAGTCGCTGAGCGCAGCGACTTGCTTCCGCTCTGAAGCGCAAAAGCATAGCTGACCTCGTCACCTGCGAGGTAAGGGCCCAGCTGCGCTTCCCAGACCTTTTCCCCGCCGTCCGTTACTTTCATGACGGCGGTCACGGCTTCGGCCGCCGGAATGCCATTAACGACGGCCTGCACGGTCACGACCTGACTCGCCTGAAAAGGCTGAGTCAGGAGGCGTACAAGCACCGAATCCCCAGCTTCGGGATGACGGGGAAACCGCTCGTAAGGCAGGATGACGTAAGGGTCATCGTAACCCGTCGGTTGATGCACCAGAGCGATGCTGTCCAAGCTTTCACTACGGACATCACCTGAAACAAGTGCAGCCTGTGCAAGCTCCAACAGTACGCCCCCCCATGTACTGACAGGCGGTTCCCCTGCATGTTCACGCCAATAAGCAAGCAGTAATGGCTCTTTGGCTGTAGAAGCGTCTACCTCATACAGCTTCGAATCTTCGTTCTGAAGCGTCTCCACATGAGCGAGCAACTCTTTCGCCCTGACCGTGTCCCCTTTTTTAGCGTAGTACCATGCCAACAGGCAGGTCAGGTCAGCTCGCTCACAGCCTCCATAAAAGGTGTCGCCAACTTTGAATCTTACACCTTTACTTACAAGTGTTTCTTCCAGTTTATACAAGGCTTCGATCAGGATACGGTCTTCAATACCCAACATTCCGAAAGGAATCGCCGCTGTGAGGATATCCCCATGAATCGCTGTATCACCTAATTCGCTAACAACTCGGCCCTCTTTAATGAAGCTCGCAAAGACAAGCTCACGAATCGCCTTCAGTAAACGCACACCTCGCTCGCCAATTCCGTTCTGAATATTCGCTTGAACCGCAGCGAAGTACATCGCCAAATGGCTCAAATAAATGCCCTCGTTCCCGTGCTGCAGCCAATGAGGCTGCGGTTTCTGCCAATTGCTATCAAGAAGCAAGGTGGTTTCCTCGATAATCCCTTCTATCTCCAATTTGAAATCCTGATCTTCCGTTACCTTGAGATATTCACCGAAAGCCCACATCCGGAGCGCCTCATCCGTTAGCTTCAACTCTCCCTTAAATGGATCGCTGTTCATCAATCGCAGTACAGGTAATGTAAGCTCCGCCTCACCACGCTGGATAAGCGCGTAACTCAAAAAGGCAATATCCCTAATAGTGGCAAGCTGCCCTGCGATCGTAATCTGACCTGTATGTTCATCTAAAAAGTAGTTAATATTCTGATTTGAATCTACTGTTTGCACCATAAATCCTCCTACTCCATCCCATGTGTATGAATGAGAAAGGGGCCGTTGCCGCAACAATGCCCCTTCCCTGCCGACTCTATGTCCGCACTACGCTATTTAGTTACGAGTTTTTCAATCTTAGCTTGCGCTTCATTAAGCGCTTTTTCCGCTGTATAATCGGATTTCAGTTTCGCTTTGTCCAGCTCGTCACCGATCGCTTTAGTCAAATCGTTCCATTTGTCCGGAATTGGACCTACCGGCGTCAGTACTAGCGAGTTCAATGCATCAAGTACGATTTTCTTCGAAGCTGGCGGCGTTTGTTTGAAATAAGCCTCCATGACTTTTTCATCCGAAACAGCCGGTACACTCCAACCCTTCTCAATTCGTTTGCTAACAACAGAAGGATCGGAGGACATGAATTTAATAAATTTCCAGGCCGCTTCGGCATTTTTCGTTTTATCAGAAACAACAAGGCCATCTGCAAAGAAATGATGTGCTTTCTTCGTATTACCCGGCTCGAGTGCAATATCCCATTTGAAAGGGGCATCCGCAAAGCGGCCAAAGTTCCAAATTCCGCCGCGCAGCATAGCAATCTTGCCTGCTTTAAATGCATTTAAGTCAGCATCCGGCTGGTTAAAAGTATCATCGTTGAGCGCTGGAGAAACTTTATACTTTTTCGCTTTATCCAGCATCCAGTTCAAGGCTTCGATATTTTCTTTACTGTTTACAGTCGGCTTGCCATCTGCACTCCAGATACCTCCGCCGTTCTGAGCAATGGTTTTGTAAAACTCATAGAATTGAATTGGTGAGTAGGTTCCCCATACACCGCTTTTGGCGTCAGTGAGCTTTTGAGCCGCTTCCAGCTCTTGCTTCCACGTCCAATCCGCCTTCGGATACTCAACTTGCTTTTTGTCGAACAAGTCCTTATTATAGAAAAGAACTACGTCTGAAAAAGACTCTACGACTCCATATTGCTTACCGCTATACTTGAAAGAGTCATAGGCAAGACCTTTGTAGATTTCTGGCTTGAACGTCGTGTCCTTCGCAATGATCGGCGTCAAGTCTTTTAGTGTATTTTTGGCGGCATAAGAGACGAAGTTTTCATAACCGACCTCAAATACGTCAGGCGCATCCCCCGATGCGAGCTGTGTATTGAGCTTCGTGTAGTAGTTGTTGTAATCGACGATATCCACTTTGACCTTCACGTCAGGATTGGCCGACTCGAACGCTTTCACCATATCGCCAAGCGTCTGCTCTTGCGAACCGCTTGCGGTATACTGCATGAACTTGAGGGTAACCGGTTCTTTCTTTGTCTCTGGTGTTGCCGCTGCTGTTGCAGCTGCCGTCGGCTCTTGCTTTGGCGTTGACGCAGCTTCTTTTTTTGTATCGGTACCACACCCCGTAGCTGCAAGTGAAACTACCATACCTAACGTTACGACCCAACCTGTTTTTTTAGCAACCATCTTTAAACCCTCTCTTCTTGTGAATTTTCTTCAGTTAACTTACCATTTTCATTTCATCACTTACGTCTCAAACGACTTCCATCACCCCTCTCATTATCCTTTAACGCCACTCATGGTCATTCCTTTAATGAAGTATTTCGATGCGAACAAAAACACAATGAAAATCGGTATAAAGCTGATCACATTCCCCGCCATCAAAATGTTCCACTCCGTCGCCCATCTGCCCTGCAGCTTGCTTAATCCAATCGGAAGTGTCATCAACTCCTTATCGCTCGTAATAATAAGCGGCCATAAAAAATTGTTCCACGAAGCCATGAAAGCAAAAATGGCTAGCGTCGCAAGAGCAGGTTTGCTAAGCGGAAGAATAATGCTCACAAATACTCTCACATACGAAGCTCCATCTATTCTGGCTGCCTCAATCAACGGATCAGGAATGGTCATGATGTGTTGTCGAAGCAGGAAAGTCCCGTAAGCACTGAAGATTCCTGGCAAAATGAGTCCGAGATATGTATTCGTCAGGTGCAGTTTTTGAAACACGATAAAGAGCGGCGTCATCGTCACCTGCATAGGAATCATCATCGTGATCAAATAGAGAACGAATAGCGTTTCCCTGCCTCGGAAAGGTATTTTAGCAAAAACAAATGCAGCCATCGCACACACAACGATCTGCGCTGCCGTCGTCACTAAGGAGACACCAACACTGTTGCCCAAAAAGCGATAGATCGGAAAGTATTTCGTAATCTCGACATAGTTGCTGAATTTAAACGTATCGGGAATTAAATTAGGCGGCATTCTGACGACTTCCAAGTTATCCTTAAAGGAACCCGACAGCATCCAGACGAAAGGAAACATGAGCACGACAGCCGCCACAATCAAAATGAGGTGTGAAAGCATGTTTCGATACGGCATATATTTATCTGTCATAGGTAACCCACCTTTTCTGAAGCTGCTGCTGAACGATGGTGACGGCGAAAATAATGACGAATAAGATCCATGACTGCGCAGAGGCAAAGCCCATTTTATAGCTTTGAAAAGCATTCCCATAAATTTGCTGCACAAGCGTGCTCGTTTGCCCTGCCGGACCGCCACCTGTCATCACTAGCACCTGATCAAAGAGCTGGAAGCCATTAATGAGTGATATGACAAGTACGAAAAAGATGCTAGGCGTGAGCAGCGGGAGCGTTACACGGAAAAACTGCCCAAATCCGCCTGCTCCATCAATCGTCGCCGCTTCGTAATAATCGTCCGAAATATCCTGCAATCCCGCAAGAAGTATGACGGTCACATAGCCGATATCCTTCCATACACTAACCGCAATAATGGAGGGCATCGCCCACACAAAATCCTGCAGCCACATGGGTCCCTGAATTCCTATTAGTGACAGCAGGTAATTAATGAGTCCGCTCTGACCATTCAGCAGCCAGCGCCATACGATGGAAACAGCTACCCACGAAGTGATGACGGGTACAAAGATGAAGATCCGATAAAGCTTTATACCCCTTAGCTTCCTATTCAGTAAAACGGCGAACAGTAAACCAAAAGCAAGAACAGAGGGTAAATAACCTAGGATGTATTGAAGAATGTTCTTTAATGATGTAAGCGTTTTCTCATCCTGCAAAGCCTCGGTGTAATTATCCACCCCAACGAACTTCGCCGGGGTTAACAAATCCCAATTTGTGAAGGAAATGATAGCAGATGAAAGCATCGGGATGAGTTGGAACAGAAACAAACCGGCTAAACTTGGTAATAAAAATCCGATAATGACAACTGTTTTGGAAAATCTCTTTTGTCCGACCATGACGTTCTCCTTTTCCGGTTCCTACGTGTTAATTATCCTTGGCTCTAACGGTTGCTCTCTCTACGATCGTTAGCGGCAGCATAATTTCATTCGCTTCTTGCTCCACGCCGCCTTGAATCATGTTGATGAGATGTTCGGCCGCAATAGCGCCTTTTTCGGTTATATTTTGCCGGATTGTCGTTAGTGGCGGAATAAACATCTTCGACATCGTGATATCATCAAAGCCAATGACGGAGATGTCTTCCGGCACTTTTTTACCCATGTCCATCAAGCTTCGAATCGCTCCGAATGCGACCATGTCCCCCGTAGCAAATACAGCAGTGATCTCGGGAAACTTGTTTGCGATGAGCTGTCCGGCTGCCATACCATGCTCATAACTCATGGATTCTTCAAATACATAATCTGGATTATAAAAGAAATTTGCTTCACGAATCGCACGTTTGTAACCTAGAAAACGCTTCTCGACAACACCGTCTTTACGAATCGCTCCTGTCACAAGTCCAATGTTAGAGTGGCCCTTATCAATCAGATACTTGGTAGCCAAATATCCACCATATTCGTCATCAATGCCGATTCGCTTGAAGTAACTGTCGTTAATGTAACTATCGATCAGAACAATCGGGATATTAATCTTCTTAAAACCGTCATAAAACTGTTCCGGATAAATACCCATCATAATGGCACCATCCAGATTACGCTGAACGGATAAATCCAGATAACTTTCCCCTTGGTTAACGCCAGATAACAAGAGGTGGTACCCATACTCGCGAAGCTTGCCCTCAATACCGCTTATCATTTCGCTATAGAAAGGGTTTTCAAGTATAAGCTGCTTGTGCGATTCGGTCTGTGGAATCACGATGCCAATCAACTTGGATTGGTTTTTGACTAAACTTCTCGCCGAGAAATCAGGTATGTAGTTTAAGGTTTCAATAATTTTCTTAATGCGCTCGATCGTCTCATTAGAGACTTTATCCGTTCTACCGTTTAATGCATAGGACACTGCGGCTGCTGAAACGCCTGCGACTTTGGCTACATCTTTAATTGTTGGTTTCTTCATTCCTCAACCCTCTTTAGTTACACGTTTAACTAGATTATAAGATACAATTCCTAATATTACAATATGATAGCGCTATCTTTTTACCATTAAATTGATTTATCAGTTACGCGTTTAACTAAATTATTTTTAATGTATATAATACATAGGAAAAAAGCTGCTCCAACGCTCTGACTTTCTTGTCAGGCGATGAAACAGCTCCTTTTTTTGAAGACATTCTTCTATTTGGTTGTAATCGTAACCGTTCTGCTGGTGCCATCCCAAGCGACTTTGCCGCCAAAGGTTTCCCCCACGAATCTAGCAGGAGCTAGTGTATAACCGTTCACCAGCTGAGCTGGCTCATCTAACTGAATAGCTTTACCGTTCACATATACCGTTTTCTCATCAAGAGTTAAGTGTAATGTTGTACTTCCTTTTTTGGCTGTAACTGTTCTAGTTGCTGCTTCATAATCTACCGTTGCACCCATAGCTTCGAAAATCGCACGCAGCGGCGTGAACGTTGATCCTTTTACAATGACAGGCGCTTGCTCAAATTTCTGCTCTTTCCCATCAATCTCGACAGATACTTGTGAGGATAAACCGAAGGTGCGTAAAGCTGTTTGTTTACCGGATTTATTATAAACCTTAATTTGAATGACGGAACCCTCCGGAACATCGCCAGCTTTCAATTCTAGACCGTAAGGCAAATCTGTTTGAGAGGCAATCACTTTTCCGTTTAAGATGTACTCTACTTTACCTATGTAAACGTCAGGAATTTTGACAAAAGGAACTAACTTGGTTTGTTTCGTAAAAGTCTGATGATTCGCATCTACGGGTACATAACCCAGACGATCATCAGGTTTAGCTGCGTCTGTCACCTTGGATAACAAATAAGGATTAGCAATTAACTTGCTGTAGTAATTTTGGATTTCAGACGAAGTGGAGAGTGAATAGTCGTTTTTCGCGTTCTCCATCTTTTGATCGACATTAAAGTAAGTGATAGCCTTTAATCTAGGATATTTATAAGGCATAATCTCATATAAACGCTGCAGATTAAGCTTCGCCCATTCGGTGAAATCCTCGTCTGCCGAGTGCGCGTAATGCGGGACCCCTGTTTCACTTAACATTAAAGGTTTACGGTCCGAATAGGTGTTGTAAAGCCTAGTTAACCTCTCCACACTGCTCGTAGAAATCATGGAAGGCAGAGACGGATTCCCATTTTCATAGGGCTCAATGTACAGGCTCACCCCTACCCAATCTACATATGCATCTCCCGGATAGTAAGGGTCAATATCATTCGCTGGTACATCACCAGGACTCCAAACCATCGCGACATTCGGAGCTTCAGCAGCGAATACATCGTGCAGCATACGGAATTTCGCAATATATTGAGCAGGGTTTCCGTGCCATTTGACCCAAGCACCATTCATTTCCCCAGCAAAACGCAAGAAGATCGGGATGCCTGCCGCTTTGGCATCTTGTGCCCATTTGCGCAAATACGTGCTGTCTGTAACCGGATCTAAGCCATCGTCAGGTTCCCAAGCGATTTGCAAAGCGCCACCTGCATCTTTTGCTCTCTTGGCATACGTAGCAGGGAATCCTTGACCCCAGTGTGCATAGGCCAAATATATCGCGTGTTTTTTACCATAAACCGATTCCATTTTCGTGAAAATATTACCTACCTTAGGATCCTGTTCGGAGTAGACCCCAAGATAAGTGCCGTATGTAGGTTCAAACTTGGCCAATTGACTGTTTTTTGGCAGGGCTAATTGCTGCACGGTTGTCTCATCATGATCCAGTCTATACAACTCAACCGTAGTCCGAATTTGATCAGCACGCTGCAGCTTAACAGCCCCCCAATCCTTCCCGGCTTTCACCCAATATTCGTTTTCGGACTCGTAATAGCTAATCGCTTGATCATAATCACCGATTGTATCGTAGTAGGCGGCCAAATTTCCATAGAATAAAGCTGCATTTTCCCATTCTCCAGATCTCGCATAGTGATTAGCCAGGAATTGCCAATGGGGCACTGCTTCATCTTTATTCCCACTTGCACCTAGTGACTCCGCTTTTTGCCAGTGGTCCCAAACGATGTCTGCACGAGCAGGCGATGGTGCAGTCGCTAGGCTAGCCGCAATAATTCCTACAGCCAACGACATAATTCCGATTCTTTTTTTCATGATTTTCAAGATTAGTTGACTCCCTTCGACCCTGTTGTAAGTTTTTATGTCCATAACTAATACGTTTTAGATGGAATAAAGTAGCATTTTGTCGAAAAATAAAATAAAAAGCAAAAAACCAATGTGACTTAACTCATTGGTTTTTGGATGAAATGATCGTATTTACTTAGAAGACTTAACTAGCACAGCGCGTGTGCGTTTACGTTGTTCATCTGTTAGTGGCTGAACGTAAGAATGGTTGCCTCGTGGAGCAATCCCTTTAATCGCGCCGGCTTTGAAAGTTCCACCAGGGGCCGGAATGGCAATACGTAAACCATACGTGGCCATTACCAGTCCTATCGGATTACTAATCGAGCGCATACCATCCGCAGTACCAGCGAAATTAAGCGCCGCTGCAAAGCGATCTGTTGCTCGGAGCCATACGGAACCGGAATCACCTGGGAGTGAAACAGCGCCCGTATTCCCGCGAATAACCGATTGATTTCGGAACAATAATGTCCCTAACGTTCCTCCATAGGAAACACGTACATCCACATTATTGGATTCTACCGTTCCTCTGACAAAGCCCGTTGTACGACCAGATTTAAATACTTGAAGACCGACAGGATAGCTTAACAAGTGACCAGGAACTGTAACCAACTGCCCTGATGCACTGACTAAGTATCTTGGATTCAATAAGCTATTTGAAAACGGCAATGCAATCGCTGAATCTTGGAAATTGACTTCACCCGGGCGCAGTCTGACGAATTGAAAGGCTCTCCCTATGGTGTTACCGGCAATCGCTGCATCTGCTGGGCCTGGTTGCACGGTTGCAGAGAAGGCAGTTGAGTTGTTTTTAATAAGAACATGGTTGTTGCTCAGAATGTAAAGTTGGTTGTTTTTGATTACAATCACACCTGCCGTTCCTGTGGCAAACGGATCCGGTTTACCGATGCTTACACCGCCTGGCACGGGACGAATTCTATTGCGAAATAATGTTGGTCGGATGACTTTTGGTTTTGTTGCAGATGCATTCGTTTTAAACATCCCAGAAGGCACGAAACGAACGGGAACTGCCGTACCTGCTTTGGCAACCACCCCTTTAAGGCTGCTCAGACTGGAGGGGACGATTTTTTTATGCGTATAAACAATAACGCCAGCTCCGAGTGCCGGTTTACTTGGATCCGCATAGCCAACACCAACAGCCATGACCTCCGCTCTTTTTAGTAAAACGGGGGAAATTCTATTCTTATGTTTTAGCGCCTCATTAAATGTTGCCATTCACATTCTCCTTTTCCTAAAGATGTTGCAGTGTATGCCAACTTGTACGAATCGGCTTGATCACTTCACCTAAAGATGATTTTTAGGATGTAAAAAAGGCTAACGACGCTTGGAGCGTCGTTAGCCTTGAATAGGGGAGTTGAAGGTTGGAAGAACTTGTTAAAGTCACTGTATTTTATATTTCATTGGTCACTTCATGCTTTATAACCTCAGTAGACAGTAGGAAATTAATATCACGCTTTATAAATTCGGGGTACACCTCAGTTTGATTTAGTTCATCAAATGAAAACCACCTAAAAATTAATCTGTTACCTTCTTCAATCCCATTAAATTCAGATTCCTTATTTATGATTTCGTTATTCTCTGGCAGCGAGATCAAATAATAAAATCCAAGCTCATGAAAATTTTTACCATTTTCTGCAAAAATCAATTCATGAACGTAACTTAGACGTTCCACATGTGCTACGACGCCCAGTTCCTCTTGGATTTCTCTCACGATTCCATCACTAGTTGATTCATTAAATTCCACACGTCCGCCAGGTAAAACCCAGTAATCATGTTCTGGGGTTGTATGTAGGAGGATCTTGTTGTTATGGATAGCAATTCCTGCAACTCTAAAATTAAACTTATTATTTTGTCTTTCGAAAGTTAACAAATGATCACCTTCCTCAGTAAATTCTGAGCCCCATACAATAAAACTCTACAGATCCTCAACGACAATGCGGCTCCCGCGCCCAGATGGCTCTGCTGGGAGGACGATTAATTTACGAGCTAGACGAGCGCGAAGCTCTGGAACGTGGGAAATGACACCTACAGCTAGACTGTCCATATGAAGCTTCTCAAGCGCACCGATGACCATGTCCAGCAGCTCTTGGTCGAGCGTACCGAAGCCTTCATCGAGGAAGAAGAATTCCAGCGGATATTCCCCTTTCAGCTGGATCTGTGCGGAAAGAGCGAGCGCTAACGCCAGCGAGGTAAGGAACGTTTCACCGCCCGACAGTGTGCTTACCGGGCGCTTTACCCCTCCGTTGGCATCGTCACGGATGACGAAGCCTCCTCCAGAGTCGACCTCAATCGCATAGCGCCGACGCGTCAATTCACCTAGCCGCTCCGAAGCAGCGCGGCTAACTTGCATGAGCTGCTCTTCGGCGAGGTATTCGACGAAGGCATTGGCCTTAAGCACGGCTTGCAGCTTGCCAAGCCTTTCCAACTGCGTCGCCTGTTCGACGCGACGCGTCTCAAGCTCGCACCACCGCGCATGCCGCGTAGCGAGCTCACTCGCGCCTTGCGCCGCCTTGGCCCGCGTCTCGAGCGCGGCCTCGGCGGCCGCTTTCGCGGCGCTCAGCTGCGCCTGCGACTGCGCCCACTCGTCCGCGCTCAGCACGCGGCCCTGCAGCTTCGCTGCCAGCTGCGCCAGCTGGGCGCGCAGCGCCTGCTCGCGCTCGCGGTGCTCCGCAGCGAGCAGCGCCCACTGGCGGCGCTGCTCAGGCGCTAGCGCCGCGGCTTCTGCGGCTTCGCGCGACGCGAAGCCGTTATCCGTGAGCGCGCCGTGCAGCGCGCGCTCGGTCTGCGCCAGCTGCCGCGCGGCGGCGGCAGCGGCTTCGGCGGCGGCGCTGTATCGCTGCGCCGCCAGGAGCTGCTCGCGCTGCGCAGCAGCGTGCGCGAGCTTGGTCACCTGCGCGAGCTGCCGCAGCTGCTCTAGCGCGGAGGTCGCCTCCGCGATGAGCTGCGGCACAGCCGCGCCGGGCGCGCGCAAAGCGAGCTGCCGCGACTTGTCGGCGGCGAGCTGCGCCAAGCCCTGCAGACGTTCATGCAGCTGCAGGGCAGTACGATCCTGCTCCTGTGCGGCGCGCTGGAGCTCGTCGATCTTCCCGTTTAGCTCGTCAAGAAACGGAATACTCTTCTCAATTCGGCCGCGGAGCTCCTCGGCTAATCGCTCATTGGCAAGCAGCTGTTCAAGCTGCTTGTCCACATCTATCCAGGAAAGTTCCGCATAGCGCTCCTGCCAACCTTTTAGCTGCTCACCTAGCGTTGATGTTATTGAAATTAGCCTGCTATCCGCTTCCGATAACAAGCTCGCAGCTGCTTGCATTTGAGCACCTGCTTGTACGAATTGCTGCGCATGCTGTGCATGCTCTTTCTGCAGACTTTGGAAAGAATGTTCAAGTTCTTCTGACTGGGAAATACAGGAAGTTTGTCTCGCCTCCATAACTTTCCATTCCTCTAGCAAAGCCTTAAAACTTATATCTTCATTAAGCTCCCCAAGATTGGCAGTAGCTCCTTCTTCTTTCCCAGCAGCTGCCTCGTCCCATGCCATAGTAGAGAGTTCACTGGTTAATTCAGCGTGTTCTTGACCAGATGCAGCTAGAACTGCTGCCAAATCAACTGCCTGCCGATGGACAGAAGCCAATCTTCGCAACAGCTGCTGCCCCGTGAATTGATGCTCTTTTGCAAGCTGAAGCAGCTCTTCCACTTGTCGAAGCTGTTCTTCATATGCCTGATCATAGGCTGTTTCAGCAGGTTCTTCGCTATGCAGCTTTAACGGATGCTCTGTCGCACCGCATACTGGACAGTGATCCCCATCCGCAAGCTCACTAGCAAGAATCGCCGCCAAAGCATGACGCTCTTGCATTTTCCAACTTAACTTCTGTCTCTCTTTGTAAGCTTGTAAAGCAGGAACGAACTTGGTAAATGCTGCAATTTGTAAGTTAACATCTACACCAGTTTCCTGCAGCTCCTTCAGCCACCCTGACAATTTAACCTGATAAGCTTGTTGCTTGGCTGCCAATTGCAATTGACTTTGTTCCACTACCGAGTAAGCGACAGCCTTATCTTCTCTCGCTTTCTTAGCATCAAACTCTTGAGTTTGGAGTAGTTCAATTGCCTTTTTCTCTTGAACCGCGGATTGTAATAGTTGTCGAGATACCGAATTGGTTTCCACCAACTTCAGTTGATCTTTAAGCTCGGTTTGTTTAAGGATTGCTTTTTGTTTTGTTTCTATGTTTTTACTCAATTCAGCCTGCAAATGCGTAAAAGCTACCTTAACTTCTGCTTCTTGCATCTGAGCCGCTTGGATTTGGCTTTGAACTTGTTCAAGCTCCTGCTGAATGACAAGTGCTTGCTGCAGCTGGTCCAACCGCAATAAAAGCGGCCCTTCCTGTGAAGCCAGCTCTTGCTGTGCATGTTCAAATTTGTGAACAGCTTGCTGATAGTTTGTTTCCGCTGTTAGTTGGGAAGCTGCTGCAATTTCAAGCTGTGTTTCCCCTGTTAACACATCCTTGACTGCCAAAGCATGCTGCTCCAGATAGGGCCTCACCTTTTCAGCCTGTTCAGCTTTTTGAAGAAGCTGCTCCTTTTCGAGGATGAACGCCTCTTGTTCCTGCTGCTTCTGCGTTTCTAGTTCCAGTGCTCTTTTCTCAATCTGCCACTGAAATACCTGCTTATGTTCGTCATAAGACTTCTCCTGCTGTTCCAAATGAAGACGACTTCGAACCGCTTCTTGTTCTGCTTCCAGAAGTCTGGCATTGGCTTCTTCTAGCGCTCTCTCTGAAGCATCCCCAAGCCCCTGCTGCTCTGCAGCAAGCTGCTTAACAGTGCTGTCCGTTTCTTTCACTTTGGAACTAACCTTCGCGCTCAAATGGTCCCCATACTGTTCAAGATGGAATAGCCTCTGCAGCATTTGTCTGCGATCCTTGCCGGTCAACGTCAGAAATTCTGCGAATTTCCCTTGCGGGAGCACGACAGCTCTCGTAAAGTCCTGCATAGACAGACCCAAAATATGCTGTACCTGCTGATTCACTTCACCCGCTTTATCTGCAAGTACGATGGTCTCGGTCCCTTTAATATGTAGAAGCCGACTAATTGTCCCGTTTATGGACAACTCCGCTCCGCGCTTGAATTGCCGTTCGACACGATAACGCTCAGTGCCGGCCGCATTTGTCAGCTCAAACGTAAAAGAAACGAACAGCGTCTGCTCCGCATGATTCATAATCGCTTGCGTGCCTCCGCTTGCTCTTTCCACTTTGCCATATAACGATAGCGTGATCGCATCAAGAATCGATGATTTCCCACTGCCCGTCGGGCCAAATATGCCAAACACGCCCGCATCCACTAATTGGCTGAAATCGATCGTCTGCATTTCCCGATAACTCTGAAGCCCGGACATTTGCAACTGAATTGGACGCATGCCAAATCCTCCTTTCATAAAAACACTAGAATAACTTGCTATATGTTCCTTTTGTTTATTTCTTCGTTATCCGAAAACTAACTTAGATTTCTCTTAGTTATCCACAAACACTTCTCGGGTATAAAACACTGATTTCCATCTAACCAATCGGCAGCAGCTTGTTCATCTGAAAACATTCTATTTGTCCTAGGCTTCTTCATTCACTCCGCGCTAAAAATACTGCAAAAGCTGCAGCTAATTTTCACGCAGAAGCCAGTTTCGAGGAACTTAAATGCAAAAACTACATCAAATTCTTCTAAATGGGAGGTATTTGCGAGTATTTAACAGTATTTGCTGCACTTTTGCATCAAAATGCACATTTATGACCATATCACATGAAATACATGCACAAAATGCATCTACTCTCCCAGCTCATTAAAAAAAGAGCTTGTGAGTAAGCTATAACTCCCCCAAACCTACTCCCCAGCGGCATCCGCCAAATCCTTCTCCTGCAGCAGCTCCAAAAACAGCCGAACCAATTCAGGCTCAGGCTGTGCACCGCCAGTTTGACGCGAATAAAAGCGTGTAAAGTGCTCTTCCATTGTTAGATCTGCTTTCGATACAACAGCTCGGACTGCCTCCATCTCCGGGTAAATGGGCCGAATATGGATGAAGCCTTCGTATGCTTTACGCAGCGATTGAATCTGTTCAATGGACATAGCTTCTGTCATCGTGACTTCCAAATCGATCCAGGCATTGGCATCGCGTTGTTCATCCAGCCATTGGTGCACCTGACCAATTCCTTCTTTGGCTCTCCAACTAACAAGTGGGCGGCCCGAAGTCAGAAAGATCTCCTTCGGCTCGGCCGCTTGTCCCGGAGCTAGATCGAGCACTGTGACCGACTTCGCTTGACCAGCTTCCGAGAAGCTGTAAGCGATTGGAGAACCACAATAACGGATAGGAGACGCTGCTTTCACATTTTGCGGTCTATGCAAATGACCAAGCGCAACATATTGCGCTCCTGCCGTCAGAGCATTGGTATCTACCGTGTAGGCGCCCCCTACTTGAATAGGGCGTTCCGATTCCGTTTCATGACCGCCAAGAACGTATAAATGGCTCATGATCAGATTTACCGTCCCGGCTTCAAAAGAAGCCGCTTGTTTTCGAATAAGCGCACCCACACGTTCGGAATATTTACTACGCAGTATTTCCTCCTCAGCAACATCCGAGAGCAGCTCCTTGAGTCGCGATTCCGACGGGTACGGCAGCGCAATCAGACGTGCCAACTCACCTGTTCTTGCAATACCAATCGACTGGATGTCAGGGACCGGTAAACCAATAATCGTGATCCCTTGTTTAGCCGCAAGCGGACCAGATGCTGCAAGCCGATCCGGATGATCATGGTTGCCGGAGATAATGGCCACTTGGCGCTTCCCGCCGTCAGCCAACCTGGCTATACCTTCATAGAAAAGCTGCTCCGCAGCAGCGGGAGGATTTACGCTGTCATAGATATCTCCTGCGATGAGAACCAAATCGATGGCTTGATCTTGCACAATCTGCACAAGCTCATCCATGAATGCGGTCTGTTCCTCTAACCGGCTGCGTCCTTCGAGTGTTCGACCAAAGTGCCAGTCAGCCGTGTGTAAAATTCGCATAACTCATCTCCTTCCTAAACATGCCATATACCCCATATCTATCTATCTATCTATCTATCCGTATACCCTTTTACATCTCCAACAATTTCGCCCCATCAAAGAAATACAAGAACTTCCCATTTACAGGACGCTTCCAAATATGTTCCACAGCCCGGGTATACAGGGATATTTGCTTCTCATAACGCACCATTAGTTCTGTATCGCTACTTCCCTTTACCGCATCCGTTTTATAGTCAACCAACACGAGTCCCAGCTCGTCTTCGAATAAACAGTCGATAACCCCTTGAATTAACACCGTCTCACCTATCGTGGATCGGTCTGTTCCCATGTAGACCTCGTCCGCAGGCAGTCCGTAGCTAAATGGCACCTCACGCTGCACGTTCGCAGCTTGTACCATCCGTTTACCAACTTCTGTTTCGAAAAACTTCAATACAACCGGAATATCTACAACATCACACTGCTCCTGCGTTAGCGTTTGTTTGTTCAGCATTTCCGCAAGAGTTGCCTTTATACTCGATTCCGTCGGCGATTCCTGCAAAGAAAGATTTTGCATGACAGCATGGACAACGGTCCCCTTCTCAGCGGCAGTTAGCTTTTTCTCTTCCATGAATCTAGGCCTGCGCCATACCGCAATCTTAGGCTTCACCGTAGATTCATCCAAAACAGCAGTCTCAGCCCCAGATGGAAATTCCATATCTCCCGCAAGGCGATTCATTTCAGACAAACGCTTCATTTCCGACACAGTGGTCTTAGCAAAATGCTTAGGCGCATCCGGATATTCATATGTCCAAGAAAGCCGATCCTCCAACCAATTCTTCCATTTGCCCGCTGTCGGTACAGAATGACTTTGATGAACGGCTGACATTCGGTCTGCGTCGGGTAACACACTTTCAACTTCCAACGTTTCTTCCATTTGCAAGCTCTCAGGTTGGATAATCGTCAACTTCCACTGTGAAGGATCTTGCAGCAGACGAACGCCGGAGGATACCTCACTAATACCGAGCCGCTCTCTCCAAAGAGCCGCATCTGGATGACGAAGCAGGGCTGGTCCAACCCAATCGAGATAGTTCTTCGCTTTAGCTAATTCAAAGTCCGGCAAATACCAATCTGTCCTAGACAGATGACGCCCCCACCCTCGCAGCAGCTTCTCGAGCGATTTCACTGTACCTAGTAAATAAAGCTTTTCTCTCGCCCTTGTGAGCGCAACATACAAGACGCGCATTTCCTCTGCAAGCAGTTCTAGTTTCATTCTTCTTTTGATAGCTAAGGAAGGCAGTGTCGGATAGCTTACACGCAAAGCCGTATCCACAAACCGAGGACCGAAACCAAGCTCTTTATGCAGCAGAAAAGCATCATTCAAATCCCGCTGATTGAACATTTTGGCCATTCCTGCCACGAATACAACAGGGAACTCAAGCCCCTTACTTTTATGAATCGACATGATGCGAACCACATCTTCTTGTTCACCAAGCGCTCGCGCTGTGCCTAGATCTCCGCCACTTTCTTTCATTCTTTCGATAAAACGCAGGAATCGGAATAATCCGCGCAAGGATGTGCTTTCATACTGTCTTGCACGATCGTATAACGCTCTTAAATTAGCTTGTCTTTGCAAGCCACCTGGCAACCCGCCAGCGAAATCGTAATAGCCCGTTTGTCTATAAATGCTCCAAATCAAATCGGCAAGAGAGCCTTGTCTAGCGTCATTTCGCCACTTTTCAAGAAGCCTAAGGAAATGGTTCAGTTTTTGCAAAAGATCTTCGTTATCATCAGACTCAGCACTTTTGACTACCTGTAAGACAGACTCGTAAAAAGGCACTGATTTATCCGCGACCCGAATTTGCGCTAAATCCTCGGCCGTTAGCTGCACTACCGGAGATCGCAATACTGCCGCAAGCGGCACATCCTGATACGGATTGTCGATAACTTTCAACAAGGAAAGCATCACTTCTACTTCTGTTGCAGAAAAATATCCCGTGCTTAGTTCCGCGTAGGCCGGTATGCCCTGTTTTTTGAATTCTTCAATGATGACAGGAGACCACGCCTGCGTCGCCCGCAGCAAAATCACGATATCGCGATAGGTCGCAGGACGATCACCACCGGTTCTTTTATCAAAAACCTGAAAAGCTTCCTCTCCCCCAGCACCCAGCAATCCTCGAATTTGGCGGGCAATCGTGCGCGCTTCCAGCTGCGCTGTTTCCAGTTCTTGCGCTTCAATTAGGGGATCAGAAGCCCCTTCGGCCCCCTCGCCAAAAGCTTCTGAGTCTTGATCATCGCTATCCTCAGTAAACGATTCACTTTTGTCTGGCAGTTCCGTCCCACGATCGACAATCAGCATTTCCACAGAACAATCGGAAGCAGATGGCGGATAGCCCGCTCCGTATACAAGCTCAGCGCGCTCATCATAGGTGATTTCACCAACAGTTTCATTCATCATTTGTTTAAAAATAAAATTGACCGCATCAACAACCTGAATCCGACTGCGGAAATTACGCGCCAAATCGATTCTTCCACCATCGGAAGACGTTTCTGTTGACTCATCTTTATTGGAACGGTACGCCTTATACTTCTCCAAAAAGAGTCCTGGCTCAGCCAAACGGAACCGATATATACTTTGTTTCACGTCGCCTACCATAAACCGATTGCCAGGCTTCGTATTTGAGATCAGTTCTACAATAGCTTCCTGCACACGGTTCGTATCCTGATATTCATCCAAAAGTACTTCCACGAATTGTCTGCGATAGGCCTGAGCGGCTTCGGATGGAATCAGTTCCCCCGGGATTGAGCCTTCTGCACTAAGAATTTGTAAGCAATAGTGCTCCAAATCGGCAAAATCGATCAAACCTTTAGCTTGCTTGGCCTCTTGATACCGCTGTCCGAAATCAACAACCAAATCCACTAACGTGTGAAGCAAAGGAGCCATTTCGGCAATTTCTTGATGAAATTGTTCAGGCGTACGCCCGAACAGCTCTTCTTTCATTTTGTTTATTTGCTCTTTAGCTTTATTGCGCAGCTCCTTGACTTCCTCTTGCAGCTCTTTATCATAGTCATCGCCTTTGCAAGCTTTGAGCTTACCGAACTCGACCGTCTGAAAACCAAGATACAAAACGGACCACGGATAGGTGGTCGTTTCACGCAAATTGTTTACGAGCAGCAAATCTTCTCGCAAATTGTCCAAATACGGAGCCGGCCCGCCAGGCGATTCAGCGATTTGCTGTGCTTGCCGCAGCAGATCAGCGGCTCCTTCCAGCTCCAAAGACAGGTCGCGGATCAGACTCTGCTCCCAGATCGAATAGTCCGCTGGCGCAGTCGCAGCGGCAACGTAAGGCAGCGCCTCCTGCATAACGGAGGCAGCCTCATCCGGCACGTCCTGCGGTACCTGCGGCGCCGGCGGCCCAAACATCGAAGCCGTCGCCCTGAGCCAGTACTCGGGCCACGGATGACTGCGCGACACATCATACAGCTTTTGAATAAGCTGCATGATCGCGTCGTCGTTACGCTCGCCGCTGAACGAATCGACCAGCCGCCAGAAGGCGCTGCTCTCTCCGCTCTCGGCGTAGTACTGCTCAAGCATTTCGCCTAATAAGTCTTGGCGAAGCAGATCTGCCTCCGTTTCATTTGCGATGCGGAAGCCCGGGTCTAACCGAATAAGGCTGAAGTAGCGTTGAACGACTTCCAGACAGAAGGAATGCAGCGTAGTAATGGATGCGCGTCCCATTAATGCGAGCTGCTTGCGCAAATGCTGCGAATGCGGCTGCTTCATCAATTCTTTTTCCAGCGCTTCGCGTATGCGATGCTTCATCTCGGATGCCGCTGCCTTGGTAAACGTCGCGACCAGCAAGCGGTCAACATCAATCGGCTCCCACTCATTGGATATCCGGCGTATAATCCGCTCGACGAGTACGGCGGTTTTGCCTGAACCAGCAGCAGCGGCAACCAGCATATTTTGACCCTTGAGTGTAATCGCATCCCATTGATCATCCGTCCAAGTACTGCCGGGAGGCTTGGGCTGTTGTTGTTTATTCACGTATGTACGCTCCTTTCTGCCTTTAAGCTTGGCTCACGTTTTGCTCCAGATCGGACCAGAGCTGATCTTTACCCCGTTGCTTGAGCTGGTGAACCTCATTGCCTTCAAATAAAGGATCAAATTGACAAATCGATTTATACGAACAATGCATACAGGCAGTTTTTTTACCCAAACGGTATGGAGCAATATCCACATGTCCATCTGTGATACCCGTTCCGATCTGCTTGACCTGTTTCCGCACATATTTCCGAAGCGTATCCCACTGTTCATCCGTAGCAACCGAAGAAGTTGAATAGAAGCCTCCATCCTTCTTCAAGGCAACAGGGATAAGCTGTGAGTGACCGGCACTCTTCACCAGCTCATCGTCCATCATACCGGCTACTTCCGCATGAGCGGTGATTAAGCCCTTCATTTTAAACCGTTTACGCAGCTCCTTCTCCACTTCAGTGGGATCGAGCGCATTTTTTTGCTGGAGCATCGGATTATGCACATGGAAATAAAGCACGCCTGCGGGCTTCGCCGCAATACCCAGCCACTGTTCCGCATGGGTAATAATGACGTCCAAATACGTCAGCATTTGCAGCGAAAGACCGTAATACACCTCAGATAACTGCAAAGAGGTTTGACTCGATTTATAGTCAATAACGCGCAAAAGAACGCCCTGCTCGCCATCAGCTCTATCTACACGGTCAATTCGGCCGATAATTTCCATGGTACAGCCATTATCCAACTCAAAGGTTAGCGGCGGCAATTCCTTACCAGGTCCAAAATCAATCTCCAGACCTAATGGCTGAAACTGCCCATGCTTGGCATGCTCACCGAGCACAACAGCGGCTCTGCCTACGACCTGCTTCAACTTTCTAGCTATGTAAGCATAACGGCTGGAACTTAACAGAATTTCTCCCTGGAGCTTTGGCGCGAGCTCGTCCACGACCTGAGCGGAACGCTCCATACATTGCTCGGCCGTAAGCGAGCCCCAGTCGAGCTGATCCTGCTGGAGCTTTTGCACAAACTGATTTAACGCTGCGTGGAACAATTGCCCAATATCCGGAGCATCTAGTCGGTAAACCCGTCTTTCCTGCAGTCTTAAGCCATGGGACACGAAATGCGAGAAAGGACAAGCCACATACTTCTCCATTCTCGATACACTCGCACGTAAATTTTGCCCATATAGAAGCTTGCTTGTCTTCAATCTGAGGCCATTCTCTTTATTCGTATATTGCAGCGCTTGAACTAACGATTGCAGCTTCATCTGCCACATCGGCTGCTCGGCATACCAATTGTACGTTTCCCACCAAAGGTCAGCCATTCGTCCACCAAGCATCCAATGCTTCATACGAACAGCCAAATAGGAGATGGCTTGAATGGGATGTGAAATATAAGCCGCCTGCTCGCCTTCCGGTGATTCTGCTGCTGGTTCAGCAAGTAAAAGAGGAGCATCTGTCCCCGGAAAAAGCTGACGCATCTGCTTGATTAGCTCCGAAGGAAGAAGGGATTTCCCTTCCTCATCGGCAAGTGGGTAGCTTATCCAAAGCCTTTTGCCTGGCACGGTTAGCGACGTATACACAATAAACTGCTCGTCCAGCAGCTTGCGGCGACTGCCATCCGCCATTGGCAAACCTGACTCCGTGAGCACACTTCTTTCCGCTTCCGTAAGGACGCCTTTTTCATCCATTTGAGCAGGGATAACCCCATCGTTGACGCCCAAGATGTAAGCATATCGAATCCCGCTGGAACGTGTCCGATCCATACTTCCAATCAATAACTGATCCATCGATGGCGGCACTAAACCTAGCTTCATACTCTCCATGCCCGTCTCAATAAGTCCGTTAAAAAGCTCCAGACTTAAGGAGTCTTCCCCCATCGTCTCTACTAATTGATCCAACATATCCATGACACTATCCCACATTTGTCCATGCTCTCGCGCTTTTTCTGGCTTCCCATCTAAGATTGCTTGCTGACTCCATGATTCTAATTTTTCAGGAGCTTGTACAGTGATCAGAAGCTCATATAACGCTTCAACTTGCTCTTTCACCGAGCTTGCTTGCTGCAAACGTTTCGAAAAAGCCAGTAGTGGTCTTACAACCCACGCTTTGCTCGTATTTAAGGACTGCAGCTCAGCCGTTTGCTCCTGTTCACCATCGTCCGCTTGCTCCAAATTAGCTCGGAATTTAAAGGTCCATGGTTTTCCGTCCGTCCATCTGTATCCTTGAATACCGAAGGCAAGCACATAATTTTCTAATTTATCCAGCTCCGTCCGCTGGAAAGCTGCTTCCATTGGCAGCAGCAGATCCGTTTTGACACACCGAAATACGGCGTCGTAATGCCAATTGTGCTGCACAACTTCCAAGGCTGAGCGAATGAATTCAACGAGTGGATGATGAAGGACTGATCGCTTTTGGTCAAAGAAGTGAGGAATGTCATAATCGGTCAAAACTGCTTTTAACAAATCCTGATAACCTTCCATGTTCCGTACCATGACAGCAATTTCCCGCCATCGAACGCCATGTTCACGAACCAACAGCAGCATATCCCGCACGGCACCCTCAACCTCAGCACGGCGATGGACAGCCTCCCTAATAACAAGCTGGTCACTTAATTTCTCATTTGGCGCAGGCGTATATCGCCCAGCACCGCCACCTATACGTCGATCGAAATTTCGCTCTAAATAGCCTAGAGCCGGACTATCTTCATAGCGCGGCGATGTTTCAGGAGCCATAAGATGAACTTCAGCTGCCGGTAAGCCAAGCTTCCAAATGAGTTCTTGCATCCGTACCATCGTCGTCGCTGTCGGGTGAAACAAATCCAGCTCGTCAGGCGTATCGCCGGCCTGCAGCTCACGATCCAAACAGAGTGTAACCGTCACCTGTTTGCATGCAGCGAAAAGTGCGCCAAGCACCGCAAATTCTTGCGGCGTAAAGCCATGGAAACCGTCGATCCAGATCGATGCCGACCGCAAATAAGCGGAATTCGGTATTTGCTCCGCCAGTAGCGTTAAATAATCCTCGCCGTCCAAATACTGACGGGAAAGCTCAGATTCAAATTGGCGATAGACTAACTGAATGTCATGCATTTTATCACGCAGCAATCCGCTCTCTCCGAGCGTAACCACACGTCTGTTCTCGTGTTCTTCGAGCTGCTTAGCGGTAACACAATACCGTTTCATTTCTGTGAAAAGCTGATTCAGCCTGTCGACGAACCCCATTTGCTCCGCCGAATGACCGAATAGGTGAAGCTCATCTTTATATTTATGTAAAATGCTGGTTAACAGCAATTTCTTGCCTGTATCATCAATGGGCAGCCTCGCTGTGCCGCCTTCTTCTTGCATGACACGCCATGCCAAACGGTGAAAACTTAACACCTGAGCGCGGATCATTCCACGAATGCTGGGATCAGAGACAAGTGCATGCTCCGCCTGAAACGTTGCTTGCTCAGGAACGAGTAAAATAAGCGGATGACCTTCCGGTTCTGCCGCCAAATGCTGCTTCATCTCTGTGAGGCAGCGTTCGCTTTTGCCACTTCCGGCTCTGCCGATTACGAATCGAATGGACATATACAGGCTCCTTTGTTCTCATATCTCTCCTATTCTATCATACTTTTGGTAGAAAAGAGGTGTGGGAGATGATGGGCTTTCGCCAGAACAAATAAGCTGTTCCCCCGTCATTAGGACCGTGAGATCAGCTTATATATACCCTATGCTTTGTTCTAAACTAAACTGCTGACTGCTACTTTGTACTGTTCATACCACTTTTCCCATTCACCTTTTGGAAAGTCCATGAAGTGACCATCTAATAAAGCATACATCATATCGAGGCAAATGTGCCATCCTGATAAATCTTTTGGCGTATGATCGGTTATTTCGCTAATTAACTCATTTAATAGAAGTAAACAGCCTTCCGGCTTTGGGTATAATTCGAAGCGAACTCGATCTTTACCCCACTCGAATTCTAAGACGGAGTATGGTTCGAAATCTGTAATTTTCATATCGATGTAAGTCCCAGATTCGTCCTTCATATCAAATTTGATATTTCCTCCGATGCGAAGATCCTCAACTTGGAGATTAGACATCCATCTGACAAGCTTATCATTATCGGTTAAAGCAGCCCAGACTTTTTCAACGGAGTGTTTCAATGGACGATCAAAGCGAGCGAGATAGCCACCCTCAACTTTTTGTATAGAAGCCAACATTTTCTATTCCTCCTCATTAAAACTGTTCAAGCGCTCAAGCCTGTTCGATATATAACTATAGGGTTATATTACTGTGGAGTTCTATTGGTTTCAAGTTTCGACGTGGTAAATGCATCCCTTAAAGGAACGTCAATCACTTATTTGATCTCTTTCGATTTAAATGACTGGATGTGGGACGTTCCGATAAATAGTGAAGCCCACGCTATAGCGCACAAAAAAAGCGAGGCTCAGTTGCCTCACTTAGTTAGGTTTTATGGCTATTTTAAGGCAGCAGGCATCTCACCTATATAGACGGATTGCGGCCGAAAAATACGATTACAGCTTGCTTGCTCCAGTAAATGAGCTGTCCATCCGACCATTCGGCTAGCTGTAAAGCTAGGTGTAAATAAAGATTTAGGTAAGGCGATAGCCCGCATTACGGCTGCCGCATAAAACTCCACATTCACATACAATTTCCGGCCTGGTTTATAAACAGCCAACAGATCGACTGCCAACTTTTCAACGTGAATAGCAAGTTCGAACCATGGATCCTCTGAGGCTAATTCCGTTATGATTTGCCTTAGCGCTTCCGCCCGAGGATCACTCGTTTTATAAATGCGATGTCCAAAACCCATCAACCGATTACCCGCTTCCAGCTGTTCAATCAACCATGCTTCCGCACGATCTTTGGTTCCTATTTCATCCAGCATATGAAGGACTTCAGAAGGTGCTCCTCCATGAAGCGGCCCTTTCATCGCGCCAATCGATGCGCAGAGAGCTGAAGCAACATCAGATTGTGTAGACAGCACTACACGTCCTGCAAACGTAGAAGCATTCATCCCATGTTCCATGGCTAGTATGAAATAAGCCGTTAACACCTTCACATGAACTGTCTGTGGGACTATACCAGTCAGCATATACAAATAATTGGCTACATGACCCAGCTCTGGATTAGGTTCAATAGGCTGAAGTCCCAATGAATGTCGATACTTAAAAGCAATAATGGTTGGCAGCAAAGCTGTATATGCCAAAACTGATTCATACTGAGGAGGCCAAGCAGTTTCGTTCACGGACTCTGTTCCTAGAAATGAGATCGCTGTACGCAGCACACTCATCATATCGCATTCCAGAGGCAGCAAATTTAAGGCTACTTTCAATGTTTCAGGCAAATGCCGATGAGCCGACCATTGGGCTCTGAAATTAACAAGTATCTCTTCAGTAGGCAGCTCACCATGCCAGAGTAAATAAGCCACTTCTTCGAAACTTTTATCCAAGGCTAGCTTCTTAGCTTCATGGCCGCGATATACAAGATATCCTTTATCCCCATCCACTAAGGATAATTCTGTTTCTGCTGCAATAATGCCTTCTAAACCTGTTACGGATGCCATACTGTCATCTGCCTTTCGATGAGAAGTGAAATCGTACTTCCCTCATTTTAGTCGGTAATGACAGTTTCATCCAATTGGAGTTTCCTTTCAGCACGATAAATAAAATTCAATAAAATATTTATATCAATCATAAAAATTTATCGATATGGTCTCATTACTTGGCTATTCCTCTTCGTAGATCATTTTAACAGTCATCCCGCCATCAACAGTCAGATTCTGACCCGTGATGAATCCAGCCTTTTCGCTGGATAAATATAGACAAGCGTCCGCGATATCCTCGGGTTTCCCGACCCGGCCTACTGGATGTTGCTTTCGATCTGTTTCCGAATGGACAACGATTTCCTTCCGAGAAGAGAGCTGCCATTCTCTTACCTCGATCCATCCTGGAGATATCGAATTTACGCGTATTCCATAGCCCCCTAAACTGACAGCCATTGCGTGCGTTAATGCAGCAATACCACCTTTGGAGGCGGAATACGCTTCTGTATTGGGTTCTGACATGAAAGCTCTTGTAGACGCCATGTTAATGATAGAACCACCTTTCCCACTCTGCTTCATAATTCGAGCCGCTGCCTGCGAACAGAGAAATGCCCCGCTCAAATTAACGGAAATCACTCGTTGAAACTGCTCAATCGTGAGCTCTAAAACATCTGCATTGTGCATAATTCCTGCATTATTAACAAGCACATCGAGACCACCCAAATCAGTGGAGGTGCGTTCAATCCAATGTCGTACTTCCTCTTCCTTAGACACGTCCAACTTCATAAACATCGCATCTTCCGTATATGGGCGAAGGAGCTCAACCGTTTCCAGGCCAGCATCCTCATTTACATCGGCGATAGAGATACCAAATCCTTCTTGGGCAAAAGCCATGGCAATGGCACGTCCAATACCTTGGCCACCTCCTGTAATTGCTGCAATTTTCCTCATACGACACCTTACCTCCAGTGTGTTAATAAGTCTTTTTCCCTTACTTTACCTTGCCCATAAAATAAGATAGCATTTAACATTTGGAAGAAATAGTTCCATTAGCAGGAACCCCTTCTGTTTTCACTTTTGCAAAACCTCTTAGTACTCACAGTAGTCCCACACATATGAGCATTACGATGCCGCCAACCCAAATCGAGCGGGAAATGCCCGCTACGGAAGTAGTGGTTCTCCCCTTAGGTCATGTTATTTTTCCTTTAGCTGATAACTGACAAATGCCAGATGCCTGCTATCGGGCGACCAAGAATTAACGTTGATTGTACCCTGACCTCCGAACAACTTAACCAGTGTGCGAAATTCTCCACCAGCACTAGACATCAATCGAATTTCTACATGCTTATTTGGTGGATGGTCCCCTGGAGCGACATCATCTTTATAGTAAGATAGAAAGGCTATAGACTCTCCATTGGGAGAGATATGCGGAAACCAGCTGTTACTTTCATCATATGTCATTTGTGTCTGTTCACTGCCGTCGGCATTCATTCGCCATACCTGCATAAGGCCTGTACGGACTGAGTTAAACCAAATGTGCATGCCATCCGGCGAGTATTCAGGGCCGTCGTCAAGACCGGGAGAATCGGTCAGCTGCGTTTCAACACCGCCAGTTACAGGAATGGTGTAAATATCGTACTGGCCGTTCCTCTCGGCGCAATAAGCTAATGTGCTGCCGTCTGGCGACCAGCCATGCAGATAGCTAGGTGCCAGTGGTGTGATGAGGACAGGATTGCCGCCCTTTAAGGGCAAAACATAAATGCGCGAATGACCATCCTCCTGCGTATGGTGACTTACCGCGATGTGAGTATTGTCAGGTGACAACACATGGTCATTGTTACATTGCATGGCATACCCCGTGTCGATAACCGTACTTTCTAGTGTGGCAATGTCGAAGGAATAAAGGCGACCTAAGCTGTTATAAATGAGCCGCTTACCATCAGCCGTCCAGTTAGGAGCTTCGATCAGATTGTTAAATTGAGCCAAAGCCTTTCGTTCGCCAGTCTGAATATCCACGGTTTCGAGGGTACTGATCACATTTCGACCTAAGATCTTGTGAGCCTGCTTTAAAGTATTCATTGGTTGTTTGCTCCTTTGCCATTTCATTAATTGAAGTGGGATCTTGCTCTGAGGAGATCATAAATTACATTCGGTATGTAAGTATTCAAGTGTTTCCTATGTTTAACCTTCTTTCCATCCTTTACAAATTCAATTGCTGATAATAAATATTAACTCTTAAACTTTGTAATTATGTTCAAAATCCGATTGCTTTGCCTGCTCTCAGCAGCTGAGAGGTCCTTTTCAGACGTCTCGCGACACTTTCGCTGCATTCGAGCCTCCGAGACAGCCTGCGGACAAAACAAAAAAAGCAAGGCTCATTAGCCTTGCTTTTCAAAGTCAGATCTGTCCGTTTTTCTACTTACTCCGTACCTCAAAGATTGCAAACTTCAAGTAATGTCCCTCATCAACACCGAGGATGCGTGGATGATCCATACCCGCTTCACGGAACTCTATTAATCGCAGAATTTTACCTGCATCAGTCGCAGCCGCATGAATGGTCTCAAGGAACAACTCAGGGTGCATGTGATAGGAACAACTCGCTGTTACCAAGTAGCCGCCTTCGTTCACAAGCTTCATGCCGTGTAAGTTAATATCCTTGTAGCCGCGGCAGGCACCTTCGACGGCACTCTTCGTTTTTGCGAAAGCAGGAGGATCAAGGATGACCACATCCCAAGTCCGTCCACCTTCTGCAACCGGCTTCGACGTATCCACTTTAGCTTTACCGCTGCCCGCATTGGCACGAATCTTCCGCTCATCCAAGCCTTTGACTTGTGTACGCAAGTATTCAAAAGCATCTGCGACCACAAACTCTACGCGTTCTTCAAAACCGTTCAATGCAACGTTCGTCCGCGCGCTTTCAATCGCATGCTCCGAAATATCGAGGCAGGTTACTTTTTTCGCACCGAACTTACAGGCATTTAACGTGAAGCTCCCCGTATGCGAGAAACATTCCAGTACAGAAGCACCGTCCCAATATGGAAAGGACACGACTTTGCCGTTCGCATTCACTGGAAGTGTCTGGCTCACGCCATCCTCCTCAACCACTTTCAGTTCAATTCCGCTGCGATGTCCCCATCCAGTCATTAGCGGAGCGATGGCTGCGCGATTCTCTCTTTGGTCAAAGAAATAACCGGTTTTCTGACCTTCTTCAATGTCAACGCGAATGCGCAGGCCATTTTCCAAAATGTCAACATGTTTGGGACACTCGCCATACAGTAAGCCCTTGGTCTGTTTCAACCCTTCCAGCTCACGAATCGAAACATCACTGCGTTCAAAAATACCAGTTGGCTTCACAACCTGAACTAATGCAGCAACAATTTGTTCTCTGCAGCGATCCATCCCCATCGTGAGAATCTGGACAACCAGTGTATCCTCAAATTTATCTACAATGAGTCCCGGCAAAAAGTCGGCTTCGCCATAAACCAAGCGATAAGATTGCGCATCTTTCACAAAGCGCTTGCGATGCTGTAAACAGCGTGTAAACCGCTCAACGAAAAACTCCGTTGTCATCGCTTCAAGCGGCTTATAGGATACGATTCGGACCGTAATTTGGGAAGCCTCATTATAATACCCCGTTGCAAGGTATTGACCAAGATGCGTTTGAACAGGAACTAGTTGTCCTGGTTCGATCACACCATCTACACGCTCGATTTCACTTTTGTATACCCATGGGTGTCCTTGCTCCAAACGAGGTTTGCGTTTCTTATGTAAAAATACTGCTGCCATTATGCTTTTAGCCGTCCTTTGTGTGAAACCGTTCACTCTCATCAGCTTGCTTGTCATGCTTGTCTGTACGGTCACATATATTGGTTGAAAAATGATTAGCAAGCTCGCGAAGGAGATCATCTGAAATGATAACTACCATCGTACTGCCTGTGTTGACAGGTTTAGCTCTATTTCTGTTCGGTATGAAGCTGATGGAAACCGCGCTTCAACGGTGGGCAGGCCCCCGCCTCCAGCTATGGCTGGAGCGGTTTACCCGCACGCCGGTACGCGGCCTCGCCACCGGCACTGTACTTACAGCGGCGCTCCAAAGCAGCACCGCCATTACCGTAATCGCCATCGGCCTTGTAGGCGCTGGCGTACTGAGCTTCCCGAGAACGCTCGGCGTCATTCTCGGCACGAACATCGGCACGTGCCTCACCACCGAGCTGATCGGGCTCAGCCTCGGTGGCATCGGCGTGCCGATGCTGCTTGCGAGCACCGCCGTCTGGCTGGCGAGCTGGCTTGCCGGGCCGCTGCCGCAGGGCAGGGCCCCCGTTGTTGCCGCCGCGCGACCACTCGCGGCGACAACCATCTCGCCCGCCAACATCGGCGGGCACAGCTGGCTGCGCAGCGTCCGCTACGGCTCGCTTGCGGTCAGCGGTTTCTCTCTCGTGCTGCTCGGCATCGAGATCATGCAAACCATCGGGCCAGCCTTGCAGTCCCGAGGTCTGTTCGCCTGGTTCGTGCTCCAGGCGCAGCACAGTCTGCTGTGGGGTGTCATCGCCGGTGCCGCGGTCACCGCGCTTGTACACAGCAGCGCAGCTGTCATTGCGATGGCGATGGGCCTCGCAGCTGTCGGGGGCATTCCCGTCGAGCTTGGCGTAGCGATAACCATCGGTGCCAATGTGGGCACCTGTGTGACCGCACTCATCGCCGGGATGAGCAGTTCCCGCGCCGGGCGATACGTCGCCTGGTCACATATACTCCTTAATATCGGAGGCGCAGTCCTATTCTACCCCTTCATCCATCAGCTCGTGAGCCTTTCAGCGCTTCTTGCTAGTGATGCATCCCAACAAATTGCCCGATCACAAACGATATTCAATATCGTGTGTTCCATTCTCGCTTTACCGCTTTGTTATCTTAATATGTGGAAGCGTCTTGAGTTCCGTTCACAATAGCAACGCCTGAGCTTGTGCCTAATCTTGTTGCCCCTGCCTCAATCATAGCAATCGCCGTTTGCAAGTCTCTAACACCACCTGATGCTTTCACACCAATCGTATCAGATACGTTTTGGCGCATTAGACGAACATCTTCCACCGTAGCCCCGCCCGGACCAAAGCCCGTAGATGTTTTAACGAAATGAGCGCCTGCTTCTTCGGAAAGTCGGCAAGCTGCTGCTTTTTGCTCATCATTCAGGAAGCCCGTTTCCATAATTACTTTAACAATCGCTTTGCCTTTTACAGCGTCCACAACTTGTTTAATGTCAGAACGAACAGCGTCATGCTGCCCTTCAAGCAATAAGCCAATCGGCAGGACTGTGTCAATTTCGGCAGCCCCATTCTCTACAGCCTTAGCCGCTTCAAATGCTTTCACTTCGCTCAAGCTGGCGCCAAGCGGGAAGCCAACAACAGCAGCAACCTTTACACCTGTTCCTTCTAGTGCTTTACTTGCTGTTCCAACAAACTGGGAGTTTACACAAACACTAAAAAACTGGTGCTTCGCAGCTTCCTCACACAATTTGTGAATTGCGGCTGTGCTCGCATCTGGTTTTAATAACGTGTGGTCAATGTATTTTGCAATTTCCTTAGCGCTCAAAGTACTCATTTGATGCACCTCATCTTTTTATTTTTGGAACCATTCCCTATTTAAACCCTTTAATGAGAAAACCTCTAGCGTAGTCATTCAAGATGAGCGACTACGTTTAGAGGTAGGTTTTATAGCCTTAAGAGAGACTCTTTACAAATTTACAACGCTAGCCGCTTCTAAAACACGAACCAACTGTCCTTTACTTTCATTAACGCCGGCTTCCGTTACCTTAACGCGGCAAACTTGACCGATCATGTCCTCGGAGCCTTGGAACACAAGCTGTACATAGTTATCGGAATAACCCATGAACAATCCGCTATCAGGAGCGCCTTTGTAGGCACGTTCTGGAATGACTTCAAGAACTTCGCCAACAAATTTTTGTGCATACGCAAGCTGCATTTTCTCGGAAAGATCGATCAGCTCGTGTACGCGGGCATTTTTGATTTCCTCATCCACTTGATCTTCCATTCGCGCAGCAGGAGTTCCTGTCCGTTTGGAGTACGGGAATACGTGCATCTCAGAAAACTTCATTTGCTCCATAAATTTGTAACCCTCGCGGAACATTTCCTCAGTTTCACCTGGGAAACCAACAATGACGTCCGTCGTAATCGCGACATCCGGCATGATTTCATGAAGACGTTCGATCTTGCGAGCGAATTCTGCTGTTGTATATTTTCTGCGCATCCGTGCAAGAACTTGATCATCACCAGCTTGCAGCGGGATATGCAGATGACGGCACATTTTGTCCGAGGACTTCAGAACTTCAATAACTTCATCTGTAATTTGGCTGGCTTCAATCGAGGAGATACGAATCCGTTTCAAGCCTTCGACTTTGTCCAGATCCCAAAGCAGCTTCGCTAAACTGTAGTCCTCAATATCTTCGCCATATCCACCAGTGTGAATACCCGTCAATACGATTTCTTGATAACCCGCAGCTACAAGCTGCTCAGCTTGGGCAACAACGCTTTGTGGTTCACGACTGCGCATCAAACCGCGCGACCAAGGAATAATGCAGAAGGTGCAGAAGTTATTGCAGCCTTCTTGGATTTTAAGAAAAGCTCTTGTCCGATCGGCAAAATCAGGCACATCCAGTTCCTCGAACTGACGTGTTTTCATAATGTTGCGCACGGCATTGATCGGCTGACGATCTTGCTCAAATTGTTTCACAAGCGGAATGATCTTCTCCCGATCCTGTGTCCCAATCACCATATCCACGCCTGGAATCGCCATGATTTCAGCAGGTGAAGTCTGTGCGTAACAACCAGTTACGGCAACAATGGCTTCAGGATTACGACGAATTGCACGGCGAATCATTTGGCGGCTCTTCTTATCCCCTGTATTTGTAACGGTACATGTATTAATGACATACACATCTGCCGTATTCTCGAAATCAACCTGCTCGTAACCCTCATTTTTGAATAGCTGCCAAATGGCCTCTGTATCATAGAAATTGACTTTACAACCTAATGTATGAAACGCTACTGTTGCCATAACGCTTATCCTCCCATCTCTCCGGTTTCATAGAAAAGACACGTAAGACCTACCATTGCGGCAGTCTCCGTGCGTAAAATACGTGCACCCAGCGACACGGAAGCGAAGCCAGCCTCTTCAGCCTGCTTAATTTCCTGTTCTGTAAAACCACCTTCAGGGCCAACCGCAATCAGCACGTGTTTCCCTGGTCCCAATTTACCGGCACCTTGCGCTCGCTGAATAGCAGGCTTTAATTGCTGACCATCTTCCTTCTCATAACAAATCCAAGCGACATCCGCTTCCTTCGCCTGCTGCAGCAGCTGCTTCCAAGAATACACGGATTCTACTTGCGGCACACGATTTCGGTGAGCTTGCTCTGCCGCTTCCTTGGCAATCTTCTGCCAACGTTCGGTACGCTTTGCTTCTTTCTTTGCATCATACTGCACAATTGTACGTTCTGATAAAAAAGGAAGAAACCGGGCTGCCCCGATCTCGGTCCCTTTTTGAATAATAAGTTCCATCTTATCGCCTTTAGGCAAGCTCTGTGCAATCCACACCTGAACAGCCGCTTCAGCATCCATAGGCAGCTCTTCCACGATTTCCGCGGTCGCATGCCCTTTATCCAGCTCCGAAATACGAGCGAGCACTTCACGGTCTACGCCATTACTGCAAATAATCTGGTCTCCAATATCTGCTCGCATGACTCGAATCAGATGATGTGCGTCGTCTCCCTCAATGGTGACTGTCATTGTAGCTTCGTGAAACTGTTCAGGCGGGAGAAAATAACGCTGCATAGTCTAAGCCTCTCTATCTTCGTTCATTTCGATATTGAAGTGAAACTTCCACTCACCATCATACCTTTTTTAGTCGTGGAAATCTACATTGGGTTGAATTTGGAATCGTTACATCCCTAAGATCCAGCTAATAGGCGTTGAGAATAAACGGATGATATCATTCCCCAAACTTAAGTACGGATCTAAAGTCACTTGTCGTAAAGGTCTTACAAATACAACTAACAAGAAAATAACCGATGCCCATTGTTCAAACTTTTGCAGCGATTCCGTGTATTTCAAATCCACTAGATCTTGAATAATTCGATAACCGTCTAAAGGCGGAATCGGAATTAAGTTGAACAGGAACAAGGTAAGATTCGTATTGATCATTAATTTCAAAAAGATAAGTATTGCACTAGCGCTTCCCTTGGACATTCCTTCTAACCAACCATATTTCTGGAATAAAGCAAATACAAATAAACTGATAAAGGCAAGAATCAAGTTACTTAACGGCCCCGCCGCGGTCACGATAATTCCCATCAATCGGGGATTTTTGAAATTCCCACGATTCACAGGCACAGGCTTCGCCCAACCAAATCCAGCGATTAACAACATAATCGTACCGAACAGATCCAAATGAACCATCGGATTTAAGGAAACCCTGCCGAACTGATAAGCCGTAGAATCTCCTAATTTATAGGCGCTATACGCATGAGCAAATTCATGAATCGTAAAAGAAAGAACGAGGACTAGAATAACAAACGGCAATGTACTCCAGTCATAAAACAATAATCCTCCCATGTGGACACCTACAGCTTTCTAGCTACGATTACAACCCAATTCGAATCATAGTTTTTCTCTACGATCGTAAATTTGGCTGCAATTAGTGCTTTTTCTACATCTGCTTCCTTGTTTGTAATAATCCCCGAGGTAATATAGTACCCACCTTGCTGCAAGACTTCATACACATCGTCAACGAAAAGAACAATGACTTCTGCCAAAATATTCGCAACAACCAACTGCACAGGGATAGTGACACCAAGCTGAGCAGCGTCTTCCGTTTCACTTTCTTTCAGTACACCGAGTAAATCACTAAGTTTAACGGTAATCTTATCTTCGAGTTGGTTCTGCCTTGTGTTATCAAGCGCACTCGTCACAGCTACCGGATCCAAATCGACAGCCAGCACATGCTTGGCACCTAGCTTCGCAGCCGCAATCGAGAGAATACCGGAACCCGTTCCCACATCAATAACATCGTCACCAGGCCTCAGTACCTTTTCTAGTGTTTTCAAACAAAGAGACGTTGTCGCATGTGTACCTGTACCGAAAGCCATCCCTGGATCAAGCTCCAAGATCAATTCATCAGGCGAAGCCGTATACTCTTCCCATGTTGGTTTAATCGTCAAACGGTCAGACACACGAATAGGTTTAAAATATTGCTTCCAAGCATGCGCCCAATCCTCATCGTCTACTTCTACTAATTCAAATGTTGGATTTCCAGTGTCAATATCGAACTCTTTAAGCTGCTCAACAGATTCCTTCAGGTTAGCCATGATGGGCTCCATATCAGTGCCATGATAGAAGTAGCCTTTAATGACGGCTCTTCCTTCTGGGATATCGTTAAAAGGTGTTTCGTACAATTGACCAAACGAGGTATCTCTCTCTTTGTTTAAGGTCCCTGATTCTTCAATGGAAACGCCCCCGGCGCCCAGTTCATGAACAAAGTTCGTAATCATTTCTATTGCTTCTTCTGTCGTATGTACAGTTAATTCCTGCCAAAGCATCGGTATTGCTCCTCCTGTCGGTTATCACTTACAAATAAACCAAGCCGTAATCGGCTATTTAGGCTATTTTCACATTGATTATTGTACTACACTTCGCTTCTTGGGTAAAATGGCGCCCACCATGTAAGCGCTCTAAAAAGTTTTATTTCCTAACAACTTCCTAATACCTTCATGATAAATTGAAAAAGTAGACAGCATCAAGTCAGCCATAATTCATACATAGAACGGAGTTTCCTATGCTCAAAACACTTTATTTCTTGCTTGTTTTCCTATCTATTGAGTTGGTAGCCCCATTCACAACAACGCCTCTGCTTGCAGATAACTATAGCCAAGTTACGGCACATCGCGGCAGTTCCGCTATCACGCCAGAGAATACGCTGCGTTCCTTTCGTCAAGCCATCATCGATCGAGCAGGCATTGCTGAACTAGATGTCCAAGAGACAGCCGACGGAGTCGTCATGGTTATGCACGATGACAATGCCTTCCGTACAACAGGAATTAACAAAAATATGTGGGAAGTCACATCATCAGAGCTAATGGAGGCAAGCGCAGGCAGCTGGTTTAGCCCGGAATTTCAAAATGAGCGAGTGCCAACGCTGGAGGAAGTACTCAGATTAGCCAAAGATCATATAAAGCTGAATATAGAAATGAAAAATAACGGCCACGGTAAGCTGCTCGCAGAAAAAACTGTCGATCTTATTCAATCACACGGTTTTGAGAAGGAATGCACGGTGACTTCATTTGATGACAAGCTGCTTCATACTGTAAAAAAGCTCAATCCACTGATCAAAACCGGCCTTATCGTGGGGCAAAAAACGGAAAACATTGAAAGCATCATGAAGAATTCTGATTTCGATGTTATTTCTGTGGCATATCCCCTCGTAACTGAATCATTCATGAAGCTTGCCGAGACACATCAGAAGAAAGTTTATGTATGGACGGTCAATCAACCGACGATCATGAAGCAGATGCTTGCTCTCGGCGTATCCAGTATTATTACGGACCATCCAGACCAACTTGTTGAAATCATGAGTGGGCCATAAGCACTTTCCTATATAAAAAAAGCATCTGTACATAAAGGCATTAGCCTTTTGATCAGATGCTTTTTATGCTTACATAGTTCCGCCAGCGCTTTGAATGACACGTACCGCCTGCTCATACACGGCATCGTCGACGACAGCAGCCAGTATAATGTCAATTCCCGTTACACCGCCACCTCCACCGTCGCTTAAACCGCTTGCCGCTGGATCTGCTGCAATCAAAATCCCTTCATCCGGCGTAGACACATGTGCCGCCTGGGTTAACGAAGCCAAGCTTCCAAAATCTCCTGCATAAGGATTCATCACGGATTGCAGCCCGCTGCCTGCATATCTGCCGAATCGATCTACCTGAACATCGATAGCACGCAGTGCTTTCAGCTTGGACGCTGCTCCTTCTGCTTGCTCCGGTGAATGAAAATAGGCGAGAATATTTTTCTCCGCCATTACTGTTCTTCCTGTCTGTAATCCGCCGCTTGCGCTCTCTCAGCTGCTTCGAAATCATCGGCATCCGCAACCTCAGCTGCAAATTCTACATCCTCATTTTTTACAACTGGTAATTCGCTTTGTTGCTTCTGGTTTTGCTTCGGACTCATCTTTGAACCTCCTAAAGCTGTCGTAGTAAAATCCAGTTTTTAGTTTGCCTTAGAGAGTCATTATTATACAATAGACGGAAGAATTTATTCCTTTATTTTCTCAAATGAAGCATCGTAAAGTCGGAACATTGTCTTGTAGCCCGATTCATCAAGTTTGACTCCTACATCCAACTTACCTGTGATGAGCAGCGGACCAGAGGTATATCGCAGCTTCACATTGTCTGGGACAAAGACGATCATGATTTTATTCCAATACGTTTCATCGCCATTATCAAATGGACATTCTGCGCCAGGCTTAGGAATTAATAGAAACCAGTGCTTATCAAAGGAAAGTACCTCACCCATAAAGCCTTTGATTTGTACGGTTTTGCCGCTCATATCCCAAAATTTCTCAGAGGGTTTATCCTGCTTATCATTATCAAAAAACTGCGTCCAGTTGATTTCATTCGATAAACTCGCAGGCTTCTTCTTGGCATTGGCCTGATCTTCTAACTGCTTGGTCTCAACTTTAGGTGTTGCTGCAGTTGCCCCTGCCTCAACGGAAGCAGGTTGCTCCGACACTTTGGGAGAAGGTAGCGAGGTTGGCTTATTATCTTTAGTAGTAGTGGAGGCAGCTGCTTCCTTTTCCGGCTTCGGCGTCAAGGATGGAACTGCTGCTTCAGGTGTTTCTGAAACAGCAGGTTTACTGACGGCCGGAGTTTCCTGGGGACTCGGACTGTTAGATGGGCCGGCAGATGAGGTCGTTATTTGGGACGCATTGCCGAATGACTGACCTGCTGGCTCCGTTTTCTTTTGACCACAGCCTGATAAGACTATTGCAAATATGCTGAGTCCTATGATAAATTGCCTTATTTTCATACTGACCACCTCAAGACTTAAATAATTGTAAAGGGTCCACGCGATAAGCTTGAATTGCGGGTCCTACGGACGCTAAAACACCGATCAACAAAGTTCCCACGACGAGTAGACCTTCCCCCGGCATGAAATGCCATGTTTGAATTTGTAAGCCTGAGTATTCGAATACAGCTTCGCGGCTTAAATATCCTCCGGCATGACCTACCAATATACCGCATATCAGTCCAATGAGGGTCAAGAGAATTCCTTCACCGATCAGAGAAACCCAAATGAATCTCTTTGATTTTCCAATGAGACGTAGTAAACCAACATCTTTTTTACGCTCATTTACAGCGGCAATCAAAGAGAGCAAAATTGAACCTGCGGCAAGCAAAATGCAAATAACAGTTACAACACTCAGCGCTTGTGTTCCTTTATCTACAACATTCACGACATCAGCAACTGCTTTACTTGTATAGATCGCCTGAACATTGCTAATTTGACCGAACTTCGTTTTAATCGACTGCGCACCCAACAGTGACTTTGGTTTGACCAAAATCGTTGTAACTTCCTTGTTATCCCCTTGCTGACTCTCGTGAACAGCCCATGCATAATCAAGTGTTGTGAAGACAGCTCGATCATCTGAAGTCATCAGAGGAGGCAAAATGCCCACAACGGTGTAGGTGAAACTGTGATGGTGATCATGTTCATCCGCTGCATCCCCGTCCTCATCGTCATCAGTACCTTGAACCAGTCCATGTGCGCCTTGAAACTTATCTCCAACATGAAGCCCTAGCGAATTAGCTACATTTGCACCAACTATGGTATCGCCAAGCTTATCGTATAATTTCCCTTGTGCCATTTGCTTATCGGCCCCATAGCGAGTGACGAAATATTCGGGTTCCATTCCGACAATCGGAAAACCGTTATAGTTATCACCAGTCGTCATTGCGTAAGCACGATCAACAAACTCATCTTTGCGCACATCTTCCAGCAGCTTATATGGAACATTGCCTGTCGGAGCGCCGATATGATAATACGTGTTCAGAGCCAGCTGAGAGGCACTTCCCTTTGCGCCAATCGTCACTTCAAAAGGACCATATCCTTTCTCCGCGCCTTGTTCAATCCCATTACTACAAAGAAGTAGGAAGACAACAAGAGCGACCGTCACAGCAACGGAGAAAATCGTGAGAAGAGAAAGCGTTTTGCGGTGAAGAACATTATGCCACAATAAGGTGATTAATTTCATACCGCTTCTCTCCTCGGAAGTTCATTGATATCCTGAATATGAACCCGTGTAGGATACATATCTGCTAAATGCAAATCATGCGTGACGGTCAACAATGTCAGCTTTTCCGCTTCACATATATCCAGCAGCAGGGACATGATATCTCCCGCAGTTTCCCAATCCAGGCTGCCTGTAGGCTCATCAGCCAATATAAGCTGCGGCTTCGCTATGATGGCGCGTATTATCGCAGCCCTTTGCTGCTGACCGCGAGAGAGTTCGGAAGGCAGATGATGCTGACGATCCTTCAGTCCGACTCGTTCAAACCAATAGTCTACCTGATCTTTGGTCTGCTTCTTCGTCCAGTCTTGTGGAACAATAAGTTCCACATTTTGTTTGGCAGTTAAAGATGAAATCAAGTGAAAATCTTGAAAAATGTAGCCTACATGATCGGCTCTATAACGATCTCGTTTGCTTTCCGAATACGTATGGAGCGGCAGACCGCTTACCCAAATTTCACCTTGATCAGGCTGCATCACACCGCTGAGCAAATGCAGCAGCGTGCTTTTCCCACTTCCACTTGGCCCTAGTAGAGCTAATCTATCCCCTTGCTGGACCTGCCACTTAGAAACACTCAAAATGGGCAAGCTTTTTCCGTGAATTGTAAAAGACTTAGATATCCCCTTTATCTCGATCATAACTGTCCTCCAAGTTCCATTGGTCTAAAATAGGAAAAGAGGACAAGGGTAGTGTTATCCCCTGTCCATTCTTTTACCTGATCTGCTAGTTTTTCAAAATTCGCTCGCTAGCGGAATCCCATGTAAAGCTTTTGCCTGTCAACTTATTGAATGCTTCTAAAGGCAGATACAACTTACCATTGTCCACATTGCCTACCAATGCGCTTGCTGCACCATTTTCGGTAATGGCGCCAGTTTCAACTAGAACCGATATTTGCTGACTATCTTTAGCAAGAACAACCGTTTTCGTTTTCTCGTCCCAAGTTACTTTGATGTCTAATGATTCAGCAAGGGATCTTGCTGTAAACAATGTTTTATTATCACGAGTTACTTTGAAAAGCGGGTATAAATATTTATCTTGCAGTTCTTTCGTCGCTGCAGTCAGATCAGCACCAATCACTTTAGCGCCACTTTTGGCAACGTCCGTGTTATCGATATCGCCTTTTACAAGGGAAGCGATCGGACCGTAAGCCCATACGCCTACGTCAACACCAGTATGGCCATGCCCTGTCCAGCCAACAGCCAGACGTTTGGAAACAACTGCGTTGTAACCGCCGCCGCGACCGTAAGATGAACCGTCGCCTTTAAGAATAAGGGCAACTTCGTCATCGGACAAATCCATGAAACCTATGTTATCCGCAACAATTTTACGAACATCTTCAGCCGTTTGTGCTGTTTTCAAAATCGCGTCCAAATACTCATAGGAATGTTTTTCTTTATTAAATAGATCCACATTCAGTTCATAAACGTTGTCTCTAGCAAGGGACAAACCACCTGTTTCATGGTCAGCCGTTACAACAACGGATGTATTGCCGTCTTTTTTTGCGAAATCAACTAATGTTTTGAAAGTAGCGTCAAGCTCGAGCGTCTCTTGAATATTGGCAGGAAGATCATTCGCATGACCAGCATGATCGATACGGCCTTGTTCTACCATCAGCACGAAACCATTTTTATTTTGGGATAAAATATCGAGTGCTTTTTGAGTCAATTGTGGCAAGTTAGGCGTTTTATCATCACGATCAAGCACATAAGGAATTTCATTAAGTGCAAAAAGTCCAAGAGCATTACCAGCAGTTGCAGGAATTGCATCTAATCCAGCTTTATCATAAGCTGTTTTATAGCCTTTCGCTTCAAACTCAGGAATGATGTTTTTGTCGGTACGCTTACCTTTCTCATCCTTCGTAATGAAGTTTGTTTTACCACCACCAAAGAATACATTCACACCGCTAGTCAGGTACTGGGAAGCAATGGCATTTTGATTGCTGCGTTGACGAACGTGGGAAGCCCACACAGCTGGTGTTGCTCCAACAATACTATCTGTTGTTACTAAACCAGTTGCTTTCCCTTGCTTAATAGCTGCTTCAACAACTGAACCAAATGGCTTCGCAACATCACCGTTTGACACGCTGATCGCATTATTGTACGTTTTATTTCCTGTCGAGAAGGCAGTTCCTGCAGCTGCTGAGTCAGTTACCGCTCCGGATTCTGATGTGTAAGGGCCTGCTTGCGAATAAGTCGTTGCTTTCCCCACATAATAACCGCCATCCAGCTCTAAACGATCTTTATTTAAAAACTTTTTGGAGTAATACCTTGCTGCCGTTACTTCTGCCGGACCCATGCCGTCGCCGATAAGGACAATCAAATTCTTGGATTGCGCCGTTGTCGTAGGTGTTGCAGGCGTTGTAGTTGTAGTATCAGCAGCCGATGCCGCCCCCGCTACGCTTACTGCCAATAAAGAAATGCTTAAACCGGAACCCATGATTTGTTTTAGACTTTTTTTCAAGTTGTATTCCCTCCAAAAATAGTATCTCACCTAACCTAGTATAAGAATTAGAGATTAAGAGGAGGTTATAGAAACATCTGCGCTATGTAAAATATTCAATTAATTATTTGCTAAATGTTAACAAAACAACACAAAATAAAAACACTCCACCAGATGCTTTTAACAGATTGTGATCTGCTAAAATCTCCCAGTGGAGTGTTTCCATATTCTTTTAAAATACTAATCGCCTAAGAAAGCTCTTTTCATACGCTCGAAAATGGACTGATTCTGCTCGTGCGTATTCTCGCCGCTTTGTTTACCGAATTGACGGAGCAAATCTTTTTGTTCTTCGCTCAGGTTCGTCGGCGTCATCACGATCACTTTCACGTGCTGATCCCCTTGACCGAATCCGCGAAGGTGAGGAACTCCTTTACCTTTTAAGCGGAAATACGTATCGGTCTGCGTACCTGCAGGAATTTTGAGTTTAACCTTTTCAGTTAACGTTGGAATCTCGATCTCATCACCTAACGCTGCCTGCATGAAGGTTAATGGAACTTCACAGTAAACGTCATTGCCTTCACGTTCGAAGAATTCGTGTGTTTTCACACGAATAACGACGTAAAGGTCGCCCGCAGGGCCTCCGCGAGTTCCGCCTTCACCTTCGCCGGAGACACGCAATTGTGCGCCATCATCAACACCAGCAGGAATCTTGATGTGAATGGTACGCTGTTTTTTCACCTTGCCAGCGCCATGACACGTTCCGCATTTTTCTTTGATGATTTTCCCTTGACCATTACAAACCGTACATACACGACGGTTAACAATACGGCCAAACGCTGTATTCTGTACGACTTCCTGCTGCCCGCTGCCTTGACAACCGCCGCAAGTTTCCGGCTTCGTACCTGGCTTAGCACCTGATCCGTTACACGTATCACAATTTTCAGTTCGAGGAATATGGATATCGGTCTCTTTCCCGAAAATCGCTTCTTTGAACTCAATCGTCATTGTGTATTGCAAATCGTTCCCGCGCTGCGGAGCATTCGGATTACGACGATTTCCACCGCCGCCACCGCCAAAGAACATATCAAAAATATCCCCAAAGCCGCCGCTGAAGTCTTGGCCGCCCATACCTTGGTTAGGATCTACATGACCAAAGCGATCATATTGGGCTTTTTTCTGATCATCGCTCAAAACATCATATGCGTCTTTCGCTTCTTTGAATTTATCTTCCGCATCTGCGGCTTTGTTCACGTCAGGGTGATACTGACGAGCCATTTTACGGTAAGCCTTCTTAATTTCATCTTGCGATGCATCTTTGCCTAGCCCAAGCACCTCATAATAATCACGTTTACTCATTGTTCCACTCCCATGTTCAAGACTACAAACGGAAAGTCAAAGCCACGGAGAACCTCCTGTTGGCTTTGACTCATACGTTTTCATTCAAATAAGTGTTTAAAAAATGGCTTTCAAAGTCAACTTTTTAAACTTCATCTCAATAGGATATGATTATTTTTTAGGTTCGTCAACAACTTCGTAGTCAGCGTCGACAACATTTTCTCTGCCTTTAGGGGCTTCGCCAGCGCCAGCCGCGCCTTCAGCACCTTGTGCAGCAGAAGCTTGCTCATACAATTTCACGGAAAGTTGTTGAATAACTTCAGTCAACTCTTCTGTTGCTTTTTTGATCGCTTCGAGTTCGTTTCCAGCTAGAGCAGCTGTCACTTTCTCTTTCGCAGCATTCGCTTTGTCGATCTCGCCTTGGTCTACTTTGTCACCAAGATCTTTGATCGTTTTGTCAACGGAATATACCAATTGATCCGCTTCGTTGCGAGCTTCTACAAGCTCTTTACGGATACGGTCTTCTTCGGCATGAGCTTCCGCGTCTTTCACCATTTGTTCAACTTCCGCATCGCTTAAGCCGCTGGAAGAAGTGATGGTGATTTTTTGGCTTTTACCTGTACCTTTATCGAGAGCAGACACGTTAACGATACCGTTCGCATCGATGTCAAAGCTAACTTCGATTTGTGGAACGCCGCGTGGAGCCGGAGGAATATCACCAAGCATGAAACGGCCAAGTGTTTTGTTCCCGCTAGCCATCGAACGCTCACCTTGAAGTACGTGAATCTCAACGCTAGTTTGGTTATCTGCGTAAGTGGAGTACACTTGTGATTTCGTTGTAGGGATCGTTGTATTACGGTCGATCATTTTCGTGAATACGCCACCCGCTGTTTCGATACCCAGGGAAAGAGGAGTTACGTCAAGAAGTACGACGTCTTTCACTTCACCTGTCAATACGCCCGCTTGAACAGCAGCGCCAAGAGCAACAACTTCATCTGGGTTAACGCCTTTATGAGGCTCTTTACCCGTCAATTTTTTGATAGCATCAACAACCGCTGGGATACGCGTGGATCCACCGACAAGAACAACTTTGTCGATTTGGCTAGTAGACAAACCGGAATCTTGCAGTGCTTGACGAGTTGGTCCAAGTGTTCTTTCAACAAGATGAGCGGAAAGCTCTTCGAACTTCGCACGAGTTAGGTTCAACTCCAAATGCTGAGGAACGCCGTCAGCTACAGTAATGAACGGCAGGGAAACCGTTGTTGTCAGAACGCCGGAAAGCTCTTTTTTCGCTTTTTCAGCTGCATCTTTCAAACGTTGTACCGCTGCTTTATCTTTGGAAAGGTCGATGCCTTGCTCTTTTTTGAATTCAGCTACGAGGTAATCGATGATGACTTGGTCGAAGTCGTCGCCGCCAAGCTTGTTGTCTCCACTTGTCGCTTTAACTTCAAAGAAACCATCGCCTAATTCAAGGATAGATACGTCAAATGTACCGCCACCAAGGTCATAAACGAGAATTGTTTGATCTTCTGTTTTTTCCAAACCGTAAGCTAGAGCTGCTGCAGTTGGTTCATTGACGATACGAAGAACTTCAAGACCGGCAATTTTACCAGCATCTTTTGTAGCTTGACGTTGGCTGTCATTGAAATAAGCTGGAACCGTAATAACGGCTTGTGTTACGGTTTGACCAAGGTAAGCTTCAGCATCAGCTTTCAGCTTTTGCAGAATAATCGCTGAGATTTCTTGTGGCGTGTAGTCTTTGCCATCGATGTGTTCTTTGTGGTTAGTACCAATGTGACGTTTGATCGAGCTAATTGTTTTGTCTGGGTTTGTGATGGCTTGACGCTTTGCTGTTTCACCAACAACGCGCTCGCCATCTTTCTTAAAACCAACTACAGAAGGGGTTGTACGGTTACCCTCCGGGTTAGGAATTACGACGGCTTCGCCGCCTTCCATTACGGCAACGCAAGAATTTGTTGTACCTAAGTCAATACCAATTACTTTACTCATGTAAAGCTGCCTCCTTTTGCTCCTATGGAACATTTCGTTTATTTGAAGTTGAGAAAAATAAGATCTCTTACACGCTAACTTTGACCATAGCTGGTCGGATGACTTTATCTTTGAGAATGTAGCCTTTTTGCAGTTCTTCTACCACGATACCTTCTTCGTGTTCCTCGGATTCAACCTGCATAACCGCTTGGTGGAATTCAGGATTGAACGGTTGACCTACAGAATCGATCGGTTTAAGTCCTTCTGCTGTTAGCAGTTGATCGATACCGCGATACGTCATATCCAAGCCTTTCACCAAAGCGTCGAAATCCTTCGTCTCTTTGCTTGAAGACAGCGCGCGATCGAAGTTATCTACAATCGGTAAAAGCTGTTCAATCAATTTAAGCGAAGCGTATTTCGCGAAATCTTCTTTCTCCGCTCTAGCGCGGCGTCGGAAGTTGTCGAAGTCCGCTTGAACGCGTAATAAACGCTGATAGTTTTCTTCTGCTTGCACACGCGCCGTTTCCAACTCGCTTACTTCTTTGGTTTCTTCAGAAACCTCCGCTTGCGAATCTTGGTCTACCGCTTCTTGCTGTTCAGCGGCTTGTTCGCCTTCGGCTGCGTATGTAGTGTTCACGTCTTGCTCGGCTGTTTTGTTATCTCCAGTACTCAATTGTCCTTCACCTCCTAAAAATAATACATCATAATCTCTCTGACGTCAGTTTGCCCATCTTTAGGCTTCTTCAAAAGGCTGCTTCATCTTAATAACCGTATGAATACGCAGCACAGCGGCAGCGACTTCTCCAGCCGCTTGCAGTGCGTGAATTTTCACATCAGCTGGATCCACAATGCCTGCTTCTAAGAAGTCAGTCACTTGTCCGGTATCGCAATCGATACCGAGACTGTCGGTTTCCATTGCAATCTGTGCGGCTTTCAGCTCTTCAACCTTCTCGAGCGGATTGTACCCCGCATTGACGACAATCTGGGCCACCGGCTTGCGAAGTGCCCCTGCGACAGCGGCAACACCGAAGCCTTCCATGCCCTTCATCGTCTCGCGGACACGCTCGAGATCATGGGCGACCGCCATCTCCGCGGCGCCGCCTCCGGGCAAGTACCCGCCGCGGACGGCGGCTTGAACGGCTGACGCTGCGTCCTTCGCGATGCGCGAGCGCTCATGCGCCGCTTCGCGTGTCGCGGCGCCAACGATCACGGTCACGTGCTGCTGCCCGTGACCTTGCGCTACGCGCACGCGCTCCAGCCGCTCGTCGTACGCGGCATAGCCCGCGTGCCCGAGGGCGGCGCCGAGCTCCGGCGCGCTCTTGCGCAGTGCCGTGCGCCGCACCGGCCTAGCGCCGGTATGCTCGCTGAGCAGCTGCATGTCCCTGCGGGACAGCCGCTGCAGCACGAGAATGCCATGGTCGGAGCAGAACTGCTCCGCCTCGGGGTCAACCCCGCGGTCTGATGCGATCAGACCGACGCCAAGCTCCAGCAGCAAGCCTAAGCTGCTGCGGAACTGCTCCCGCAGCTGCATGTAGCGCTGGAAGCCTGCCTCGGTAACCAGCGCTTCTTCGCTGACCGCCTCAGGCTCCAAGGCATCATGCAGCACGAGGATTCGAGCATCTCGCTGCTCATGCTCCAGATGCAGGTTCATCGGCTTCTGATTCAGCAGAATGCCGGTCCATACCTCGCTGCTCGCTTCTTCGTGGGCGAGCACGCTGTCCGCGAAGCGATAGCCGTCTTCGCGAAGCTTCGCCTCGCCGACCGCTTCGGCTGCCTGAACGATGAGCTTTGCGATATCCGCTTGCTCCCTGCCGGCTGTGATAGCAATGCGCTTCAGCGCGCTATCATCTAAGCCGACAATCGCGCGGCTGCGGTTCTGTAAGCTCGTGACCGCCAGCTCGATGCCTTGCAGCATACCGCTGACGACCTTCGCAACCGGTACGCCGCGCGTCACCTGAGCGACGCCTTCTTGCACTAATGCTCCGGCAAGAACCGTTGCCGTCGTTGTCCCGTCGCCGATTTGGCGTTGCTGGCTGCGTGCGACCTGAATCATCAACCTGGCCGCGGGATGGGTGACGTCCATTTTTTCCAAAATAGTTACGCCATCATTGGTAATGATAACTTCACCCTGCCCGCCAACCAACATGGTATCGAGACCCTTGGGTCCAAGCGTCCCCTCGACTGCCGAACAAATCGCTCTTACAGCAGCAGCATTGTTGACCAGCGTAGAGTAACGTTCCTCACCCTCGCTATGAACTGTTTTCATTCCGCTCATTTGCCATACCAACGCCCAAGAACGACTTCGAGATGCTTCGACAAATGCTCCATTAAGCTAATAACCCTGCCGTATTCCATTCGGGTTGGCCCCAAAATCCCTATCGTTCCAAGAGGCTTATCACCGATCGAATAGGAGGCCGTAATTAAGCTGCAATTATTGATAGCTTCAATACTATTTTCAGCACCAATTTTGATCTCAATGCCTTCATTTGCCGAAGTAAACAATTTGATAAGGGTTGGTGCTTCTTCCAATAGATCAAAAATGCTCTTGACCTTGTCAACATCCTTGAACTCGGGCTGGGTCAACATATTCGTCATACCGCTTAGGAAGACGCGATCCTTCTCATTGCTTTGAAGCACGCTTTCCACAACCGCAAGAAGCTCTTGATACCCATTCACATATTTGCTTAACTCGCTCGAAATTTCATTATAAAGCCTAGATTTAAACTCAATCAACGGGACATTTTTAAGCTTTGCATTCAGAATATTAACGACCTTCTCGATCTCAGACATCCGTATGCCTTCAGGAATGGAAACTGTTTTATTCTCCACATGACCCGTATTCATAACAATAATGGCTACGGCTGTCGTCTCTGTAAGCGGGATAATCTGTAGGTGTTTCAGCGTTGTACTGAATACCTCAGGACCCAGCACGATCGATGTATAATTCGTAAGACTGGAGAGCATTCCCGCAACATGCTGGATCACACCTTCCATCTCTTGAATGCGTTCAGCAAAAGCACCCTTCATGGAGTCCAAATCGTTATTATGCAAGGTACCGTGTTGCAGCAAATGATCGACATAATAGCGATATCCTTTGTGCGAGGGTATACGGCCTGCGGACGTATGGGGCTGCTCCAAATAACCCATTTCTTCGAGATCAGACATCTCGTTACGGATCGTCGCCGGACTGAACCCGACATTGCCCCGCTTCGAAATACTTCGCGAACCAATTGGCTCTGCTGAACGAACATAATCATCAATGATAGCACTTAAAATCATGCGCTGACGCTCCGTCAACATAAGGTACCCCTCCTCTTCACAAATCACTATTTGCCGCTTTCGTTAGCACTCGTATTTAGTGAGTGCTAAATCCTAATACAAAAATAACAGACCCTAAGGTCTGTTGTCAAGTCAATCCAAACGTTTAAGTACGGCGATTTCGTCGCAGCAATACTGTTTTTTGCAATGCATACAATCTTTCCAAACCTTCTCTGGAAAAATCTCTTTGGGCACGAGGGTAAAGCCGTTTTTTTGAAAAAACGCGACTTCATACGTGAGCGCCATCACTTTAATAATTCCTTGACTCCTTGCCTCTTCAACTAAGAAGTTCACAAGTTTCCCGCCAATTCCTTGTCCCTTGTAGCCCGGGGTCATCCCAAGTGAGCGAATCTCAACAAGATCAGGCCCAAGCCGTGTGAGGGAGCCGCAGCCAATCAGCAAGCCATCCGATTCAGCGACAACGAAAGTGTCAATCTGCTCCTCCAGCATCTCTTTGCTCCGCGGCAGCATAATCCCCTGTTTGGCATAGCCTTGTATAATATCATACAGCTTCTCAATATCGCTTATCGAAGCTTTTCTAACGGACACTGTAGTTGATAGATTCACTGTCATCCCACCAATCGCAACAAAAATGCATAAAACCCACGCTAGCGCCACTACGGCTTTGCCGCTGATTCGCTTGTGGATTACTGTATAAATATACAATAATCCGTATATTTGCACAAGAGTTTTTTGCATCAAATTTGTTTCAAAACAGGTCCTCTATGTTACCCAACTAAGCAAGGAACGAAGCAAAAACCTCGTTGCCAAGCAGGATGCCATGTTTGGACAATCGATACCCATCTGGCGTTTGTTCAAGCAGCTGTTTTCGCAGCCAGCCATTTAAGGTTTCCCCGAATTGTGATTCGATATTGATTCCGAATTGATCGATGAAATCTGCGTTCCGCACACCTTCCAGCAAACGCAAACCAACCATCATGAAGTCTTCCATAGCTTCCTGCCGCGTTACCTCAAATTGTTCCATGATCGGTAAGCCTACTTTGGAAGCATCGATATAAGGTTGAATTCCCTTCACATTCACATGACGCTGGCCATTCATGTATCCATGAGCCCCTGCACCAAGTCCATAGTAGGAACGATTGCGCCAGTACATCGTGTTATGCCTGCTCTCTCGACCCGGTTTAGCAAAGTTGCTGATTTCATATTGCTTATAACCCGCTGCTTCTAGCCTCTTCATGATGAGTTCGTACATATCAACTTCTTCATCTTCACTTGGAAGAGGCAGTTGATTCTTATTGAATAATGTGTGAAACAACGTATTCTCTTCTACTTTTAAGCTATAGATGGAGTAATGCTGCAGATCCAGAGATAAGGCCTCATCTAACGTAGCCTGCATAATATCCACGGTTTGTTTGGGAAGTCCGAACATCAAGTCAATAGAAAGGTTATCGAAACCTAGCTTTTTGGCATTTGCGATGCTTCTATGCACGTCATCTGTATTATGAATGCGCCCAATCGCAGCAAGCAAATCATTATTGAAAGATTGCACACCGAAACTAATCCGATTAACGCCGCCTTCTTTCATAACGGCAAGCTTATCTTCATCCGTCGTTCCTGGGTTTGCTTCCATGGAAAACTCAACTTCTGCGCTATCTGCCGGAAAATACGTACGAACCATGCGCAGAAACCGCTCCATTTGATCAGGAAGCAGCACAGTTGGTGTTCCCCCGCCCACGAAAATCGTTTCCACCTTGCTCGGTGGATTATTTCTAACCGTAAGTTCCATCTCGCGCTCAAGCGCATCCAGATACTCCATGACAGGTTGGCCTTTGAGTACATAAGAGTTGAAATCGCAATAATGGCATTTGTTTGTGCAAAAAGGGATATGAATATACACAGCGGTTGGGGCCGTATAGGTTACTAACATAGGGGTATTTCCTTTCTAACTAGGATAAACAACTCCGCCGGTCTCAGGGGCGGGCGGTTTGTCAAGGTTGACGCAAAGCAAAGTACAAAACTTTTACTTAGTATCAACTAAGAAAAAGCCAAGGGGCAGAGTTACTCTGCCACCCCGGCTTCTCATTCATTTCCATCTATTCTTCGATTTCATTACAAGCTATTCGTCGATTTTGAGAACAGCCATGAACGCTTCTTGTGGCACTTCTACGCTGCCGACTTGCTTCATGCGTTTCTTACCTTCTTTTTGCTTATCAAGGAGCTTACGCTTCCTTGAAATGTCACCGCCGTAACATTTGGCGAGTACGTTTTTACGCATCGCTTTAACCGTCTCACGCGCCACGATCTTTTGCCCAATCGCCGCTTGAATCGGCACTTCGAACATTTGCCGCGGAATCAGTTCCTTCAGCTTATCACAAATGATTTTGCCACGATGATACGCGGTATCACGATGAACGATGAAGGAGAGAGCATCTACTTGCTCTGAATTCAAAAGAATGTCCATTTTCACGAGATTCGATTTCTTATAGCCGGATACTTCATAGTCAAATGAAGCATAGCCCTTGGTTCTTGATTTCAACATATCGAAGAAATCATAAACGATCTCGGATAACGGGATTTCGTACGTTAATGTCACACGATTGGTATCCAGATATTCCATATTCAAATATTCACCGCGTTTGCCTTGGCAAAGCTCCATAATCGTTCCTACATAATCATTCGGAACAATAACTGATGCTTTGACATAAGGCTCTTCAACGAAGTCTATTCGCTGTGGATCTGGATAGTTCGATGGATTATCGATTTCTATCACATCGCCATTCGTTAATGTGATGCGATAGATAACGCTTGGCGCCGTCGTAATTAACGGAATATTGAACTCACGCTCAATCCGCTCCTGAATAATTTCCATGTGCAGCAGACCTAAGAATCCGCATCGGAAGCCAAAACCTAAAGCCGTCGATGTTTCCGGTTCAAAACGCAGGGAAGCATCATTTAGCTCCAGCTTCTGCAAAGCTTCACGCAGATCGTTGTAATCCGTCGTTTCAATCGGATATAGTCCGCAGAACACCATCGGGTTGATCCGACGGTAGCCTGGCAGCGCTTCAGGTGACGGGCGATCCGCTTCAGTCACGGTATCCCCTACACGTGTATCGCCAACATTCTTGATACCCGCAACGATGAAGCCTACATCTCCAACTTCGAGGGAAGGTACAGAGGACATTCTAGGTTTGAATGCTCCTACCTCAATAACCTCAAACACCTTATTGGTTGCCATCATCTTGATTTTGGAGCCCGCTTTAATCGAACCATCAACGACACGCACATATACGATTACACCTTTGTAGCTATCGTAATGAGAATCGAAGATCAATGCTTTGAGCGGGTTGTCCGGATTTCCTTGCGGAGCCGGTACTTTCTCACAAATTTGCTCGATGATCTCTTTAATCCCAATACCGGCTTTCGCTGAAGCATGGACAGCCTCGCTGGCATCTAGTCCGATAACGTCCTCGATTTCCTGCTTTACTTTATCAGGATCAGCACTAGGCAGATCAATTTTATTGATAACAGGTAAAATTTCTAAATTATTTTCCAATGCCAGGTACACGTTAGCAAGCGTTTGCGCTTCGATACCTTGTGCAGCGTCTACAACTAGCAGAGCGCCTTCACAAGCAGCAAGACTTCGGGATACTTCATATGTAAAGTCTACATGTCCCGGTGTATCAATTAAATTAAGAATATAATCGATGCCATTGTCGGCACGATAAGCTAATCTAACCGCCTGAAGTTTAATCGTAATTCCGCGTTCCCGCTCCAGATCCATCTGATCGAGAACTTGCTCCTGCATCTCACGCGTTGATAATGCGCCCGTGTATTCCAATATACGGTCGGCAAGTGTTGACTTACCATGATCGATGTGAGCGATAATTGAAAAGTTGCGAATTCTTTGTTGTCTTTCTCGAATGTCCGTCATGCTAAAGACTAACCCCCACTACATGCAAATAATTTTCATTATAGCAGTTGTGGGAAGTTGCAGCAATGTACCCCTTAACCTTTCCCTAAGATGGCATCAAACAAGGACACGAATAACTTAATTCCGTGATGCGATGCAATCTGCAGAAAGTCCCCTAATTTATTCCCAACATGATTTAATGAATTATCGTGATCAGCAACAGGTTCCGCCTTTTTTTCAGCTTGCGGTTTCACGATAGTATTAGCTTTCGCTGCTGCGTCTGCTTTGGGAGATGGCGTTGGTGACGTCTTAACTTGTGCTACATTTCCAGTTGGCGTTTTGACAGCAGGCTCCTGCGAAGCTTTAGAGGATGGCTGAGGTCCTTGTATACGATCCATACCGCTCGACGCCAAGCTGACTCCGAATAAAATACAGAACAATAACAAGAGTCCAAACAAGCCTACTTTCACATAAAAATGCCTCAGCCTCATTTTGAGATCCTCCTTAGAGTTTTCGTAAGAAAACTGACTTCGAAAGCATATACTTAGAGTTTTCGTAAGAAAACTGACTTCGCAAGCACTTGCTGAGTTTTGCCTTAGCAAAGCTGGCTTTTACGACTGTTTAGGGGTTACAACCGGTGCATCCACTTTCTTCGCGTTCAAAATGACCTCTGAAATTGCATCTGCCAACCAATCTGTTGTTCGATAGCACTCTTCGAGTGAATTGTATGGACCGCCGACCTCAATCAATATATTATTTGGCGAAAAGTTCTGATTATATAATCCGTTGCCTTCACTGGCTTCTTTCGCATGAATGCCTTTGGAAATGCCGGGATGCTTGGCTTCTAACGCCTGATGAATCTTGCTCGCGAATTCCTCGTTCTTTTTCCAATTCGGATTTTTACCTCCGATGATGAAATACACCTGGGCATAATCTTTGCCGTCGAAGGTTGCGGTCGTTTTACTACGCGCAGCGGAATCCCGATGAATATCGAAATAGTATTGCAAATCCGGATGGGAAGCAGCAGCTTCCTGTAGCGTTTTCAAGGAATATTTGTAGGAGTACGGGTATTCGAAATTTTTGACAGTACTCGGGTAGACCGTTTTGGAATGTACAGCACCAATGCCGTCCTTCTCCAAATTTTGAGCTAATCTTTGACCTACGGAAATGATATTCACCTTATCACTATAAGCCTTGTCAGGATCCGTAACACCTTTTAACTCCGGCAAAAAAGACTCATTGCTATGCGTTTGATAAATGAAAGCTATATTATCCCCGGCCGTTCTAGGCGGTTGTCCTGTTGGATTTGTAATCGGGGCGGCACCACCCACAGGTGAAGGTTCTGGTGATGGAGATGGCTGAGGATTTTTCGCCTCTGCCTCTAGATCCTGGGAGCTTGGATTGTAATCAATAGGATCACTGGGATTCGTATCGCTCCCTTTTACCAAGACCGTCGTTTTATTTACATCCATACCTGGAACTTCACTAGCTACGAGACTTTTGGGATCGCTGGGATTAATGTCCGTCATGAACTGAAAAGCGAAATGAAACACATTATGCTGAGAAAATGTAAATTTCTTCTGATCTTTATGTAGATGAGGCACTTCCATGCCCAGCATATCGATAAAAAATTGATTCGTGACGGATGCAGCCAAACTCTTCATGGATGAAACTGGCGAAGTTGTAATGACTCTATTCTGCAGGAATCCACCTACGCCAATAAGAACAAATAAAGCTAAGGTGCCGAAACTGAGTATAAAAAATGTTTTCCCGACGGAACTTGCGCTCTGAAACGTTTTCCGAACATGGCTGAGATTCAAAGTAGCTGATGTCCATTTCATAGTTTGATTCCTCCTAATCTATCTTACTTTAATCTATGAAACGAGCTCCTTCGATAGAACCCAAATCACTAGAATTTTTCTGATAGAGGGAAAAAGAAACGCAAATAAACCTGAGCCACAGCTCAGGTTCTAGCCTCATTAAAAAGGAGGCGTCGATAAAACATTCGCTCCATTCGAGCATCCGACGCCGCTATCAAGTCACTTCCACGCGCTCCCCGCACTTTAGCGATATATAATCCGCGGCGGCCCAATAAATAAAGGATAAGCTTCTCTTACCAAAGCAAATAAAAAAGAACCCTCACAGGGTTCTTAGGTTTAATCTCAAACGGCTACGCGAGGGATTCGAAATCGAATGACCCTTTGGCCACAATCGTTACTCCGCTTGTTTTATTCAGAACAGTGGGTCCGTTATATAATTTGAGCAGCGTCTTGTCACTCTGTTTATGTTTATTGTCTGTGGTTGGTCGGTTACGAACTTTCTTCATGTGCTTCAGCATAAATAATCCTTCCTTTCACAATGGATTTGAGTGAAGACACGAGCTTCGCATTTCTTTCCGATAACTCCATCATGACTTGATGAGATTTAAGCGCAGGAATATCCGTCCTAGTTTTGAAATGGATGGATGAAACAATGGTCGGATGCAGCTTAATGCAGTAAATGTATTCAAACTCGCCATCTTCTTTATCCTTGGCTTGCCCCAGGTAGATGTTCGTATCCTTGCCCCGGTAACATTCGGCTAGATAGCTAGTTGGGTCATTGACGTTGAAACTGTGGTTGTTGCTAACCTGACCGGCACGGCCAAACTGCTGCAAGGTGACACCATCCTCGAGAAGCTCAAAGAGCGTTGCCGCTGTCACTTCTTGAAGCTCAATTATACCACAATTGGTATCAAATGTCTTATGGAATTTATCCAATACACGGTCATAATCCACACTAGAAACACTAAGCGAATCTAAGGCGTCGAACAAAAAACTGCGTATCGCATCATTTTTTTTCATATCGGATAACTTGTAACGATTCTTAAGAACACCAATACTATGCTTTATCGGATAGAGGTGAGGACCAGCTAACTCCGCGATACCTGTAACGGCCAGATGATCATCGATTCTCAGTGGATTGTAACCCTCCAGATACTCAGGCAGTTCACAATCCTTAGACATCACGATGAACGTGCGGCTGTGGCCCAATTCTCCGATACAAAGCCCTATCAATACAAGTATATTCCCGTAAACCAATGGATCATGACAATCCGCATGCGTGATAATAAGCAGGGCAAAGTCCGTCTCTTCGATGTGCTTTTTTAGCATTTTCAATTTATGGTTGGACGCCGTAAGCACTCCCTGATTAATAACCGTAACCTCAGATGAAGAGGACAACTGCGCTTGATAGAATTCAGCCCATAGCGAACTTGCGAGGGAGCAGCCAATGAATATCTTTGGTTTCATTTCTCTCTTAGCCCTAACTCTTTGAGCATTTGCTTCACGACGAAAGTTGCCGGTCCTAGGCCAGCCATTAGCCCAGAGGAATGATTTGCATCATAGGTAAGTGGGGTTAAGCCGATTAAATCGGAGGCAATATGTAATTTTTCTTTTTCCGGAATTAGAAAATATGTTCGTTCTAGACCTATTTGTCCAATAAATAGACCTAGTTCCAAAATAACATTGTCACGTACGGTGCTAACCAATGAATCTCTCAAAAGCGTCAAATCATTAGGTTGAAAGACAAAGATAGCAAAATCACTAGACTTCGCCTGCTTAATAAGCGGAGCCAAGGTTGTATGTGAAGGAGGGAAAAGCAATTGACTCCAAACCGTTACATCAAATGAAAAATGGAGATTAGACTGCAAAGCCTCTGCTACTTCAACGCTTTCAGCAGATGACCCTATGAATAGCTTCGCTTTATGTGCGCTGCTCAACAGAACCACGTCCTCATTTAAGTTGATCGTCCCTTATTTCGACGCCCCCCTCCTTATTCCTTCCAAATTACGTAAAAAAGCACAAAAAGAAAGAACTGCATCCACCCATCTAGCGGACTCAGTTCTTAAAATCAATCAATGCGTATAGGCCGCCACATTATCAACACCTACAGCATCGTGCAAGGCAGCATTTAAGCCACTTGCAATAATATTGGCGATGTCTTCAATAAACTGGTCGATTTCCTTCGGCGTGACAAGTAGATCGTGTCCTACGGGGTTTAGCACCTCTTTAACTAGCTGCAACCGCTCATCCTCGTGGATATTGTCAAGAAGCCCTAGAATCTGCCCTGTGTTGCTCGTTTGCTGGCTAAAATGCTTATGCATCAAGTCAAAGGCATTATTCACGATGGTCGATGCGTATACTACGGTCGGTACGCCAATAGCTACAACAGGTATGCCAAGGTTTTCTTTGGTCAACCCTTTGCGTTTATTTCCGATGCCTGAACCGGGATGAATGCCCGTATCTGCGATTTGAATGGTTGTATTGACCCGATCTAAGGATCTGGAAGCCAACGCATCAATGGCAATAATGAAATCAGGTTTGGACTGATCGACAATCCCCTGAACGATGTCACTGCTCTCAATTCCCGTTGTTCCCAGCACTCCTGGCGCTACCGCGCTAACCGCCCGATACCCCGGACTAACATCCTCCGGAACTAGTTCAAAGTAATGACGTGTGACCATCACATTATCCACAACTAAAGGACCGAGCGCATCGGGTGTCACATTGGAGTTGCCTAGACCGATAATAAGCGCTTTTGCATTCTTGGGGATGCCGATTTCACGCAAAAACTGTTCAAACTCTTGAGCCAATTTCGTGGCGACGCGGTCCTGTAATTGACTGTCTTTCTCTCGAAGTGCCGGCACTTCTATCGTTATATAATGTCCGAGAAGCTTACCAAGTGCTTTGGAGCCCTCTTCGTTCAGAACGTTGATCTTGGTAACTCGTATCCCGTTTTCACGCGTTGACTCCTGTTCAATGCCAGGTATCGGTTGCCCCTGATTGGCTGCATGAGCCATATCCCTTGCATCTAACGCAAGATCCGTATGTGTTGTAAAAGAGCCTAAGTCCATTGAAGTTCCCCTTTCTCAAAATATAAGAATTTATATGTTTCACATTATAAGCTTTGCATATTTCTGGGTAAACGCGCCTGTCCTTGGAGAGACAGCTTAGCCGTTATCCTTGGGTGCATTGCATCCCTTATTGTGCTACGATTTACAACCGCTTATACAAAAACAGAGACCACTGAAAACCTATTGACAGGTCTTGCATTTTCAATTATTGCATGGTAGAATACTTAAAGTTGTCAGCAAACATACAAATGTAACGTTGAACGTGTTTTGTAAGTAGGAGGTGAATTTCATGCCAAACATTAAATCCGCTATTAAACGAGTAAAAGTTAGCGAAAAGCGCCGTCTTCGTAACGCTTCCCAAAAGTCCGCTCTGCGTACTGCTGTGAAAGCTTTCGAAACAGCTGTAACCCCTGAAGCTCTAATTAACGCTTCTAAGAAATTAGACAAAGCAGCTTCTAAAGGTTTAATCCATAAAAATGCCGCTAACCGCAAGAAGTCCCGTCTGGCTAAAAAGCTGAACGCTCTTACGGCTCAAGCGTAATAAAACGGACATAAAGCAAAAGTCCAGTTCTCTGTCACAGAGAGCTGGACTTTTTACTGTTCGAAAGGCCGCCCTCCTAGGCAGCAATCCTAAGAAGCTAGCCTAAGAAGGAACAGCTCTAAACCTAACACTTTATCGATTTTCCCCGTTTTCATTTGGAAATCGAGATCCGCAAGCTGCGACATGATCCGGCTTAGCTTCTCAATATCATATTTGCGCGCTTGCCCTTCAGCTACCTTCACGGCAAAGGGATGCAACCCGATCTGTGAAGCCATTTGCTGCTGGGAATAGCCCTGTTTACTTAGCTCCTTCACCTGCAGCATGATGCGGAACTGTCTGGCGATGAGCGCCGCGATCTTGATCGGCTCCTCACGCTGCTTCAGCAGCTCCTCGAGAATAACGAAGGCACGTTCCAGCCTGACATTTACAATGTCCTCTATCAGAATGAAGACGTTCTGTTCTGTACTGCGGGCCACCAATTGATCGATGACATCAACCGATGCTTCCGTACCGACTCCTACATATAAAGAAATCTTCTCAATCTCTGCAGATAAGGATTGCAAATTACCGCCGGTGTATAAGATCAATTGGTCGGCGGCTTCCCCCGTGAACGAAAAACCCAGCTGCTGGGCTTGTTTAGCTACCCATTGCTGCAATTCTTCTGGGCTAAGTGATAAGAAGGGAACCGCTGCTTCGAGGTCCTTGAGCGCTTTCACAATCTTCTTACGCTCGTCCAATTTATCTGCATCTACCGTAAACACCACAACCGTATGTTCCGCTGGAGATTTCAAATAATCCGTCAAACGATCCAAGTGATGTTCAATCTTCGAACTTTCCTTCGCCCCTGTGAAAAACAGCGCATTCTTCGCGATGACCAGCTTCTTAGGAACCATAAAGGGAAGGGTCTCCGCATCCTCCAGCACCGCTGAGAGACTAATCTCGCTTAAATCAAATTTACTTACGGCAAACTCTTTGTGCTCGGGCTCAATGAGCAAATCCGTTAGAACCTGAATAAATTCCCTCATCTTATATTTCTCAGGACCGTAGCACAAATAAACCGGTGCAGGGCGCCCTGCTTGTATATCTTTCAATGCTCTCTTTGCATCCATAGCTAGCGTTCACTCCTTACTTACATTCTACCAACAACAAAGGGATTACGTCAAAGCCCGAAGACCTTGAAGTAATCCCTTTGTTTGTCTATTTAAACACCGGTTAAAGGCTCTAGAAACCTTATACCGTGTGGACAAACCACCAAAGCATTGCCGCTTTCTTATCTTACAACATACGCTAGAACCGTTACTTTGGTGCATTCGCCTCACAAATTTACTTAGCTGCTTCCTCTTTCGCATTTAAATCGATGAGAAAAGTTTGAAGCGAGCCTTCGCTTTGAACTTGGTAAAATAACTTGTCATCCTTAGACCATTCCACTAGCGTGATAAGATCACCAGTCTTCCAAACTTGCTTGGACGCAAAAACAACTTCGTTAGTAGTGCTGTTTCGGATCACGACATGCTGCTCTTCAACAACAGCCTCGAGAATGCCTGTAGTTGATTTCAGCGTATTCGCACTGATCGGTGCTGTCAAAGAATATATGCCTCCGACATCACTCGATGTTCCACCCTTCTTAGTAGCTGGCGTAGGTGTTGGATCGGTAGATTTCAATACCTTCTGCTCTTCCGGCACCTTATTTGAAGTTGCAGTGTCGGCTGGCGGATTCGTCGATGAGGCAGGGGCCGATTCCTGCTTTCTATTAACTCCTGCGGAAGCAGGGGCTTTCAGCCGTTCAGGCTCAGAGGTAGAAGGTGCTTGGCGCACACCATCTGTACTTTTTGCGGGACCAGAAGAACTCAGTGTTTGTGGCTCTTCCAACTTCGCATTTGTTGTAGCTTGCGGCCCCACTAGCCCATTTCCCGTTATTGATTCCGGCCGTACATTCTCTTGCCCATCTGCCTTAGCAGCTGGGGCATTTGGTGCCACCTGCTTCACGTCTGCACGATCTGCCGCCTCCTTCTTGCCAGCATCTTGGGCAGCGTTTGAATCGGAGGTCGCCGTGCTTTTCATTTGTCCGGCACTTTGATTTTCAGATGCTGCCTTTGGCTGCAGCCAACCATCTGCTTGATCCAGCACAGGATGCTTCATATTGAATACGAAGAATCCAAGAATGAGACCTGCGGCAACGACTCCACCTGCGAATTTCCAGGAGAACTGTAATCCTAAACGGCGTGTCCAAGGGAGTTTGGGAGGCTGCACAGAAGCTGTCTGGCTAGCATGGGTGCCGAAAGCAGCCACCTTGTCGGTAATGGACGCCGCGGCATGTCTATCTATATCAGCTAGCTGCGGCATGATAGCATCGACCAAACTGTATGGAGGAATGACCTTCGGTAACTGGGTCAGTTCATCGGACAATCTTTGTAAACGTTCAAACATCTGTGCACAGTCCAAACAATGCATCAGGTGAGCATGAAGCACATCTTCCTCTTTTGCATCTAAATCCCCATCCAGCTGTCTTTGCATAAATTCCATCACCTCTTGACAATTCATCCCCGAACACCTCCTTTCTGATATTCTTGGAGCAGCGACTGCAATTGCTGTCTAGCTCGAAATAAGTAAGACTTTACCGTGTTTAACGGTAAGTTGAGAGATTCTGCAATTTCATGATACGAAAAGTCCTGCAAATAACGGAGAACAACAACTGATCGATGGTGTTCGGGAAGTTTTTCGATTGCTTCTCTGATATCTTTGGCTAAATAGCCAGTTAACATTTCCTGTTCAACATTATGCTCTGCTGTAAAGGTCATATCATGCTCATCAATCGAAACCGTTGGTTTCGCTTTGCGAAATTTATCGATGCAGATGTTCGTTACAATCCGCTGTACCCACGTCTTGAAGAGCGCTTTTTCTTCATAGGAATTAATTTTTGTATAAATCCGAAGGAGTGCCTCTTGTGAAGCATCGAGGGCATCCTGTTCATTATTCAAAATATAATAAGCGGTTCGATAAACGTGAGACTCAATTTCTCGCAATAGGGTAATGAGAGCATCACGATCACCGGCTTGTGCAGATCTTACCAGTTCGGGTGCTACCACTGGGATCCCTCCCTCTTGCAATCTTACAGACGCAACAGCGTCTCATAAGGTTGCAACTCTTTTAGAATAAAAAAACGATGGCAATCTTGCAACTACCAGAATAACAAAATTCCTGAAATAAATACACTTGTTATTAGACGTATGCCAGACTGATAAGTTTCATCTCCGACTCACAAACCGCTCTCCCCTCTCTCTTATCAATCAAATTACTCTCCATTGTAAGCTTTTTTAAAAGAAGGGAAAGTACTATGTTTGGGTAGTACCGCCTAAGAAATTGCCATAACCGATTAATTCTAACCGAAGTGGTAAATATTACTGATGAGCTATTCGAAAGTGGAGGGCTGCATCATGTTCAAACAATTATTTGGCAGAAGACGTCTACTTGGAACCCTTCAGGTACATAACCAACAAAACCCTTCCAGTTCAGACTCCAGCAAATCATTATTACCTTCATTACAAGAAAACTTGGCTACCATTCAGACGGTCCTACATCATCCAAGCGATCTAATCATTAGGCATTTTACGATCGGCGGAGACCAATATCCGTGTGCATTAGTCAGCATTGATGGATTGGTGGACATAGCTACGATCAATGAGCAAATACTAAACCCGATGCTCCATGCCTTTGATCAACCTGTTTCCTCGGCTTCGGAATTATTAAACATATTGCAGCAGCAAATTCTAACAGCTCATAACCTGGAAACCGTTGAGCTGCTGGATGACGCTTTATTGGCCATTTTATCTGGCGATACGCTTCTTTTACTGAATAATCTTTCACAAAGTCTCATCATTTCCAGCTGCGGTTGGAAAACCCGTTCAATTGAAGAGCCACAAACAGAATCGATCATCCGAGGACCAAGAGCAGGGTTTACTGAAGATATACGCACGAACACCGCTTTGCTTAGAAGAAGAATCAAAGAAATCAATCTTGTATTTGACACCTATCAAATCGGGCGTAGAGGTAGACGTGAGGTAGTCGTCACTTATATCGCTGACATTGTCCATCCGGACCTTGTGAAAGAAGTTACTCGCAGAATAAAGAGCATAGACATCGATGATATCGAGGGGTCCGCTTATTTGGAGCAATGGATAGCAGATAGCTTCCTTAGTCCATTTCCACTCATTATGAATACAGAACGACCTGATCGCGTATCTGGAGCACTTCTCCAAGGTCGAGTTGCTATTCTAGTAGATGGAGACCCCTTCGTCCTCATTTTGCCAATTACATTCGCTTCGAGCTTGCAATCACCTGAAGATTACTACCAGCATTGGCTCATCTCGTCTTTGACTCGTATACTCCGATTAATCTCAGCTTTCATTGCTACCTTTTTACCTGCTCTTTATATTGCTTTGCTTGAATTCCATCATGGTATGATTCCGTCTAAGTTGGCCTTCTCCATCGCCGGAGCTCGGGAAGGTGTGCCCTTCCCCGCGGTTGTCGAAGCTTTCATCATGGAATTCACACTCGAGCTTCTCAGGGAAGCAGGACTTCGACTGCCCAAACCAATCGGCCAAACCATTGGAATCGTTGGTGGTTTGGTTATTGGAGAATCTGCTGTTGCTGCTGGCATGGTAAATCCCGTTATGGTTATAGTTGTGGCCGTCACAGCCATCGCTTCTTTCTCACTGCCTTCTTATTCGTTTGCTATTTCACTTCGCGTCATGCGATTCAGCATTATGTTGGCCGCTGCTTTTTTAGGCTTATATGGCATCATCTTAGCCTATATCATGATCAATATTCACATGGTAAACCTGAAGAGTTTCGGCGTTCCATACTCCACCCCTTTTGCGCCAATTTTATTACGGGACTGGAAAGATCTCATTTTAAGATCACCCCTGCTGTTCGTGACAAAGCGGCCAAAAATGATGCAAACTAAAAATGATCAGAGGATGAAAGGAAGGAGAAACAGAGGATGAAATCTTTTGAATATGGTGATAGTGAGATCGGTTTTACGGATATGGTCATCACAATTTCATCCATGATTATTGGCGTTGGTATACTCTTTCTGCCGAGAGAGCTAGCGAAAACGGTTCAATCTTCTGACGGGTGGGTATCCATGCTGCTGGCAGGCCTTCTTGCGATAGGATCAGCCTGGATGTTAGCCAAAATTGCGATTCATTTTAGCAAGCAAGGTTATTTTGCTTATGCGTCAGCAGCCGTCACGAAGCCTATCGCTCTCCTTGCAATCATCCCTCTTTCCATTTACTTTATCTTCTACTGTGCTTATGAAGTTAGGGCTATTGCTAATATTTCCAAGCAGTATCTATTTGAGCGCACGCCTGTGGAAGCGATATCCCTAGCCTTTTTACTGGTCGTCGTCTATGCCGTTTCTGGCAGCCGGGTCGGTATTATTCGTCTTAATATATTATTTTTACCTATTGTTATCATCATCTCTTTAGTCGTACTCATCTTTAGCATGGGCATATTTAATGTGAGCGATTTAAAACCGTTTATGATTTCGGATTGGAAAAGTTTGGCGAAGGGAGCTCAAACCAGTGCTTTCTCGCTCCTTGGTTTCGAAGTCATCTTAATTTACATCTCCCTAATGAACCGCCCCAAGGATGCCCCCAAAGCGGTTGTCATCGGAGTAGCCATTCCAATTGTCCTATATACAGCAATCTACCTTACTTGCGTTGGTGTATTTTCACATTTTGCTCTTCAACAAATTACCTATCCCGCCGTAGAGCTTGCTAAGGAAATGCAAATTCCTGGCGCATTCTTTGAGCGGTTTGAATCTATATTTTTTACAATTTGGATTATGACTGTCTTCACCACGACCATTATGGCCTATGACTGTTCCATCTATCTGCTTATGTCCATTTTTACTAAATCGAAGAAAAAAACATGGGTATTCCTACTAAGTCCAATCATTTATTTACTTTGCATGTACCCACGAAACTTAGCTGATTTTGATAAAATGAGCAGTATTCTCAGTTATATTGGGGTAATTGTCGGCATCATTTTTCCTATCCTCATACATGTTGCTGCTAAACTTCGAGGAGTGAATAGTGATGCTTCTTAAAAAAAGTATCTGCTGGCCCAGTCTACTCTGCATCATCTTCTTTTTAACAGGCTGCTGGGATCGTATAGAAATTGACCAACGCGGGTTTGTAGTCGGCGTTGCTATCGATTACACCAATAATTCGAAACACAAATTCAAGGGAACCTATCAAATTGTCGTACCTAGTGGATTGAAACAAAGCAGTCAGGGACAAAGTGGATCTGGCAGTTCCGGTAAAGCCTACTTTAATTTATCATCAACCGAAAACTCCATGCCTGCCCTTAGCGCGAGATTGGCAGCCAGGACAAGTCGTTCTCCTTATTTCGAACATTTAAAAATCATAATCGTTTCCAGTGAAGTAGCCAAAGATGATAAAGTTTTCGCCGATGTATTGGACTATTTCTTACGAAATAGTGAGATGCGAAGAGGCGTTCAAATATTAATTGCCGATGGAAAAGCCTCGGATATCTTAGATATCCCTACGTTTAATGAACCAACACCTATTGATTATATTACATCTATTGCCAGAAACGATCGAAAATCCAACTTCATGTTACCCGAATCGCGAATTGGTGATGTCCATGAATATTTGGTCAAGCATGAAAGCTTCCCTATTCAAAATGTGAAATTGGAAGAAAAAGGGGTTTCAATGACAGGATCCGCTATATTCGATGGTCAAACCAAAGAAATGGTCGGATTCTTAACAGGCGCTGAAACACAAGGGTTGAACTTTGTCACTGATCATATTAAAGGCGGTATCATCGAAGCTACGTTTAAGGATCATACCTTTGACTTCCGAGTGGAAAGAACGAAAAGTAAAATTACCATGCAGCAGCTCAGTCCAACTAAGTTCAAGTTCAATATTAAACTCGCAGCTGAAGGCGTTCTTGAAAAATCGATTGCCGGTTACGATCCCTCTGATTCAGAAGCAATTAAATATTTGGAGAAAAGCCTTGAAGATGTGGTCCAAGGAAATACCCTTAAAGTCATTAAAAAACTCCAACAAACTTATAAAAAGGATGCTCTTGGACTAGGTGCTTACCTATATGAAAATCACTATAAAGTATGGAAACCAATTGCAGCTGATTGGGAGCAAGGATTATCCATATTCACACAATCAGAGATTAACGTGCAGGCAGAGGTTATTATTAGGCGAATCGGAAATATCTACAAAACGACAAAGGAGTAATGCAAGTATGTGGCTTTCTCTCATTGGAAGGTTTCCTTCAGGTATGATACTGATCTGTACCATTCTTTCCTTCGTCATTCCCTTCGGGGTTCATTGGATATATAAAGAGGTGCATATGTATGGTGACCCACCATGGAAACAGGAGCCTATCGGGGAAGAACACAAAGATCCACAGTCGAACAACTCTGGATAGAGATCATTCAGATGTCGTTTAATCCATTATTTTAATACGGGAGTAAATACCGTCTTTGCGGACTTCAAGCTGCACTTCCCCCATTCGATCTGTACGTAACACTTGCACCTCATTTTCTTCCAAACGCCTTAACACATCAGGTGCTGGGTGACCATAACCATTCATACTGCCTACGGATATGACGGCCCATGAAGGCTTCCAATAGGCCAACCACCCCGGTGTTGTGGATGTTTTGCTGCCATGATGAGCAATTTTCAGTACATCGACCTTGTGATTTATATGTTGGTCTAGGTCAATTAACGAAGGGTGTTCTTTTAAATAGTCGACCACAACGGCCTCAGATTCTTTCTCCATATCCCCCGTAAATAACCAACGCGTCCCTTGCATCTCGAGCAAGAAAACGACAGACTGTGCATTCTGTTCTTTGACAATTTCGAGAGGCCGATTATCTCTTTCCAAAGGGAACAGAACCTGCAATCTGGTAAGCGGATCAATCTGAATCCAATTACTTACATTCGCAGGCAAAAGCGGCACTTTTTGCTTTAGCAAAGTGTCAAATAATTTCTCTATGCTTGCACCTGGCTTAAGCGTTCCATTAAAGAGAAACTGCTTGACGGGCATTTGCGCAATAACAGCCTGCAGACCGCCACTGTGGTCCGCATCTTCATGTGTGAGAACAACAAGATCAAGTTGATGAACACCACGCTTTTTGAGCAGAGGAACGAGTAGTTTTTGGCCTACTTCATAAGGATCCTTGCGAATTTTCCAAGTTTCCCCCGGTTTCCTAAATGTAAGAGTCCCTCCGCCATCAACCAGAATATGTTTACCATAAGGCGTCCGAATCAGAATAGCATCACCTTGACCTACGTCTATAAATTGAACGAGGCCAGATCGGTTGAAGCGCTCAGGCGAATACCCCATCCACAGCAATAGCAGGAAACCTCCTGTCGCACATACGAACCATTTCGATAAGTTCACATTCTTTTTGTCTTTGACACTTACCAAAATAATCGGAGGCTCTCCTCCAGCATCTTGCGACAAACGCTGACATAATACATAAAGCAAAATGAGAAAAGCATAATAAAAGGCAATCCAGGGTAAGCTTGGCGACGGCCATAGCATCTTAAACTGGTTTAAATGCTGAAGCTTGTCTGTCATCCAGAAAATCACTTCGTTTAACCAAGAAATAAGCAAACCGATGCTTTTTCCAGCAGGAACATAGACTATTCCCAGAACTAAAGCAAGAAGTCCGGCTGGAAATACAATCAAGCTAATGACTGGAACCAAGACGGCATTAGCTAGCCAAGATAATAAAGAAAACTGATTAAAATAATAAATAGATACAGGAAAAGATACCATTTGGGAAACAAGCGTGATGGAGGCCGTATTTCTTATAATTGAGGAAGGAATCCAAGGAATGAATAAATCATTGACTCTTTGTACCCCAACAATGAGACCCAGTGTAACCAGAAAAGAAAGCTGAAAGCTGACATCCAGCAGAAAGTACGGATCCCACAAAAGCATGATCCATGCGACAATCGCCATAATATGCAATACATCCTTAAACAGACCTCGCCGAGCTGCATAGAGGGCAATAATAGACATGAGTCCGGCCCGAACAATGGATGGCGAAGCACCTGTCAGTAGGATATAGAACGGCAATAGCCATATACAAATTAGCAAATAGGTCTCCTTCGCCAGCTTTAATCGGCGCATGATCCAAATGCAAACACCAAGAAATACAGCGATATTCAAACCGGATATGGCCAGAATATGGGTCAAACCTAGCTCCGAAAATTGCTGGAAGCGGTCGGGATCCAGATCGTCCGTCTGACCGATCAGCATGCTCTTCATGAACCCCGCCTGCGGCGCGGGGAAGATAAGGTCCATGCGCCTGCTGAGGGCTCCGCGCAGCTCGTCGTTCCAGCGCAGCAGCTGGACGACGCTTATGCGCGCAGCCGCAGGCTCGACCTGCGCCTGATCCACTCCTTTGGCTGAAAGCAGCCAATGGGTGTGGTGAAGGCGCAGGTATCGGCGGTAATCGAAGCCGCCGAAGTTGCGGGCCGGGGACGGGCTGCGCAGCGTCCCGTGCAGCGTCAGGGCGTCGCCTCGGCGCCAGCCCGATGCCACCGCCTGCTGCTCCTGCTGGAGCAGGCGCAGCGAGACCTGCACGCTTTCCCCGCCGAGCGGGAAAGCTTCCGTGTCTGGGAAGCGGATGGACTCCGCTTCCATCGTGAAGCTGGCCCTGTCGCCGTCTACGGTGACAGGGCTGGAAAATCTGCCGAGCAGCGTGACCTCGCTGCCGTCAAGGGTCATCTGCTGCGCCAGCGGCAGCAGCGCAGAGACGTTGCGCTGGTCGGTCCATTGGAAGTAGCCATAGGCTACTCCGACCAGCAGCAAGGCGCACAGCGGCTGTCTGCCAGGCAGCCGCAGCGCGTAGATGACGATAAGCGCGGCTAACAGCAGCGCGCTCGTCATCAAAGATAACCACCGCAGCTCCGTATAGAGCGCCAGCGCGTAGCCAGTTATCCACAGACAACAACCTATAACAACTGGTCGTTTCAATAGCATTTGCATATGTAATTTCCCCCCTCCTCTTGAATGTTATAAAGCCAAATTGTAATCATCCATCCCATCTCTTTCACCTTTGAGGAGTCTCATATTGGAATCCATCGTCATATATGCTCTTTTGAGGTCGCCGGATGAATGAATCCATATTCTCCATTGAAAGATGTTGTAGAAAGTAAAACAATTATTGTCTAGATCCCGCATATTCCCCTTAGTTATTGTATAATGTACAACAATTTAGCCCCATAAAAGGCCATTTCGCAACAAATGAGCTCGAAATGTTGTACAAACTGCAACTTCAAGTTGCAAAATAGCCTTTTGGCGTATAAATTGTTGTAGAAACTACAACATTGATAACCACCTTAGCCCATCTACCTTCACGAAGCTGGTATCTGACTCAAAAATCGATTTTTGGAGTCCTTTGATTTCCATGCTTTTTCCCAGCTGCATAAACAAACAAAAAACCTCTCCCCAGAGCAGCCCCATTGGCTGCTTCTAGAAAGAGGTTCTTCCTCTTAATTCAGTAGACATATTTAATTCACGACGTCAGATACCGTACCAGGCGGAGGTTCATATCCTTCCATTCTACGGAATACGATGCCTCTGTCCTCCATCAAATGGCTTACTTTCTCATGGTCCTTGGGGTATCCACGATGGAAAACGATTTCTGTCACACCACTGTTGGCCAACATATTCGCACATGTCCAGCATGGCTGATCTGTCACATAGACAGTTGATCCTTCGCGATCTTCCCGATCCGTAAACAGCAGCAGATTTTGCTCTGCATGAATCGTACGAATACATCGCTGTTTACGAATAACTTCCTCGGTATCATCCACCACTTTTAGCTCGATTTCTTCTACAAGCATGCAACCTGCCTCTGTACAATCGGGTACACCCATGGGCGCACCATTATAAGCTGTTCCAAGTAGCTTCTTACCTTGAACCAACACTGCCCCAACGTGCCGACGGTTACACCTTGATCGCGTTGAGGCCATGTAAGCAATATCTAAGAAATAAGTATCCCAATCTTTACGGTTGCTCATAACGGATTGTTATTCCTCCTTCAGAATACCCCTCTTTAATCTTGGATCCCTTTTTTCATTTCTAGTATTCTCTCATATTTCCTAGCAAATTAAAAGAAAGGAAAGGATTAAGACGAAGTTACATAAAGAAATACCTTTAACTTCTCGAGCATTTTCTCCCCGATGCCCTTCACTTCCATCAGCTCTTCAATCCGGCTGAATCTCCCCTTTTTCAACCGATAATCCAGTATGGCCTTTGCCTTGCTCTCTCCAATGCCCGGTAATTCATCTAGCTGCTTGAGCGTAGCTGTATTAAGATCCAATTGTCCCGTAGACCGTGCTGCCGGCAAATTAGTTTCAGCTTTTTCATTAGATACCACAGAAGGCGTAAAAATTGATGAAAACGCTGGTATTGTTTCCTTCGGTACTGTGTCTCCTGTTGCCTTCAATTCTGTGTCCATTGTTTCATTCGGTTCTGTGTGTATTGTTGCCTTCAATTCTGTATCTATCGTTTCCTTCCTCTCTGAGTCTATCGTTGCTTTGGGTTCAGGGTCTATCATTGCCTTCGGTCCTGTGCCTTTCGCACCCTTCGGTTCTGTCCCTATAGTAGATTTCAAGTCTGATTTTCTAGGTTTTACCTCAGGTGCCGGCTCCTCACTATTTTGAGCAATCATAGCCTGCATTTGAGTGTTCATAGGCATAAAATCTGTCCGTATCAAAGACCTGCCCCCACGAAGGAATGGCCAAACGACAAAAGCAAATAAACTGATCACTGCCGCCATGAGCAGTATCCTTCCTCTTTTGGAACTTAAAAAATCCACGAATTCCCTCCTTAGAGTTTTGCTTTAGCAAAACTAACTTCGTAAGCATGAACTTTAGCGTTTTGCTTTAGCAAAACTAACTTCGTAAGCATAAACTTTAGAGTTTTCCTTCATCAAAACTTACACTTAAGCTTTTCCAAACATAATTACTGACATATGAACATATACATGAAAAAGCATCCGAATGGCATGGCATTTAAAACGAGCCCCGTTCAATAAACTATGAAAGAAAGTGACTGATTTATTCGGGAGGGATTACTGGATGAAAGCAGGATTCATCGGTACTGGGAGTATGGGAAGTATTCTGATTGAAGCGTTCATTCATTCTGGAGCATTCAATCCGGAGCAAATTATTGCGGGAAATCGAACGATACGTAAAGTTGAGCTGCTTGCGGAGACATATCCTGGACTACATGTTGCCGGGTCGAATAGAGAAGTCGTACTGGGGAGCGATCTCATCTTTCTATGTGTGAAGCCGTCTGAATTCAAGAAGGTTATTGATGAAATCAAAGAGGACGTGCTTCCCTCTCAATTCATCGTATCCATTACTAGTCCTGTCCTGCTCAAACATTTGGAAGGTCTTCTGCCTGCGAAAATCAGCAAAATTATCCCAAGTATCACGAACTACGTGTTAAGTGGTGCTACACTATGTATTCATGGAAATCGAATGCAGCCCGAGGACAAAGAATGGCTTGAGAATCTATTTGCGCATATTTCCTCACCAATTCGTGTTTCCGAAAATTTTACGCGGATCTCTTCGGACATATCCAGCTGCGGTCCCGCATTTCTTGCCAAATTTCTGCAATCTTTTATTGATGCAGCTGTTGAGGCAACTGGTATTTCGGTTGAGGAAGCTACCTTACTTGCCAGTGAAATGACGCTAGGCACAGGAAAGCTGCTGACGACCGGAGGATTCAACCCTGCTACTCTACAAAAACGTGTATCTGTCCCCGGTGGAGTTACAGAGGAAGGTTTACGGATTTTGGACGACGAGCTTGCGGGGATATTCTCAAGTGTCATCTCTGCTACACATGCCAAATATGAAGAAGACGTTGAGAAGGCTGAGCTGCTCTTTAATTTGTAGCAGCAGCCTTCCCAAATTGCCAACTTCCCTTGCTATCCTACAACAATATTAACTAATTTGCCTTTTACAACAATCAATTTGCGAACGGCCTTTCCGGCGGTCGCTTCTTTAACTTTATCGAGTTCAAATGCGATTTTCTCCATCGCTGCTTCATCTGTATCTTTGGAAATTAGCACACGATCAACAATTTTACCATTAACCTGTACAACAATCTCTATTTCATTATCGACAGTCCACGCTTCGTCATAGGTTGGCCAAGGCTGATAGGTAATTGATTCTGTGCCGCCAAGCTTCTCCCAAAGTTCTTCAGCCAAATGAGGAGCAATTGGAGATAACATCTGCACGAAATTTTTCATTGCTTCAAGCGGTAAACGTTCTGTTTTATAGGCTTCGTTAACGAAAATCATCATTTGACTGATCGCCGTATTAAACCTAAGAGCTTCGAAGTCCTCGGTTATTTTTTTGATCGACCGGTGCCAAGTACGTTTGAACGTATCACTGCCCAATGTTTCGTCGGCGCTGATTTTAGCGTTAATTTGACCATTCTCGTCAATGAACAGCCTCCAGACACGATTCAAGTAACGATGAATACCATCCACACCTGTTGTATTCCATGGTTTTGTAGCTTCAAGCGGTCCCATGAACATTTCATAAATACGCAGCGTATCAGCCCCTTGATCGCTGACGATATCGTCCGGATTGACAACGTTACCGCGAGATTTACTCATTTTCTCCATGTTTTCACCAAGAATCATCCCTTGGTTTACGAGCTTATGGAAAGGCTCTTTGGTATGAACAAAACCAAGATCATAAAGTACCTTATGCCAGAAACGCGCATACAGCAAGTGAAGTACAGCATGTTCCGCTCCGCCGATGTAAAGATCTACAGGCAGCCACTGCTGCTGAAGCTCATGCGAGCAAAACTCTTTATCATTACGCGGATCGATAAAACGCAGATAGTACCAGCAGCTGCCGGCCCATTGCGGCATGGTATTCGTTTCACGGCGAGCTTTCATGCCGGTTTCCGGATCAATCGTGTTTACCCATTCGGATACGTTCGCAAGCGGTGATTCTCCTGTACCAGATGGTTTAATTTCATCGACTTGCGGAAGTAAGAGCGGCAGTTGATCCACGGGAACAGGCTTCATTGTGCCATCTTCAAGATGAAGAATTGGAATCGGTTCTCCCCAATATCTTTGACGGCTGAAGAGCCAATCTCTCAAACGATAGGTTACTTTGCCGCGGCCTTTGTCGTTTTGCTCTAACCAACTGATCATATGGCTGATCCCTTGTTCGATGTTCATACCATTAATCGGACCGGAATTGACGTGTTCACCATCCCCCGCATAAGCTTCCTTCTCAACATTTCCGCCTTGAACGACTTCGATAATCGGCAAATCAAACTGTTTCGCGAACTCCCAGTCACGTTGATCGTGTCCAGGAACAGCCATGATTGCCCCCGTACCGTAGCCGCCAAGCACGTAATCAGCAATCCAAATTGGCACTTTCGCGCCATTTACCGGATTAACAGCATACGCCCCTGTGAAAACACCTGTTTTGTCTTTGGCCAAATCCGTACGCTCAAGATCGCTTTTACGTGACGCCTTCTCTTGGTATTCCTTAATGGCAGCGGCTTGATCATCTGTAGTAATTTGCGCAACAAGCTCATGCTCAGGTGCCAGAACACAATACGTAGCGCCAAACAATGTATCTGGACGAGTTGTAAACACGGTCAGACTCTTCTCATCGTGTCCATCAATTGCAAATTGAACTTCTGCGCCTGTTGATTTACCAATCCAGTTGCGCTGCATATCTTTAATACTTTCGGACCAATCCAGCTCCTCAAGATCTTCAAGAAGACGTTCAGCGTACTCAGTAATCTTCAGAATCCATTGACGCATTGGCTTACGAATAACGGGATGGTTACCGCGCTCGCTCAGACCGTCAATCACTTCTTCATTTGCAAGAACAGTCCCCAACGCAGGACACCAGTTTACGGGTACTTCATCCACATAAGCGAGTCCTTTATTGTACAACTGGATGAAAATCCATTGTGTCCATTTGTAATACTCAGGATCTGTTGTACTAATTTCACGATCCCAATCGTACGAGAAGCCTAGTGACTTAATTTGACGACGGAATGTATCAATGTTCTTCTTGGTGAATTCTCGCGGATCATTTCCCGTATCCAGTGCGTACTGTTCAGCAGGAAGTCCAAAAGCGTCCCATCCCATTGGATGAAGGACGTTAAAGCCTCTCATCCGTTTGAAACGTGAAACGATATCTGTTGCTGTGTAGCCTTCTGGATGTCCTACATGCAGACCAGCTCCAGATGGGTAAGGGAACATATCCAGCGCATAAAACTTCGGTTTATCCGAATTTTCAAGCACTTTAAATGTTTTCTTCGCATCCCAATAAGCTTGCCATTTCGGCTCAATAGCTTGTGGATTATAGCCTTGCTGCTCTTTTGTTTCTCTGGTTTCTTTCGTTTCCTGTGTCATGTGTAAAATCCTCCCTGTGTACAGCTATCCTATCCATGGTTCTAAGCGCTGTAAGCGCCAAAAAACCCCTCATCGCTAGCGGATATCGCTAGGGACGAGAGGTTAGATTCCCGTGGTACCACCCTAGTTAACACAAGGCATTCTTTGCCCGTGTTCACTCTTCCCCTTAACGCGGGTGAGACGATCCGGCTAGCACTATTTATAGGGATCTTTAAGTGTAACTCAAAGTCTCTCCGCTTTAAATGGCGATTCACCTTCTAGCTCCAAGGCGAGTTCACAAGACTGACATCTACCGGCTTCCACCCTACATCCGGCTCTCTGAGAGATGCTGTACAAGTTACTAATCCTCTTCTAAGCTTTAACAATCTAATTAGCTTTGATTATATGTAAAATAATGCCGCACTGTCAAGCCGCAATGGACTTCATTGACGTTATTTCTTTGCAATAAAGAAAGCTCGCTCTGTCATAGAGGTAGGTTCATCCCAAGTAAAATCAGAAGCCATATGCACCTCTGTGAAACCGACAGTAAGCAGCGTGTCCTTAAGCCATTGCAAAGAATAAGCTCGCTGCTGATGAGTTTCATCGATGCGTCGGAACGTATTCAAGCCGCTATCTTTGACAAATATGGTCAACTCGTGCTCAATCTGCACTCTTTCTTCATTCAACTCGCTTGTCCATATGTAGGCAACATCGTCTTCATTCAAGAAAAAGGGCTGAGAGTCTGCATAAGCGAACAACTGCTCAGGTGTATGCACATCAAAAAGGAAAAGACCGCCTGGCTTAAGCCCCTCAAAGGTTTGACGGAAAGCGTCCACGATATCTTCTTCTTCTAACAAATAGTTGAGACTATCACAGATCGAAAGCGCGACATCCACTTGTTCACCGAGGTCCCACTCACGTAGATCCTGTTGTACCCAATGAATGGCTCCACCGCGCAGTTGACTTTTGTACTCTCCCGTTTTTTGCTCGGCAACTGCCAGCATATCTTCAGATAAATCAATACCTGTCAGCTGGTACCCTTCCTTGGCTAAAGGAATCGTCAAATTCCCGGTACCACAGCCCAGATCAACAATCGTAGATGGTTGCATACCAAATCGTTCGAAGCTTTCTTTCACGAAACGAAGCCAATCTTCATATGGCATGCTATTCATCAAGCGATCATAGGTGTACGCGAATTTTTCGTAACTCATGTTAACCTTGCGTCTCCTCTTGCTTCAGATAGGTCCAATCATCCTCTTGATAAATGAGCCCGTCCTTCATAAGCTTGCCTAATGCGCGTTTGAAAGCCGCTTTACTGAGGCCAAATCGATCTTTGATAATATCAGCCGACGTTTTATCCGAAAATGGCATCGCATTCCCCGGCCGTTCTTGGAGGACACTCAAAATGCGCTCCGAATCTTCATCGATCCCTTTTTCTTTCCGGAGTCGCATCGATAGATTGACCCGTCCATCCTCTTCACGCACGAATGCGACCCGTACTTCAACCAACTCACCTACACGCAGCAAGCGTGTCCGTTCAGGAGCAGCAATAAGTCCAATAACACCATAGCCAAGGACTCCGGCTTCGCAAATGACAAAGGTACCAATTTGCAGCGGTCTGTACACACGTGCTTTGACCCACTGATTACTCCAACTCGAGGGTGCACGAACGCAAAGAGGAGCCAGGTCCTCCTCCAGAGCCAGCTTAGCAATTAAACGTCCTTGCCGATCGTGAGCTAATATGGCAAATACCTTATCCCCTACTTGAGGACGCAGTTCCTCAAGCTCCGGTACATGTCGGTAGGGAAGCAATAGGTTGCGACCCAGGCCCATTTCCAGGAAATATCCAAATCTAGGATGAATATCTACGACTTCCAGGAGTCCTACTTCGCCCATGAGAAGAAGAGGACGTTTCATCGTAGCCATCAATCGGTCCTGCGTATCGTGGAACAAGAAGGCTTCAACACGTTCACCGGGCGCAATCTTGCCTACGATTTCCGCATAAGGCAGAAGTACATCCTGCTGGCCGTCAGTTAAGAAATAACCGTTAGGAGGAACTTCCCTCGCTACTTCTAGGGTAACAAGGGATCCTGCTTCCATTCTCATACGCGCTCCACAACTTTGGCATCGGACCAAAGTCTTTCGATATTATAGTATTCACGATCATCGCGGTGGAAAACATGTAGAACAACGTCCCCTAGATCAAGCAGAACCCATCTTGCTGTATCAATACCTTCGTAGCCTCTGATAGTAACGCCGTGCTCATGCGCTTTCTTTCTAGCTTCGCCGGCAATCGCTTGCACTTGTGTTTCGGAATTCCCGTGACAAATAACGAAATAATCGGCGATTAAAGATACGCCTTTCAAGTTCAGGGTTACCACATCTGCCGCTTTTTTATCTTCAGCAGCCTCAACAACAAAAGCCAAAATTTCTTCTGGGTTTTTACTCATTCAATCATCCTCCAAGATTTAAGTGTTTATTTGTGTAATCAAATCGTTTCGAGTCAAAATAGTAAGTGGATAAATCCGTTTTCCTTTGGCAATTAAAAAGCTAATTGTAGAATCAAAACCGGCGACCAGCGCCTTCTCTAGGCTTCGCTCAGCGAGTTCGCGAATGAGATCAACACCCGGAAAATCACGTCCAGGCTCCATATAATCCGCTAAGCATACGATTTTGTCCATTAAAGTCATCTGAACACGGCCGGAGGTGTGATATCGGATGGCATCTAGGATCTCCTCATCCTGGATGCCAAATTGCTCCTTAGCGATATAAGCTCCAGCATGCGAATGCCACAGCTCCTTCTCATAGTCCAGTAAGTCCTGGGGCAATCCGTTATCGCGGATAATCTTAGCTTGCTCCTGAACGGGCCAATACTTGCAATAATCGTGCAAAATAGCCGCAAGGTCGGCTTTGATCGGGTCTCCACCAAAGCGCTTCGCCAAAATGACGCTAGTTTCCATGACACCGAGTGTATGCAGCCAGCGGCGTTCAGGCATTTGTTCCTTTACCGCCGTTATCAGTTCTTCACGATTCATACAACCGGTTCACCTCCATATAACGATTCACCGAGTCTGGGACAAGGTAACGGACAGAACCTTTCATTAGCCGTTCCTTTCGAATAGCTGTTGACGAAATTTCAACAAGCGGCATCGGTACAATTGTTACACGATTACGAATATTAATAGGCATTTGAGACAAATCAAGTTCATAACCAGGTCTAGCTAATCCGATAAAGCGAATATGCCGCACGATGTCATCAATGCGATGCCACTGCGGCAAATATTGAACCATATCCGCACCTATAATATAAGCAAATTCCGTACCTGGATATTCTTTGCAGAGCAGCTCAATCGTATCGATACTATAAGATACGCCGCCTTTGCTGATTTCGATATCAACTGGACGAAAAAAAGGGTTGCCTTCCGCAGCAAGGCAAACCATCTCCCATCGCTGCTTCGTCGTTGCTTTCGGTGCATTTGGCTTATGCGGCGGCACATTTGCCGGCATCAACCACACTTCCGCGAGATCTGCTTCCACCCTCGCTCTTTCCGCCGCGATCAGATGACCGCTGTGAATAGGATCGAAGGTGCCACCCATTATTCCGACAAGCATACTTCCACCTCTTTAGCGCGGCAGTTCAATCTTCTTCTTGTCACGCGATTCTTTGTAAAGCACGACGATTTTACCAATAACCTGCACGAGCTCTGCACCAGACTTTTCGGATAATTCAGTACCGACCTCGTCGCGGTCTTCTCCACTGTTGTTGAGCACAGTAATTTTAATTAATTCACGAACTTCCAAAGCTTCTTGAATATGACGGATTAAATGATCGTTTACGCCGCCTTTTCCTACTTGGAAAATCGGATCTAAATGGTGCGCCATTGAGCGCAAATAACGTTTCTGTTTGCCTGTTAACATGGATGTCCCTCTATTCATTCTTATTCAGCTAACGACTGTTCTACCACCTGTCTCATCGCCGCAACGGGCGCAGGGGTGCCAGTCCAATATTCAAAGGCAAAAGCACCTTGATAAATAAACATACCGAGTCCGCCATGTATGCGGGCTCCTCTTGCTTCCGCTTCACGAAGAAATCTTGTAATTCGCGGATTATAAATGAGATCGCTGACCAGATGATGCGAACGTAGAAGTTCAATCGGTAATGGCACTTCATCTACATGAGGATGCATACCGGCCGAAGTAGTATTCAGAACGAATTGGACCTCATCTACAACAGGTCCTAACTCGTCCATGCCAAGTCCAATCGCCTCCGTGTAAGCATTGATTGTGTTGGCAAGCTCCAAGGCGCGTTCTTTGGTACGATTCGCGATGTAGATACGGCGAGCTCCTTCTTTGGCAAGCGCATAGGCAACGCCTCTGGCAGCTCCACCAGCCCCAAGGAGAAGAACGCTTTTCCCTTTCAGTTCAATACCTGTCTCTTCCTTGAGTGATCGCACATAGCCAATACCGTCCGTATTGTAACCGATGAGCTTGCCAGCTTCATGAACGATGGTATTCACCGCCCCAACGATCCTAGCCCCTTCATCGATTTCATCCAAGTACTGCATAACCTCCACTTTATGCGGAATCGTTACGTTGATACCTCGATATCCCAATGCCCTTATCCCGCGAACTGCATCCCCAAGTTCTTCAGGACGAACGTGGAAAGCAGCATAAACTGCGTTAATACCTGCTTCCTGAAAAGCCCGATTCAACATAATCGGGGAACGGGAATGCCGTATTGGATCTCCGAAAACCCCAAATAGAATGGTATGACTGTCGATGCTCGTCACCAGTTTCTCCATGTTCTCCTCTTGTCCCCCTAAATCAACGACTCACGCGTGATAACCTTAATCCCCTTCGGCGCATGAACGGCAAGCTGAGCTCCAGCTAAGCTGTTCACTTTAATCCAGCCTAAACCAGAGATCAGCACATCCATCTGCTTCCCCTTCGGAATATGCAGCGGATGCTTCACAAGCTTAGGCAGCTCGTCCAAGTCCGCAAGATTAGGTGGCACAAGCATGACACCTCTATGTTCTTCATATAAATCATCAGCCTTTTCCAGCTTTGTACGATGAATTTGAATGGCATTAGACGTGTAGCAAGTGAATGATTGATGTTCTCCGCTAATAAAATCAAATCGAGCTAGGGCGCCAAAAAATAACGTTTGCGCTGCATTTAATTGAAACACCATCGGCTTCAGCGGTTTGTCCGGCATGATTCTAGCTAAATCACGCTTTTTCACAACTTCAGTTAAACGATGCGTGTGCACGATTCCTGGTGTATCCACAATAAACCGACCATCATCCAGCGGGATTTTGACCAGATCCAGCGTTGTACCAGGGTATTGTGATGTCGTAAGCTCCGACTCCAGATCACTATAATCACTGATTAACCGATTAATGAGCGTTGATTTACCGACATTCGTTGCACCAACTACATAAACATCCATGTTGCCGCGATATTCCTGTACAGCTGTAATAACACGATCGAAGCCGATGTTTTTCTTCGCGCTGCAAAGGACGATATCAACAACCTTGAGGTTCTCCTCTTTGGCTCTGCGCTGTACCCAGTTAATGATCTTGTTTGCGTTCGTCACTTTAGGCAACAAATCAATCTTGTTTACGACTAACAGAACAGGATTCGTACCCACAAAGCGTGCAAGACCGCTAATCATACTGCCTTCAAAGTCAAAAATATCTACGATTTTCACAACTAGCGCTTTTGTTTGACCGACATGCCCTAGTAATTTAAGGAAGTCGTCCTGCTGCAGTGTGATACTCGAAGATTCATTATAATGCTTAATGCGATAGCAGCGTTGACAAATAATCGGTTCCTTCTGCATCGCTTCAGCCGGGATATAGCCCAGCTTGCCCTTTTTTTCCGTTTGCAGCAATACGCCGCATCCCGCACAATGATTAATCGTTTCTGTACTCATGAATCCTCCTATTTCTTCATCCTTGCTAAAGCCCATTTCTCAATACGGCGATTGATCTTCGTGAAAAAACCCTCATCCTTAATTGAAATGGGTTGAACAAGGATCGTGTATAGCCCCATCCGATTGCCTCCGAGAACGTCTGTTAACATTTGATCACCAATGACAGCTGTTTGTCTAGCATTCGTACCAAGCAGCTTCATGGCTCTATGGAATGAAACGTTCGTTGGTTTCTTGGCTCGGTGAATGAAAGGAATACCAAGCGGCTCAGCAAAGGCTGAAACCCGTCCATGATTATTATTGGACACGATGACGACCTTGAACCCCATTTTTTGCAAACGATTCAACCACTCTATTAACTCTGGAGTCGCATGAGGATCTCGTGCGCCTACGAGTGTATTATCGAGATCTGTTATAATACCACGAACACCAAATCCCCATAGGTGATTGGCATCAATATCATAGATCGTATGTACAGACTGTCTGGGCACTAGCTTTTTCAGCAAACAAATTACCTCCAACTGCTTCCTCGCAAAGTGGAGAGACCTAGAACTACGAGCTACGTTCAAAGATCCCTATATTATATACGTGACTATACCATAGTGATCCACTTGTTGCAAAAAGAAAAGAACATATTTTCCCACTAGGAACGGGCTGGAAGCGGCAGCCAATTCAATACGTTTTGAATTTTACGATCCCAATAGCCCCACTCATGTTCGCCTGGCTCTTCTTCGTAGGTCAGATCCAAGCCCAATTCGCGGCAGTAATCTCGGAAACGAATATTATCTTCATAAAGGAAGTCTTCCGTACCGCAGCATTGATAGAGCCTAGGGGAATGTTTAGTCGCGCCTGACATCTGCTCTGCCAAATAAAACAAATCATTCTCGCTGCCTTTAATCTTGGACACATCTTCATAAATCAGTTTGAAATCGTCAGGGAAATTCGTTGCCCGATACGATATATCTAATGCCCCAGATAAGCTTGCCGCTGCTGCAAACCGATCCGGATGTGAAAGTGCAAGTTTCATTGCGCCATAGCCACCCATGGACAAGCCTGCCACATAATTCATTTCTCTTTCCTCAGCTAGCGGGAAAAATGATCTTGCTAAAGCAGGCAATTCTTCACTAATAAACGTCCAGTATTTCGGCCCGAACGCCATATCGGTATAAAAGCTGCGATTGACGGCAGGCATGACTACTGCTATCCCCAACTGCGAAGCATACCGTTCAATCGAGGTTCTTCGCATCCAAATGGTATGATCATCAGATAAGCCATGCAGCAGATATAGCGTAGGATGCTTACTCCCATAAACCGCAGATGCCAACCCGATTTGATTTTGAGCCGCTTGCGGCAAAATGACATACGTAGATGCTGAAACACCAAGGGAATCTGAATAAAAATGACAGTCGATAAAAGCCATAAAATAATAATCTCCTCTCATAGGAAAACCACCACCTCGAAAGGTGAGTGGCTTCTTTGTCCTATTTCATTTGTTCTTTTAATCGAATAATAGATTGACTAACAGTCTGATAGTCGACTTCAGTGGAATTCTGCTGACTGTACTTCGCGCGCTCAAACAGTTCGAGTACTGTTTCCAGCTCTTTTTTCATCCACTTGCTTTGGTTCGACCACCTTGTCGTCGCTTCTCGCACGGTTTCGTGCTCATGTCTCGTGTAGCCCTTGCGACGGCTTAGCCGCAGCAGTTTTTCGAATTCAACGATGATTTTCTGATTAAAATTAACGGCTTGCTTTTTCTTCCTGTTTGTTCGCCATGCTCTCCAGTAGTCGCTTTTTAAAATAAAGAATAGTACGAATGCAACTAGCGCGGCAGCTACTATACCACTTAATGTCAACCACAACCAAGTAAAGCTCGGAGCTGCTTTCGTTTCGTCAGGCAAAGTAACAGGGTCACTTCCCGTTGATAGGTCAACAGGTGGCGGTGTTTGCTCCGGGAACACAGTCGGCAGTTTGAAGCCTGAGGTCGGTTCAAAGGGGATCCAGCCAAAGCCTTCAAAGTACACTTCAACCCAAGAATGCGCGTCCGAATTTCTAACTGTATAGGTACCTGCGCCATTCACATCGATTTCAGAACCCAATTGACTCAGAATCCCTAAATCCCTAATTTCCGCGGGAATCGGTGAGGTTCCCGATGAATAACCTTTCACCCAACGAGTTGGAAGCCCAATAGAACGAGCGAGTACAGCCATAGACGATGAGTAATAATCACAATACCCTTGCTTCACTTCAAATAAGAAGCGGTCTACGAAATCCTTGCTCTTGCCCTTGCTTTCATCTGGCGTATTCGTATACGGATAATGATCGGATAAATACTTCTCGATGGCTTTCGCTTTGTCATAAGGATTCGTCGCTGCCTTGGTAATTTCAACAGCTAGCTGCTTCACACGTTCAGGAAGGTCGGCAGGCACTTGTAGATACTCTGCCCACTCCAATTTATTCGTATAGTCTGATTTGACTTCTCGCAATAATGCTTCTTCCAGGATAGGTTCCTGGGTAACGATTGTGTAATCTTTAGGATAATTATTTCTTCCTACATAACGCAGTTCGGACTGTCGCGGAGACCATATCAAGCGTTGAAACGGATTCTCACCTTTATTCACTTCAACAATCTTCTGGATGGCGAATCCCCCAAATAAAACGGGAAATACTTCCTCTCTATCCATGACAATCGTTTGGGTCACTTCTTTGGTTTTCAAAAGTGACAAATCAAATCGCGGATCTAGCGGCAGCGGATTACCATTCACACGATTAACTGGCAATTTACGCTCCACGGGGCTAAGCTCCCAGCCTTTTCCGTTATATAGCGATCTCGTTTCGCCTCGGAAATAGGTCCTCTTACTCGTTTCAACGGTCATAACCGGCGTGTAATCATACCGAAAACCGCCGCCAAGCCGGCTGTCATCCCGACTATAGCCGGAAGAAGCATCGGCGTTCGAAGATGACGTGACGCTGATTCCTTTACCAAGTAGAGGAACAGCTTCACCACGGCTTACTTTCCAAGCCGTGTAAGGATCCGTTAATATGGGATTCACAGTTGGGGCTAATAGTCCAACTAGAAAAGTGATACCAACAATCAATAGAACGGGAACAACAAGGGTTGAAGGGTAATCCGTAATCGTTTCCCAAATGACCGGAGCACGCCTCTTCAGTTGACTAAAATGCTGCACCATCAATAGTGAGAATCCGCAAAATATGATCATAGCAACTTGCGGCCATAAAAAGATCACACTGAATGAATCACGAATAGCAAAAAATAAAATACTGACAAAAATAAGGACAAATACGCGCATTCTCGATTGGATAGACCACATCGCAAATAAATAAGTAATCCACGCAATTAAACTAAACCAAATGTACGGTTCCAGCTGCCCTGCATTCAGAGCAATCCATTTCACCGCATCTTGCCAAGCGGTCACTTTAACCGCCACAAAATGATAGTTCATGCCAATGCCGTGCAGCCATATAATCAAACCGAATTGAATCAAGGAACGCCAGCTGCGATGCAAGTGCGGTATGAGGTAAGTAATCGCTACAATTATGAGGGTTCCTGTCACAAAGGCGACCGTTTCAGGCAACCAAAGCCCATCCTCTTTCATGATCCAGATGACAAATTGATAGAGGTAAATACCAGTAAGCATTGCGGAGACACGCTGTGACCAATCTGTCAGTAAAATCCTTTTCCATAATACGTTAGGCATAACGTTTCGCCCCTCCCAACAGGTTAGGCAAGTCCGTCAACTGACTAACCTCATAACCCATATAACCTTGCGAGCGAATCGCCTTTATCCAATCATCATGATTGCCTTCCATGTCCGCTCCTTGCGGTTTGAATGTATGGTTTGACTTTGTATGAACCCAGATATGGCATGGATTCATCTGAAGATGTTCCAGGTGATGAATCACCTGTATCATCGCTGAGCCCTTTTGCGGAGAAATAAGTACAAAGAAGCAGCCTGCCGGCCATTCCCTTGAGCGTTCCTTGATGATTTGGTGAAGAGAGTGATAACCATCTGCCTCTACACCGACCAAATGCTGTATGATTTGCTTGTGATGATTCTGACTTTGCTTCGGCTCAAAGTAAGAGGATTCCTTCCCAATCGAGAGTAATCCAAGCGCCAAGTCACGACTTGCTCCATAGCGAAATAAGGAAGCCGCAACAGATACCGCCAATTCAAATTCCGCAGCGTCGCGATAAGCACGGGCATTCCGATCCAATAAAATAATCGTCTTGGGAAGGGATTCTCGCTCGAATTCTTTGGATTTCCATGTACCTGTCTTTGCCGTAGCATTCCAATGTATACGTGATAAGCGGTCCCCATAAATATATTCACGGACACCATTAATTTGCGTCGTTTCACGATGTGCTCGCGTCGTTGTAGAGTGATGCTGCATGCCTTTAAGCATTTGATGAAATTGTGCCCATTCCCGTATAGCTACCGTTTGTGGATACACAGTGATTGGCTGTTGAAGCTCTAATCGTCCTTTATGCTGAAAGAAGCCAAAAATATCCTCGGTTAGGCACTCCGTTGTCCCAAAGCGATAATACCCTCTTCTTAATGGAGGTGTACTGTAAAGCAATTCGCCTCTACGTTTCCAATCCGGAACTATGGAGCCTTCGAAAATCGTCTCTTCCCCATTCTGTCGAATAAGCTGATCTTTAATCATCATATAAGGAATAGGCCAGAATCCCGGAATCTGCACCCCAATACCGATCTGCAGCGATTGCCCAGCTTCTATTTGCGTTTCTTGCCCTACATTTGTAAGCTTGCGTGAACCTTGCGCACGTTTAATTCCACTCCAGTTGCCAGAAAGTAAATAGGCCGACAATAAAGTGATAATGATAAAAAGCATAGAGGCCAGCTTCCCACCTTGAAATAGCAGGAACAATAAACTAGCGGTGAAACAAGAAATAAGTAGCCATAAAGCTGCCGGAAACCGGGGAAGTTCCCCGAATCGTTTGAATACCGGTCGATTCATAGGCTCACTTCTCCAATCGTACCGGCACGCGTACTTGCTCGAAAATCGCGCCGAGAACTGAAGAAACCGTGGCTCCGTCCATACGGGCTTCGGAATGAAGAATCATTCGATGACCAAGAACATATGGAGCAAGGTATTTAATATCATCAGGAATCACATAGTCTCTTCCATGGAGGAATGCAAAGGATTTGGAAGCTAAAACCAAGGAAAGCGTTGCCCTAGGACTAGCTCCGAGGAATACGGCCTGATGATCACGTGTTTTTCTTGTTATGTTCACTAAATAATCGGCTACTGCTTCATCCAAGTGGACATGACGAACCTGTTCCTGGATGGCTAGCACCTGAGATGTATCCATGATCGCCTGCAGTGCCTCCATCGGATGCACTTTGCTTTGGGACGTAATCATCTGCTTCTCGGCGGCTTCACTTGGATAACCAAGACTAAGCTTCATCATGAATCGATCAAGCTGCGCTTCAGGCAAAATATATGTACCTTCGAAGTCAATCGGGTTCTGGGTTGCCAGCATCATAAATGGTGAAGGAAGCTCGTGTATATCACCATCGACGGTGATATGTTGTTCTTCCATTGCTTCCAGCAAAGCTGATTGTGTCTTGGTTGTTGCCCGATTAATTTCATCGACAAGCAAAATGTTCGTCATAATCGGTCCTGAACGGAACAGGAACTTCTCTTCTTTGGGATGATATATAGAAACACCTGTTATATCGGAAGGTAATAGATCCGGATTGCATTGAATGCGGCGAAATTGACCATCTATGGATCGAGCTAGCGCTTTAATCAACACAGTCTTGCCTGTACCCGGCACATCTTCAAGTAAAACATGCCCACCAGCCAGCATCGCAGTTAGCAGCAATTCAATCTCAGAGCTCTTGCCAAGAATGCATGATTCCAAATTCGCTTTCAATCTAGCTAGAACTTCTAAATGATGATGGGTGGCAGTTTCCATGTGTGATCCTCCTTAGAGTTTTCGTAAGAAAACTTACGCCGTAAGCATATGATAAGTTTCAGAAAGTTTACGACTTAAGCATTCGCTGCATTTTTCTTAACAAATTGCGTTTGCGTTGCCATTTATGATGAAAATACTTCCATAAGTCCGTATTCCTCAAAAATGATAGGAAAAGAGCGTAAATCTAGTTTACAGTAAAGTTTTTCGTCCGTATACTTGTAATTCCTCTAAATTTATTTGTTAAATTTAACCATCCAAAGTGCTATACGATGAAAATCAAAAAAAAGAGACCCGCAGCAGCCTGCTGTGGATCTCAAATTAATATATTCTATTGCTGCGTATTATATTGCAAAAGTCATAGTAATAATAACCAACAAAATAAAGAGAACCAATACTGCTGCTGAACTGCTACCGCCATATCCTGCTCCTGTTGCGTATCCCATATAGTCGTCACTCCTTTCAAGCAATTTCAGTCTCGGAACTACCAAAAGAAAAACGGAGACCTACGGAAGAAAAACGGGGACTCCTCAATAGCTAACAAATCAAAAAGTACAAGTGGAGTGACTGGGTTGAAGAATGGGCTGAACGGTATAAATGCACTTGTGCTTACGGAATTGGCATTTGAACGAAGATAGATTTTGTCACGCGTGCTCTTATCCAAAATTCCCTCTAAAACTTGCCCTTGGCGTGTCATAACATAAACATGTTTGCCCTTAAGGGATTTTAGCCGATTATTGTCAATGGACATTCCTATAACCTCCACTTATTACCGTTTCTTAAAAAGCTTGAGGTGTGTTATGAATTACCATACAAATGTACTGGTAATAATAACCAAAAGAATGAAAAGAACCAAGACAACAGCCGTACTAGTACCCAAACCACCGCTATAACAGCCCCCAGCAGCATAACCCATTCCACTTCACTCCCTTCTGCATTAAGATAGACTATTGTATTTCAATGACGTTTGAAATGCATGGACAAATGTCAGATAGTAGAAGCCTGTTTTAAGTTTTAGTGTAAATGTTGTTTCTATGGTCTATGCTTCTTCCGGCGGCAGAATGATCCTGACCAGTTGAAGAAACATTGTAATGCAACAGAAAAAAAGATGATCCCCCAACGAATACAGGAGCCATCTTTAAACTGCATAATCTAGGTTCATCTATAAAAACAGCGAATTAACGCCTCTACTTAGGTATAACTTCCTATATGTCTTTAAGACAACCCTTGATAAGCTTCATCTCATCCTTTGGGTTTGACAAATACGGCAGCTATGAAGGAGAAAATGATCGCTGCGGATATCCCCGCGCTGGTCACTTTAAAAATACCGGTGATAATCCCAATATAGCCGTCCTTATGAAGTTCTTCTAACGCCCCATGAACCAAGGCATTGCCGAAGCTGGTAATCGGAACCGTTGCACCTGCACCAGCAAATTCAATGAAAGGATCATACAAATTACAGCCGTCTGCAATAGCGCCCAGCACGACAAGTGTGCTCATGGTATGAGCGGGCGTCAGCTTGCCCACATCCATCAAAAGTTGGCCCAATACACAGATGGCTCCGCCTATCAGAAAAGCCCAAAAAAAGTTCATGCGTACAACCCTCCAGACTCAATTGAAACAGCATGTGCAATGCAAGGAATACTTTCCCCTTGTTGGAAAGTAAGCGGTGAAAGCAAAGCTCCAGTCGCCACGACTAAGATTCGCTTCAATTCGCCACTCTTTATGCGCTTAAGGAGATGAGCATAAGTGACGGTGGCCGAGCAGCCACAACCGCTCCCTCCAGATTGGACAGACTGCTTCTCGCGATCATAAATGATCAACCCGCAGTCATCATATGTCGTTTGATCAATTGGAAAATTGTGCTTATGAAATAATTCACGCGCAATGTTCACACCCACGGTTGCCAAATCACCGGTGACGATTAGGTCGTAGTAACTAGGCTCAATATTCAATTCTCGGAAGTGAGTTTGAATGGTGTCTACTGCTGCCGGCGCCATCGCAGCGCCCATATTAAACGGATCGGTGATGCCCATATCGACAATCCGTCCGATTGTGGCCGAGGTAACGACCGGACCCTCACCGGTCTTGCCAAGTACAGCGACCCCAGCGCCGGTGACTGTGTACTGAGCTGTCGGCGGCTTCTGCGATCCGTATTCCGTCGGATAACGGAACTGCTTCTCCGCCGTACAGTTATGGCTGCAGGTGCCGGCCATCACGTAGTTGGCGGCTCCCGAGTTCACCAGCTGCGCGGCTAGCGCGAGCCCTTCCATCGATGTGGAGCAAGCGCCGAATATGCCGAGAAACGGCATATTCAGCGTGCGCACAGCGAAGGTATTGGAGATAATCTGATTCATCAGATCGCCTCCAATATAGAACTGTATGCTGCCGCCAACCAGCCCAGCCTTATCAAGTGCTCGCTGTGCAGCTTCCTCTAGCAGCGCCTTTTCGGCTTTTTCCCACGTCTTTTGACCTACGGTCAAATCACCGTGGACGATATCGAAATCTTCACTAATAGGCCCTTGACCTTCATCAGGTCCTACCACAGTCCCCGTTGATAATATCACGGGCCGATTCTCAAAGACCCAGCTTTGATGTCCCTTCAGCATAAGGTCAACCCCCACCCGAAATGATAAGATGCACGATACCTACAAAAAAGGCTGCAACGGTTCCGAATACAATGACGGAGCCAGCTAACTTGAACATATTACCGCCTACCCCAAGCACGAGCCCTTCCGCCCGGTGCTCAATAGCTGCTGAGCAAAGCGAATTAGCGAATCCAGTTACAGGAACGGCGCTTCCCGCTCCGGCCCATTGGGCAATTTTATCGTACACACCAAAGCTCGTCAGGATGACGGAAATGATAATCATCACGGCAACTGTTGGATTGCCTGCCGTTTTTTCGGTAAAACCAAACCAATTAACGAACATCTCCATGAAACATTCACCGATTAAACAGATTGTCCCACCAACGAGAAAGGCTCGAAGGCAATTGATTAGAACGGGTCTTTTTGGTTCTTGCTTCTTCGCTAATTTCTGATATTCTTGCTGCGTCATTGTCAAATTCTTCTTCTTGTTGTTAGCCATGTTTTCCCTCCTGGTTCCTCAAACGCTCTAAGTTCTTAGAATCAAACGCAGATCCTGAATGACCTTGGTTAACTGCACTGAGCATGCCTCGAACATCTTCTTCGCTTGCGGATGACAAGTCGTCAGTGAAAATAGTTCAAGATCCGCCTCACACTTCTTCAATGTGGCTAATAATGCAGGCCTTTCACTCAGTTGAGGCACTTTTAATTTATCATCGTACAGATCGACCGTTAATTCGCCATGCGTGTCTACTTGTGCGAGGAACACATTCTCTTTCGTTACACCTAGCTTATCCAGTTCTTTATGTAGCCATCCTCTTCCTCGACCCGCCGCGGCCAATGGTTCATCTTGAATAACACCGTCCAAGATGACGGATTGCGTAGGCTTCTCAATATTCAGCTTCATACCCAAATGATTAGGTGTCAGAGGCTGGAGATCACTTTTGAGCAGAACACTTAAATCCCCACTAGCCTCAAGCATAGCGAATTCAACATCTGCCATACGAAAAACACTTTTGGTTCGCAGCTGCGCCAACAGCTCGTCACCCGTGTAACGTTCTTTTTTTAAATTGTCTTCAAGAATTTTGCCATCTTTTATCACAACCGTTCCTTCACCTTCAAACCAAAGCCGTAGCGTCTTACTTCTGAGCGTTAGAATTTCCAATGTCAAAGGGATGAGAACCCAGACGAGAATAGCAATGACCCCATGCCAGAATCTGAAATCCACATCTGTGGAAATAGTCCCAGCCAAGTCCCCAATCGTTATTCCGAGAACATATTCAAAAAAAGTAAGTTGAGATATTTGTTTTTTACCAAGAATTCGCGTCAGTACAAACAAAAAGACTAGTGCGAAAAACGATCTGATTACGATACTCACCCAATCTGCCACAAGCTTTCCCTCCGCTCCCTAAAGCTCGAAACAACCTCATTATGTGCTATTTAGGCAGCAAGTATGATCAGTCTTAATTGGATTAAATTGTTATATGTGCAGGTGAAAAGTTAGGGCATATTAAAGATCGCAATCAATTGAAAACGATCAATTTGTTTGCTATCCTACACAAATCTTAAAGAAGAGGTGCACAACATGACAGTAGCTTCTCAAGTAAAAACAACATTGGCCTCGCTTAAAAGTGCGCAAGCAAGCTTAGAAACATTTGCGCTAGGCACGCAGAATCAAGAAGCCAAACAGTTGTATGAAACGGCGGCCCTTACTACGCAAGACATCGTAAATCAAGTCGCCTCCCGTGTGCAGCAATTAGAAAATGAAGAACCTCAGTACAAAGGCTTCTAGTTAATAAAACAAAAAAGAGGTCGACTGCAGAACTTATGCAGCCGGCCTCTTCTTCAATTAGAATACGCAGATGAAAATCAGAGTAAGTAAAACAAACAGAATTAATATGAGCAGTATCAACTTTTCTTTTGGCATTTAAGCCGCCCTCGTTTCGGATGAGATTCCAATTTACTCCAATGGTTGACCGGATGATTTCCTTAGCTCGTTAGCCAATCGATGAAATTCTTCTCTTGCCTCTGCATCCTCGGTTGCCAAATAAGCGGCAGACAAGAACGCAATGATTTTATTTGCATCTTCCACACTTAACATAGATTCAGCACCTCCCTGATGTCGATTATTTACCGGTCCAATAATCAAACGTCATCACGTTGTTTTTGAAAAAGGAATAGGGCATGTAACAATAGCCATGATCTCCCCATGCTTTTCCCCATGAATTCCGCACGATGACTACTCCCTGACCCTTCTGCTTACCATCCTTATAACCGACGGCCAATAAGGCATGACCGCCTAACATTTGCTCTTTTTTTCGATTCGGGTAAGGAATCCTCCCTGTTTTTGCCACCAGTGGGCTTTCGAAGGATTGATACAACCAGATTCCGAAAACAACAGGCTGGCCATCCGCTAATGCCGCTTTGATCCCTGCCAAATCATGAATTCGATGATACCCTTCGATACGGTAGGCTCCTGCATTAGCTTCCGCCTCAGCATCAGGCTTTTGTTTAAATTTGGCTGTACGATAAGGCCATTCGGCTTCCGGACATACCCCTATTTTATGCAGCACCTTCATGCCATCACGTACAGTTGCTCCAGAGTCCCAATTCGTCGTACCTTCTAATTTACGCTCATGCCAATAATGAAAAAGGCGAGAAAGCCGTATCGTTGAATCTCTTTCTTGACGAAGCCAATACTCACGCAGCCCGCTTACTATGGCATTCGATGTGCAAGAGCCTAAATTTCCCTGATTCACGATAGGAGACAGCTCCTTGCGCAAATCAACTTTGCGGGGCAATTGCGATTCATTAATATAATTTATGCTTCGGTAAAAATAATCCCGAAAATCGCGTTGGTCCCGTTTAACCGTGTATTTACGCATCCCGTAGCCTCCCACGGTGTTAACAGAATTTGTAATGCAGTATATTCAACCATAGGCAACAGCGTGCAAAAAGCACGCATCCCTTTGGAATGCGTGCTGGTTGTTGCTGATTACTTTTTCATTACTTTTTGATATATTTTCAAGTATTTGGTTGTCATTCGGTACGTTGTAAATCTACGAATGACATAACGACGAAGTACGGCCGGAGGCGGATATTTTCCTGCTTTTACCTTAGCAACCATCTCATTAACAGAACGACAGACGAATTGCGGAAACCCCGCCATAACTTCAGGTACCGCGCCACGTTTCAGAGCGATTACAGGTGTGCCGCAGGCCATAGCCTCAATCATGACTAGACCGAAAGGCTCTTCCCACAGCGTCGGAAATAGCAAACAACTTGCATATTTGAGCAGCTTCTGTTTCTTTTTTCCTCCAATAGGACCTACAAAACGGATATTAGGATTTCTTTTGATACGAGGTGCTATTTCATTACGAAAAAATGCATGATTTTTTATCGGTCCAGCAATAATAAGTTTTTTTTTCGTTCTCTCCGCAATCTCAATGGCTTGGAGAACACCTTTCTCTCTCATAATACGTCCCATGAATAGCATGAAATTGCGCTTTTTATCACTAAATTCATACTCGCTTGGGTTAAGTCCGTTATAGACATAGTGCCCACGGTTTTTGCCCATCACCATTCTAGCTCGTTTGGAAACATACACAGGGTTCTTTACTCGCTGCTTTTCAGGGAGATGTACGGTACATACGATCGGAATACGGTGATTGAGCCTACCAAGTACAGATCTAAACGTATGATCATGAATAACATCAACATCTCGAGGCATCTTATTCAATACATACCTTGCTATTCCTTGGTTACGAAGACCCTTTGGGAACGGGACAAGCTTAGCTCTTGTTCGACTCCCTCTAGCTGCAAATAAGGTAACCCGATGACCTCTTCGCACGAGATTTTCCGTCAATTCATAGACAATCTTTTCTGTGCCTCCCTGATTCGTTGGCGGCAGCTTCTGTGCATTGGGGGAGTTAGAAATGACCTGCACAATGTTAAGACGCTTCATTTATCTATCACTCCGTTTCTCTTAACATTTTTTCTATGTGCTCGCGAAGCCATGGCCTTAGATGTGCTCTCTTGTTCGCTTCAGAAAGTATCGAAGTAATAAATCCTCTATGGTTTCCGATGTCATGCCATTGCCCCTTTATCTCACATGCAAAAATGGCTTCGATTTCGTTCAATGTAATCAGTGCGTCCGTCAATTGAATTTCTTTCCCTACGCCGGCCTTTTGAGTGGCTAATATATCGAAGATCTGAGGTGTCAAAATGTAACGACCCAGAATTGCCAAATTAGACGGCGACATGGGAAGAGCTGGTTTTTCTATTAGGTTTAATACACTATGAAAACCTTCCTGCAGGATTTTAGCCTCTATAATTCCGTAATTCGATACGAATTGATCCTCTACTTCCTGAACACCTATAATTGACCTCTGATATCGATCATAATATTGGATTAATTGTGCCAGTGCAGGCGTTTTTGCATCAAAAAATGTATCTCCTAATAACACGGCAAAGGGTTCATTTCCAACGAATGAACGAGCGCACCAAATAGCATGTCCTAGTCCGAGAGGCTCTTTCTGGCGAATGTAGTGAAGGTTTGCTAGCTGGGTTGGCTCCTGCACACGCCCAAGAAGATCAAACTTTTCACGCTCTTTAAGATAGCTCTCCAGTTCATAAGCGGTATCGAAATGATCTTCGATCGCTTTCTTCCCTTTCCCAGTCACAATGATGATATCTTCAATGCCTGAAGCTACCGCTTCTTCTACGATAAATTGAATGGTTGGTTTATCTATGATAGGCAGCATTTCCTTGGGTATAGCTTTGGTCACCGGTAGGAAACGCGTGCCCAGACCTGCAGCAGGTATGATCGCTTTTCGAATCTTCAAAAATATCACCATCTCTCAAGTAAAATCAATAGCTTTATGTTCAAAATATGCAAAACAGTTTGGAATGCCACGGACATGTATCTCTTTCTCTTAAAATATATTGGTTAAAACAGGTCATAGGCACTCAGATAACTTTCAGTTATGATGAAGGTGTGAACATGATCAACTGACAGAAAGGAACGACCACCATGACAATGACATCATTCACGAAAGTGTTGCTTGGTTGCGCCAGTCTCTTATTCATGCTGACCTTAGGGACTCAGACGACGGAAGCAAGGGAAAGTCAATTTACTAGAAATGGAACTGGGCCCCTCTATTGGAGCACTTATGAATATCAATACACACGGAATGCTCCAATGAACGAGGCAGAATGGAAGAAAAATATCGATTGGATTGCAAGCGATTACAAAACATCGGGCTATGACACGATAGCCTCCGACGGCTGGATTGAGGGTGCTCAACGCACAAATGAGAACGGTTACATTGTATCCCATAATGATAACTGGCAGCATGACTGGGCTTATTGGTCTTCCTACATTCAAAATAAAGGGATGAAACTCGGTGTTTACTATAACCCGTTGTGGGTAACGCGGAGCGCCGCGGCAGATCCTACGAAAACAATTGTCGGAACGAACTACAAAATTAGTGACATTGCCAGCTCCGCTGATAAATTTAATGATGATTTGTATTGGGTAGATGTTACGAAGCCCGGTGCGAAGGCGTATATTCAAGGGTATGTGAATTACTTCAAACAGCTAGGTGTTCATTACCTGCGAATTGATTTTCTGTCTTGGTATGAAACTGGAACAGATAAAGGTAAGACAATTGGGGTTAATCATGGATCCAAGAACTATCAGACGGCCTTAAAATGGATGCAGGAAGCCGCCGGCGATGAGATGGAATTAAGTCTCGTTATGCCTCATTTGAACAATCATGCAGCTGGCGAACTGCCGTATGGTGATATGGTCCGTATCAATGAGGATCTCGCCCGTGGCGGTTGGGAAAACTTAAGCGGTCAACGTCAACATTGGGTGAACGGCTGGTCGCAGTGGGCCAACCCTTTCCAAGGATTCACTGGATTTTCCGACATCGCTGGCCGCGGTTCTAATATGATTCTGGATGGGGATTTCATCCGTATGAATACTTTCAAAACGGATGAAGAGCGCAAAAGCATCATTCAATTATTCACCATGGCGGGTTCACCCATAGCAATCACGGATCAATATTCCACGATTGGCGATTCCGGCAGCTTTTACAAAAACAAGAACATGCTTGAGCTCCATAATCAAGGGTTCGTAGGCAAACCCTACTATAATAATGGGCATTCATTTAGCAGCGATCCAGGGGCAAGGAATTCAGAAAAATGGCTTGGACAATTACCAGATGGCAGCTGGGTTGTCGGGTTATTTAATCGATCCGATGGGAATGCTACTCGTTCGGTCAATTATCTGAAAGATTTGGGACTGACGGAATCAGCAAATACAACCGAGCTCTGGACAGGAAATAGCCTTGGCAAGTTAACTGCCTACAGCCCGAACCTTGTGAAACATGCATCAAAAGTTGTGAAAATTGAGCCTGAAGGCACGAAGGTGAATTATGCTGCTGAGGTTGCTACTTGGATTGGCGGTACGCATTTTAACAATAATTACGCGGGTTATCAGGGATTCGGTTTTGTGGATGGGTTGGATCGGACCGGGGCGAAAATCGTCTATGCCGTCCAAGCAGCTGAAGAAGGTGACTATGCGCTCTCCTATCGTTATGCGAATGCATCGGGAATAAGCAGCACTCTTCATGTAAGCGTAACCGATGATAAGGGTATTGCGGTTCAACCTTCGAGGAGCGTCACATTTGGTTCGACTTCAGCTTGGCAGTCATGGATGAACCAGAATGATCGCATTCATTTGAAAAAGGGTGTGAACCTAGTAACCATAGAGCGTACGGCATCAGATACGGGTGAGATTCACTTGGATAGTCTTGTGCTCGACAAGAATCGGTTAGCCGACATTGACGCTTCGCTCATACAAAATGGGGATTTTGAAAGCGGTGACATTCGAGGCTGGTCGGAGTGGCATCCAATAGGTCAAACAGCAAAGTACGGCGTTGATTCCTACGATGCGTATAAAGGTAACTACAAGCTCTATTTCTGGGACACCAAAGCCTATAAGCAAAGTATTCATCAGAAATTAACCGGAATTCCGAATGGATCTTATACTGTCAGCGCATGGGTCAAAGAGACGTTATATGGAAATAAGCCAACGACAGTCCGGATGGAGCTTAGTGATTATGGTGCAAAGACCCTATACAAGAACATTAGTCCAGCCAAAGGGTATCAACAAGTTCAAGCAACCGTTAGTGTAACGAATGGCAGCTTGGATATCGGATTTTATGTGGATTCACCGGGTTTAACTTCATTGCAAATCGATCAAGTTTCGATCAAGAAGTTAGACTGAAGAAGCAGAAAAAAAAGGAGCTCGCCAGCTGTACAACATGGCCTGAGCTCCTTTTTAATTTAGCATTTAGAAACATTCGTTTTATACGGGTTGTCCATGATAGGCTTTTACCTGTAAGGGAGCGATCAGGAAATTCCCAGCTTGACCAACAAAAGAAGTGAAATGATCACTAGCATTATGACTGGCAATTGCTGCTTGATCTTGCCAAACTTCAACCATGATAAACTTATTTTCTATTTCTGTATCTTTGAGCAAATCGTATGAAATATTGCCAACTTCAGCTCTCGACGCGGCTATTAATGGTTGAATCTCGTTTAGAAATGCTTCGTGTTTGCCTGGATCAACTTTGAATTCTGCATGAATAATAATCATTGTACGTTGGTCCTCCATTCTTCGATTAAGTAGTGACTAGCTCCATTGAGTGATGGTGTCGATTGGAAGACGTACAGATTTATGACCGCCATCAGCAGCTTTACCGATTGAAATAAGCATAACGGGAACATAACGATTTTTATCTAATCCAAAAGCTTCGGCAATTTTATCTTTTTCAAAACCACCGATTGGATTTGTATCATAACCATGCGCGCGTGCTACAAGCATCAGCTGCATAGATACAAGACCAGCATCAATAAGAACTGTTTCTTTATTTACAACCGGATCAAGAGCTGCGAAGTGTGGTTTTATTTTAGCTAGTGACATTTCTTTTACCTCTAAAGGCATATAGCCCAATTCGACCGCCTTGCCGAAAATTTCATCGGCGTAATCTGAATTGTTTAAATCACCAAATACAGCAATGACTGCGGATGATGTTTCGACTTGAACTTGGTTAAATTTAGCAAGCGGCGCGAGTGCTGCTTTACCTTCAGCGCTTTCGATAACAACGAATCGCCAAGGCTGCATATTTATGGAAGAAGGCGCGAGCGTTGCTTCTTTCAGGATGTCCGTCATCTCTTCACGACTAATTTTGACGGATGGGTCGTACTTTTTTATTGAACGTCGTCCTGTAATGATTTCTTTAAAATCGTTCGTTTTTGTGTAATTCATTTGTATTTTCCTCTCTGTATTGGCTAATATTCGTTAACATGCGTTGGAACATATCTGAGAGCCTATTGCGCTCTTCTTCGTTAAAATCTTTAAACATCTGAGCAATGAATTGTGCTTTTTCTTCCTTGAAAGAAATAATTTCTGTTCGTCCATGATCTGTAAGACGTACGAGAGTGACCCGATTATCGTCAGGATTCATACGCCGTGAAACTATTCCGCTTGCTTCCAGCTGTTTTAAATGACGCGTAACGGCTGCGCTGTCAATGTTAACCTCTTTTTGCAGCGTAGTTTGACTAATTTCATCAACCTGATAAAGCTGATGTAAGAGACGAAGCCGCGACGGACTAATGCCCGTACAACGTTCAAATTTAGTGCTTATTTGCTTATTGAGGCTCAGAAATTTATCAAATAAATCGGTTTCGTTGACATCGGAATGGGGCAAAATATACCTCCTTAAATCGTACCAGCAGCTTCTTGGGGGGATATCGACTATAGTGGGTATCAACGTTGTACTTTATACAACAATTTAGTCCAATTATTCCCGAAAAATTATTGATAAGTCAATTGTTGATTCATCAATCATTGATATATCAACTAATATAGAGGAACTTAGTTAAAACTTCAAGTGTTTCAAAAAATTAAGCCGTAGTAAATTATGGAATGCTGCACCACAACGACAAAAAGCCTACTCCGACAGTTGCAAACTGAACGGGATAGGCTTATATGAAGGTGGATCTTCTACCGATCTTATTTGAAATACAAACCCAAATGCTCCACTGCTTTAACGATACCTTCCTGCTCTTTCTCCAGTGTTCCCCAAAAGCGATGATCTTCAAGCTCAATGCTGACGGCGCCTTGATACCCCAGACGATCTAGTCTCACGGCGACCTTGCTCCATTCGACCGCACCGTGACCGGGAATCGTATACCGCCAAGATCCTTCGGAAAATCCGTATTTGGCGCCGAAGGTCGCCGGCAAGACGCCGCATTCATATAACTCGTCATGCAATATTTCGGTATCTTTGCCATGGCAATGGTTAATTCTTTCGCCGAATTCGGTCAATGCCCTCAAATAATCGATTCCAAGCCTTACCATATGGGACGGATCGTAATTGAGGCCGAAATGTTTGGATGGGATCGCCTCGAACATGGCGCGCCACATCTCCGGCGTACAGCCGATCGTCGGATAGTGAGGAGCCGGTCCCGGCCAGCCCTCAATAGCTATATAAACGCCTTGGCGCTCCGCGTGGCGAACAAGCTCCGGGAATGTGTCCTTCCAAATCGCGAAACTCTCATGACGCGGGATGGTATGATCCTCTGGCACAAGGCACATGAACATAATCTTCGCTCCAAGCGCAGCCATTTCCGTCATCTGCTGCTTGACCGCTCCCGCCGCGGCTTCCCGGCGGGCTTCATCTTTGCTTAACAGCGAGCTGGTCTGTACCGCATCCACGGAACCGATGCCGATTCCTGCCTTATCGCAGATTTGTTTGACTTCCCGATTCAATTGCGGAACGTCAAGTACGTCCAAGCCCGCTCCGGCAGCCCATACGGCAGCTCGCTCCAACCCTTCAGCGCCGATCTTGGGCGGAATGCGCATTCCAATTGGCATCTTCATGTTCGTCTCTCCCTCATATTTCCATTGGCTTAGTAAGGCTTATATCCGGACGCTTGATAGATCATCTCTGTAAACTTTACAACTTTCAAGGCAAAGGAACCCGGCACCTTCACTTCATGGCGCCCTAGGATGGCGTCAATAAAGCTCTTATCCTGATTCGTCTTTTCCTTCGGCAGCTCTGGCACGACAGGTTTCTGTCCGAGGCGGCGGATTGTAATATTGCCATTGTCGTAAAAAATGCCCCCATCTTCGCCGCAAAATACATAGGTTTCATGCCAGCAAGGGGCATAACCGACAATATTCAATCCGGCGACAGCGCCTTCAGCGAACCGGATCGATGTAAAGGAGTCGATCTCCACCGGCGCCCCCTGCAGATGCAGGCTTGGTTTAACTTCAACCGGCGTGAGGCCCGTAGTCCAGAGCAGCACATCGATGATATGGCTGCCGGAATCCATCAACATGCCGCCACCCGAAAGCTCCGGAACTTGTCTCCACAATCCAGTTGTTCCTTGTTTCCATTCCTGATACAAAGAAGCCGTAATCGACGTCAGCCTGCCGATTTCACCGTTTGCGATCGCGTTGCGAATGAATAGAAATTCCGGCTGAAAATGGCGTTGGTATGAGACCTGCATCACTTTACCCGCCTTCTCCGCAGTTGCGATCAATTGCTCTGCTTCCTCCGATGAGCAGGTCATCGGTTTCTCAATCAACACATGCAGCCCATTATTCAGCACATCGGTTGCTTGTTGAAAGTGCAGCGTATGAGGTGAGCAAATGACCACGGCATCCAATTCCGCCTGATTCAGCATCTCTCGATATTCAGTAAAATGCTGCACCTTGGCAAGGCCAAACTTGGCAGCAAACTTCTCCCGGTTCGCGGCACTCGTATCACAAAGCGCGGCAATTTCCACCTCCTCTAATTCCAACAGTTGACGTCCATGCAATTGAGAAATGCCGCCGGTTCCAATCATACCAATACGAATTTTGCTCATCGAATAACTAGCCTCCTCTTTCATTTAATACCTGAAAAAGTAATTCCGCGGATAAACGCTCTTTGCACGAGGAAGTACAACACAATAATCGGCAAAGTAATCATAACCAGCGTAGCCATCATCATCTGCCATTCCGCCCCGTGTTGAGACTTAAACGCCTGCATACCGAGCATCAGTGTATACTGGCTCTCATCCGACAAATAAATGAGCGGTCCCTGATAGTCCGTCCAACTGCCCATGAACTGGAATAGGGCAATTGTCAATAATGCGGGACGGCATAGCGGCAGCATAATTTGCCAATAAATCCGAGGCTCTGAAGCGCCGTCAATCCGAGCAGCGTCTTCCAGCTCCCTCGGTAATCCCATAAAAAACTGCCGGAGCAAGAAAATGAAAAAGGGTGCGCCGAAAAAGGCCGGCAGCCAAAGCGGGATATTAGTTCCTACCCAGCCGAAATTTTTGAATGCGATAAAAATAGGAATCATCGTTACTTGATAAGGCAGCATCATAACGATGAGCGTAATGGCAAAAAGCGGCTTCGCCCCCTTCCACGGAATTCTGGCCAAACTATAAGCGACCAGCGGGCAGGAAAATAAAACCGCAAAAGTCGATAGGCCTGCAATCGTAAGTGTGTTCGACAAATATTTAAAAAAGGGAATATAGTCTAGAGCGGCAGGATAATTGCTCCACGCCATAACGCTCGGAATCCACACTGGTGGCCACTGAAACAATTCATTGTTCGCTTTGAGCGAAGTGGAGACCATCCATAAAAACGGCGACAGAAAAAAGGCGCCAATCACAATTAATACGACGTGTGCGCATACTTTTTGAAAAGTTCCAAGTCCGGTGCTTCCCATGACAATCTCTCCCTTCCTATTCTTTTCCTTGATAATGGACCCAGCGCTTCTGAGAGACAAAGATTAGCGCTGTTAAAATGACCACGATTAAGAAAAGAATCCAGGCCATGGCAGAAGCATATCCCATCTTTAAATATCCGAAACCGTTCGTATATAAATACATCACGTAAAACATCATAGAATTGGCCGGTGTGCCCTGACCGTTCGTGAGCGTATAAGGCAGGACAAAATTTTGCAGAGCGCTGATCGTACCCATAATTAAATTGAAAAAAATGACGGGCGTTAACAGTGGCAGCGTAATCGTCTTCGTCCGCTGCCATGCACTGGCTCCGTCGACGTTGGCGGCATCGTAGTAATCTTGTGGGATGTCCTGCAGACCCGCCAGGTAAATAACAACCGCCTGCCCTGTTCCCCATAAACTCATCAGAATCAAAGATGGCTTAGACCAGGCCTCGCTACCAATCCATGGCGGGCCTTCGATGCCGAGTCTATCCAACCAATAGTTCACAAGCCCGAACTGCGGATTTAGCAGCCAAAGCCAAATAATCGTCGTCGCAACGGGCGGAACCAAACTAGGGATAAAAAATAGCGTTCTATATATCCCTTGACCACGTATTTTCAAATTCAGGAGGAGGGCTAGTCCTACGCCTACCGCCATGCTGAGCGGAACGAAAATGACCGTATAGTACAAGGTATTATACATACTAATCCAAAAGACCCTATCCTGAAAAAGAATTGCGTAATTATGGAATCCTACGAACTCTCCCGGCTCAAGGATGCTGTAGGTGGTTAGGCTGTAGTAAGCTGACATGACTAACGGGAAAGCGTGAAAGAGAAGCAGGCCGACAATCCAGGGCAGTGCGAAGATAAAGCCGAACATGGCAATCTTTTTTTCGAATCGCGTTTTCCTTTTTTTAACCAAATCTGTTGAAGCCATTATTTTCTTTTCGGAAGATTTTGTATCCATCACAGTCAATGCTATTCCCTCCTTTTCAACTAAAAAGATAGAGGGCAACGCTGTTCGCCCTGCCCTCTATCTTTAAAGCAACATTTAATTGCCCATCTTAGCCAATTCCCCATCTACATTCTTTTTCACTTCATCAAGGAGCGCTTGTGCGTCCCCTTTTCCATGAATCGCTAAATCCTGAACCCGCATCGCTTCGTTCCATAAGAAAGCGCCAACTGGTGTAACGGGTCTTGTGAAGGCTGTAGGCATTAAGTCCAGAAATACTTTCAGGTTCGCATTATCGGACAGTTTCAACTCCTCGTTAACGCTCGGCATAGCCGTAATATCATTACCGGCTTTCGGCCGTTTTGCCCAGAGCAATGTGCCTTCCTTATGCGCTACAAATTTTACGAATTCCCACGCTTCTTTCGGATGCTTGGAGCCTTTCGGAATGACATACGACCAACCGCCCGCCCATGTCACTGATTTATTGCCTTCAGCCGCCGGCATCGGAGCTACGCCCCAATCGAAGTTTAGCTTGTATTTTGCCAAATCGTTCAAAATCCAGTTTCCATCGAACTCAAATCCAACCTTTCCCGTCCAGAACGGGTTCATGCCCGTTTGTCCCATCGCGTCCGAGAAGCTGGTTAGGTTGCCGATATCATACTTTTTGGCGTAGTTGGCCATCCACGCAAGCGCCTTCACATTTTGCGGATCGTTCGGTGTCAAATTATGATTGCTATCCTCCCATTTACCTCCCCAGTTCCATGCTTGGGTATAGAGGAACCCTTGATTCATCCATGGAATGAAGCCAATTTGTGAGTATTTGTTGTTGCTGCCTTTTTTGAAAATTTTATCGGCCATTTGATCCAATTCTTGAATCGTTTGCGGCGGTTTATTCGGATCAAGTCCGGCTTCTTTCATTAACGTCTTGTTGTAAAACATACCTCGATTGTCAGTGCCCCAAGGCAAGGCATATACCTTATCTTTATAGACGGTTTCGGACCAAAGCCCTTTATAATAATCATTCGGAGAAATGCCGCTGCTCTTCACAAATTCCGATAAGTCCGTCAGAGAGCCTTTCGCCGCCCAGGAACCGATCAAGAATCGGTCGAACAGAGCGACGTCGGGCGGATTGCCGCCTGCGATGGCTGTAAGTAATTTATCGGAGGCCTGTGTTTGACCTGTCGTCTCGACGAATGTCATTTTCACTTTAATATCAGGATGCTGCTTTTCGAATACATCGACAACATTAGCTTTAAAATCCTTTTGATAGTCTCCGCCCCACGGAAACCAAAAATCGATCGTAACGGGTCCGCTCGAGCTTGCAGAAGCTTTAGGGCTGCTGCTTTCCGTACTTTTGACTTCTGTCCCTTTATTGTTTGGACTGCTGGATGTGGTGTTCGTCGAACTGCAACCAGCTATTGCCAAAGCCATCGTCATCGTTGCAGCCAAAGGCAGTGCAACTAACTTTTTGTTTTGCCAACCAATTCGTCCCTTTTCATTGTTCATATTTGTCCTCCTTTATGTTTGTCGCTCGCTTATGAGCTTATCCTTATTGTAGGCGCTTTCACTTCTTTCCTTTAACGAGGGGATTTTTGTTTTTAGTGTGTTATTTTTGTTTGTTATCGTAATGGGATGACTAAGGTGACTTTCGTGCCTACATTCGTTGTACTCTCAATGAAGAGCCCGAAGTCCTTGCCATAAGTTAATTTGATTTGCGAATTAATATTTCTCAGGGCAAAATTATGTTCTCCGACTACCTCTTCACTTGCCATCACTTCTGTTAGCTCCGCCATTTTATCAGGTTCGATCCCGATACCGTCGTCCTCAACTTCGAAATAAAGAATTTGGCCTTCCATTCTCCATCTGATGTCTAAGCGACCGCTTCCCCGCTTATTTTCTAAGCCGTGATAAATCGCGTTCTCCACTAGCGGTTGAAAGACGAATTTCAGGACCCGGTAGTGCAGTATCGACGGATCTATATTCATGCTCACCGTAAATTTGTCCTGATACCTCACCTTTTGTATCGACAAATAACTTTCTAGCAATTCGGAACTTTCCTTGACGGTGACAAAATCGTTCCCCTCGCTTAAACTGATCCTCAGATATTTGGACAAACCGAAGATCATCGTGCTGATCTCATCGACTTTATAAATACGGGAAATCCAATGAATGGAATCCAGCGTATTGTATACAAAATGAGCGTTAATTTGAGAGGCCATCATCTTCAATTGCGTTTCTTTTTTTAATAGTTTTTGAATATATACTTCATCGATTAAATCCTTGATTCTCGTAACCATCGTATTAAAACTATGAAATAACATGCCGAATTCGTCGCTTCGACCATTCGTAATTTGAACGTCGAAGTCGCCTTCTCTCGCCATGCGCATGGACCAGAGCAGCATCCTGACAGGCTTATGCATTTGCTTGGCGACTAAGAAAGCAAGCGCGATGGCCACAACGCTGAATCCAATGACCAGATACACCGTGTAGTAACCGATTTCTCTCGAATCGTTGACGAGATTTTGGATCGGCGCCATGCCGACAAGCTTCCAATCGGTTAGCTTCGATTGATCATAGACCACCATCACTTCCTTGTCATCGACCACCTCGGTTAAAAACCCACTGTCTTCATGCGGAAGCTTCAGCCCGGAAGGCCGCATAAGCCGGGAACCATCCGAATCAGCTACAACCGTGTCATTACCGTCGACGATAAACGTATGGCCTTGCGCCTGAAAATCAACCTCGGACAAAAATTGCTGGATGGGCTCAGGATCAAACTCCATGATCAGCACACCCAGAGATTGGTCGAGATTATCGAAGTTTTTGATGGATCTGCCGAGCACAAACACAGGTTTATTGTCTTCGTCGTTATTGGACTTAACAAGAGGCGAACGAATGCCATACCATACCACCTGACCGTTCGCAGCTCTGATTTGCTTGTACCAATCTTGTGTTTGTTCTTCACTACTCACCATTGGAATCTCGGCAAAGCCGTTGTTCGTAAACCGGTAGGAAGCGCTGCGTTCACCTAAAATATAAATGTTCAGCATATCGTTCTTTACGTTAACCAAATTGGACAAAAACTTGGCGATTTGCTGATTGTTGTAACTCTGATCATAGCTTTCCCGATATTCTCCGACGATGCCTTTCTGGATTTCCTTGTTAGCAAAAATGAGCAAAGACCGGTTATCATACTCGTTCATTAACAATTCGAGCCGCCTGTCGGCCTGCTGCACAGTTTGCCAAGCCACTTGTGACACTTTGGAACTAATGATATCGTTGGCTTTATGATAGGATAGATACCCCATCAACATGATGGAAACGGACATACTTGCAAAAAATAAAATGAATAATTTATAGCCTATCGAACGCCATTTTAAATGAGCATGAAGATTCAAACAGACTCCCCCTCAATCATCTTACTTGACGCCTAAATCCCGATACTGGGCAGGGGTCATCCCCTCTTGCTCTTTGAAAAGCTTTACAAAATGTCGAAAATCCTGATAACCTACCCGTTCGGCCACCTCATATATTTTAAGCGTCGAATCTTTGAGAAGGTCCTTTGCCTTGTCCATCCTTAGGCGAATTAGATATTTGCTGAACGTCTCGCCTGTATTCTCATGAAAAATTTTGCTGAAATAGGATGGATTTAGAAATAAATGTTCGGCTACCTGGTTCATCATGATCGCTTCCGTAAAATGCTGTTCCATATACTTGATAGCCATATCGATGAACCTTTTCCGATTTCCCAAGGTATTGTGGCCATATTGGAATTGGCGGACAACTGCGAGCAGCTCGTCTTTCATCTCCGGCAAAGCACAGTAAGGAATAATAAGTTTTTTTCTGACGGAGTGCTGCTCGGTGGAATAGCTTGACTCCAATTTCTTATCCATTTCACTGAACAACGTTGTTAAGCCGGTTCGCAATTGATACGGCGAATATTTCACCCGACTCATTTGTAAATGTGCAATCAGCTCATCAATCAATTCGCTGAGCGCGGCTTCATCGCCCAGTTTCACAGCATGCACGAACCGAATACCCCAACCATTTGGCCCTATATATGGCTGAACTTGTAGAGGTTTAAGCTGCTCTAACCGCTCTGTATCGTATACCTTTCCATAACCATCATAGAACGCATAAGCGCCAGCATACACAGCTGCTCGGAAAGATGCATGGATGTTAGTGTACTCGCATATTTGGCTGCTTCCAATATTGATCCCGATCCCCAAATACCGCCGGCATGCTTCAATGAGAGATTCCATAATGCTTCCGCTCCCTCGGTCATCTTCATTTATTGGAGACAGCAGAACGGCCAGATCCGTATCTTCATGATTATCCAAGGGGCATGTTATTATCTTCCCCCCCACTTTACCGATTTCTTTAGCGATATTGCCAATGGCATGTCGAAGTACATAATGCTCCTTCGGATTATTTTCATGCGGCCCCCAATCATACACTTTCACAATGCTCACCTTCAAACGATTGGGGTCCAAATGAATATTCAGCCGATCCCATAGCGTCCTCAGATATTGATTTGAAGCGCTTTCATTTATGAGAAGAGTTTCAAGGTAGCGCTGCCGGGCCAGAGGTAAGCTTTCACGAATACGTTCTGACATCTGGATAAATTCAAGATGATCTTCTTTCTCGCTCTTTATTTGACTAACACATTTGCGTACAACGTCCAGCATCTGCGTTTCCTCGATTGGTTTAAGCACGTAGTCAACTGCCCCGTATCGCATAGCCTTCTGGGCGTAACTGAAATCACTGTATCCGCTAATAATAATAATTTTCGAAGAGAGTTTGCGATTCTTGAGCGTTTCAATCAAAGCAAGACCGTCCATCCGCGGCATTTTGATATCCGTGATGATGATATCCGGTATCCGGCTTTGGATGATTCTTAACGCCTCTTCTCCGTCCTCCGCATCTCCAATCACTTCGACTCCTTCAGCTTGCCAATCAATGGTAGAACACAACCCTTGACGAACCCATCTTTCATCATCAACGATTAATAAAGAATACATAAGCAATCTCCTCACGTTTCATGGTAAGAGTAACATTCAATATGCATCACTTTATCTAGTTGTCTTTTCCCATACTTTACAATAATAAACGGATTATGAAAAGAATAACCCGCTTCTCATCGCCATCGGACAACTCGGTTATCACCAATACTTCAAAGGAAAAGAGCCCCTCTAATTTCACATTAGAAGGGGCCCTGGTATCTGTCACTTTCAGTTTCCGTACAAGTCAAACAAATAAACTTCACTGTGTGCTGACCAGTCCGACCAGCTAATCGAAGGTTTCATAGGTTATGCTTACATCCTTACTGCTCATTCAACCTTTGTACCTGGTCTATCCATTGCATAAACGATTGTACATAACGCTGCAGATACTTGCGGGTCGTTTCATCTGTGAGCTTGCGAGTATCTGAATCAATTTTATCCAAAACTTGAGATATATACATTTTTTGAGCCGGCAACACATAGGACTGGGTGGCATCCAACGTTTGCCTAATTTGCTGCTGCGACAGAATCGTTCCTTTTGCACCAGGCGTTCCACCTATCACACCTGCAGGTTTATGAATTAGGACGGCTGTTTTGGTTGGTGTCGATGCCCAGTCCAGTGCATTTTTCAGCACACCCGGAATTCCTGAGTTATACTCCGGGCTAACGATGATGATGCCATCTGTCTTTTGAATCGCTTCACGATACTGCATAACTGGGTCTGGCCCTTCTCCATGATCCAAATCCGCGTTATATAAGGGAAGATTCGCAATCGAGATGTATTCATATTCTGCTGAATCTACGAGTTCAGGAATCGTATTTGCAATCATTTGATTAAACGAATTTTCCCTTAAACTACCAACAATAATCCCTATTCTTTTCAACATCAGCCAACCTCCTGATAAATATTTAGAAACCATTCACTTTCAATCATATAATACTTTCCTCATTTTGTGTGGAATGGCTTTCGTTTATGGCATGATAAAAAGAAAAATGCCCGATTGCTCAGGCATTCTCTAACCGCTCATGATCAACCAATCTCCTCAAGCTCATACAGCGATGCTTCCCTGTTGCGTATGATTCGCCGCAGCAAGGATGCCATGTCACGCGTGATGTCTCCCCGCTCGAAAAACGCTTGTACAGCATCGCGCTCCGCTTGTATGGCGATCCAGTGGAGCTCGCGTCGGCAATCGTTGAACGACGCATCCTTGCGTCGCGAGCCGAAGGTGAACCTTCGTAGCCTATCCAGCATTTGCTGATAATAGTCCAGTACGCCTTCTGTTGCATCATCGCTTTGTAGGGCGCAGCGTTTGGAGAATTCATCGACGACGGCTTGGCTGCATTGCATTTTCAGCGTACGAATCGCAGTCATATCAGGTTCGATGTAACTAGTTACCAGTTTAGGCTGGGAGATGGACGTCATCAGCATTTTCAAGCGTCGCCAGATGTTCTTGACGATGACTTTGCCTAGATCCAGCTTATTGGCTAGAATGAGCTCTACTTGCTCCAGCATCTTCAAATAATAATTTGCCTGTTCGCGGCTAACTTGCCCGTTCACCAAACGCTCGTTCACATATTTGCGCTCTATATTCAGCGCCAGCAGGCGCATCCCTGCTTCTTCCTGCTGAAAACGCGGGTGTCGTTTCCATGTGCCATTCTTTTGTCCAAGCTGCTGCATCATGAGTTTATAGTCGCCAATCACAGTGTCTACAGCGACCTCGTTCTTCTCGGTACTCGTTTTCTGGAGTGTCCGCACAGCAGCAGTCATGACCTCGATTTGCCACTCGCGCTCCATCCGTTCCCTCTCAGCATCACCAGCTGTGCTTTTCTTCTTTGCAAGCAGCGGCAGAACGATACTCGCCGTCAACAGCGAGAATAAAATGACAGTCGCCGCAAGAAAAATAATGAGATCTCTCTGAGGAAAGGGAGCGCCATTTTGAAGGACAAGCGGAATGGAGAACGCACCGGCCAACGTCACCGCTCCACGCACACCTGAAATAGCTGTTAATGTCAGCATACGCAAGCTGGGCACCTCTTGATTCTTATTCCCAAACCAGCGCCCTCCTCTAGCGAACAGAAACGTCCACGCAAAACGCAGCAGTAACAACAGAACAAAAATGAGAATGGCATAACAGATGACTTTGACATTATCGAAATTCGGGTCGCTTAGAATCGTCCGGGATACGCCCGGGATTTGCAAACCCAGAAGGACAAAGACCAACCCATTTAAAACAAACAAAATGACAGACCATGTTGCATTAGATACATTTTGGAGAGTCGGCATCGTAAACGCCATACGTTCGTTCTCGATTGCATGCACCAGCCCCCCCGCGACAGCTGCCAAAATACCCGATACGCCAAGTTCCTCGGCAATCAAATAGAGCAGAAAAGGCGTCAAAATTTGCAGCAGCATGTGCATCGTCTCATCCTCAAGTCCTGCGCGACGCAGCAGCTGACGAATGCCAATAATAAGAAAAGCGACTAGAGCCCCGATCAGTAAGCCTCCTATGGAGATGACGAGAAAGCTTAGACTTGCCTTTGGTAGAGAAAAAACACCGGTGACCGCCGCGGCTATGGCGAACTTGAAGGCAACGAGACCCGATGCATCGTTCATCAAAGCTTCCCCTTCTAACAGCCGCTTCAAGCTTTTAGGCAAATGAATCCGCCCGGCTAAAGAGCTGACTGCTACGGCATCTGTTGGAGACAGGATAGCGGCTAACCCGAAAGCGGCAGCAAGAGGGATCGAAGGAATCAACCAGTGAACGACATATCCTACGACGCACACCGTTATGAAAACTAGGCCCACCGACAAAAGAAGAATCGGAGCGCGCAATTTCCAAAGCTCATCTCGCGGTGTATGCTTTCCATCGTTATACAACAACGGGGCAATAAACAAAAGGAAGAACAATTCCGGTTCCAGGTGCAAGTGAATGCCAAGAGGCATGATTACCAGTAAGGCGCCTAATGCAATCTGGATAAGGGGGACGGGAATGAACGGAACGAAGCGGTTTACGACATTCGATACACCAATCAGAACCAATAGGATGAGAATAATAATAAAAACGTTCAAGCGATTATCTCCTCCCCCGAATAGTTCAATAGATTTCTAAGGATCACTATGGACATATTTGCCATCCGACTACGACGTACTTTTGTAATATTTCAATATTTCCCAAAAGAATCCTTCCCCATCCATGCAAAAACGACAACCGATCATTAGACCGACTGCTGTTTTTTCGTATATTCGCTTATTAGTTTGTGGTCAGCATGACTGAATAGATATCGTCTCCCGTAAGTTGACTAGATATCTCCGGTCGGATTGATAAGGGCCAGGAGCTGATGATCCTCCCACACCCCGTTGATCTTCACGTTGCTTCGAGAGATACCTTCTTTGTGGAAGCCGGCATTCTCAAGCACGCGGATAGATCCGGGATTCCGGGGAGAGGCTTCCCCAACGATCCGGTGAAACTTCAGTTCCTCGAAAGCATAGCGTACCACCTGCTTCACTGCTTCCGTCATATAGCCCTTGCCGTTATATGCCTGGTCTAGGTTGTATCCGATCATGCAGCTCTGAAGCGGACCTCGTAACACAAAGGACAGTCCGATGTTGCCAATAATCCGGTCGTCCTCCTTGTGGCATATCACGAAGACATATTTTCGATCCTCCACCCTGTCGGCCTTACTCTTAATAATCGTTTGGAGCTGGTGCTCCTCCGTATAGTACTCTTCCGGGTTTCTTGGCGAAAACTTCTCAAAGAACTCCCGATTGCGCTTGTACATTGCTGTCATTTCTTCGGCGTCCGACTCCTCAGGGAACCGGACATACACTTGCTGCTCCGACATCTGCATCATCCCCGTAAACTAAGATATTGGATAATTATATCATAGGATGGAAGGTTCTGATATTGATAAGATGAGATGTTTATATGAGGTAATCTTAGCAAGAAAATAAATCGTTCCTTGTTCGACTAGCTTTAACATTTTTAAGTTGGGCTACGATGATGACGCTAATGATTACCAGAAGGAACCATGAGCTGATCTTACTGAAACTAACCATTTGCCAAGTTTGGTGCTGATCAGGGTATTTCCAAGCATCAAAAAATGTGGCTATATTTTCTGCCAACCAAATGAAAAAACCTACAATGAAAAAAGCGAGAGTTAAGGGCATTCGATAAATTATAGTCCGTACCCGATATATGATCTGTGTTTTCCTGAAGATAATAAACACAAGTGCCGTTAACCACCAACGAAAATCGGGAATAAAATGATGTGTGAAAAAGTTGAAATAGATGGCTCCTCCTAACAGGCCCGAAGACCTAAGACCAGGCCAGCCAGTCATGTCCATCCGCAGTCTCCACCACACCTGACACATAAAGCTTGCTACACTTGCATACATAAATCCGCTATAGAGTGGGACACCGAGCAACTTCGTATACCCAGGCTCAGGATATGACCATGATCCCATCCTCACCTTATATAACTCCAGCAACAATCCAATAAAATGAAATATACAGATTACTTTGATTTCATCAAGTGTCTCTAAACCGCTGCGGTACATGATGTATTGCACGCCAAGCAGTATAAGTAGAATGGCATCATAACGATGAATGAAAGGTACCGCTATTAGGCTAGAGAGAGCTAAAGTTCCAAAGATCGCAACAGGAAATATGCAGCTCATCATCTGATGATAGCCAAAATGCAGTAGTTGAATGATTGGTTTCAATTAATCTTATCTCCTCCCCATACCCATTTAATCGTACTGATGTGGAGCGCGGATTTGATATATTGGTTACTTATTATATTTCTTGCTCTTTTGTCTTAGATCAAGAATAAAGGCGAATTTCCTATAAAAAAAGAGAATTTTTTGGGTTTAATATTTCTTATTTTTGATTAATCCACATAGCCTAGAAATTTTTAAAAAAACGTTAGCAAAACAGGCCACCGATTTTATCGCTGGCAGCCTACTCGATCTTTGTTATGAAGCTGTCGAGGAGAACTATTATTCAAGCCCCACAATAACTGCGAAAGTGCAGGTATTTTATTAAAATCGCTGGAATAGAGAAAACGCCTGCTATTATGCAGGAATTTTTAGCTTTTCCATCCTGAAATAAAAAAAAACCGTAAAGCCTGCACGATTGCAGGCTTTTACGATTAGGAGCTATTCAAAGAAAAAAAAGCATGTAAAATTGCAGGCTTACCTCAACCGTAGTCACTTCTTCTCGTTAAGTTCGCTCCAACCCAAAACATCTATAAAAAAGGATGCTGGAATTAGTAACCAGACATCCTCTTCTGTTTATGAAATTAGGTACTCTTCAACGAAATCTAGCGTTTACTCCTCTTCAGTATCCGAACGCCGTAAGGCTGGAGCTGCAAGCTCGAACCGATCTTCACAGACAACGCTGAATCCGAGGCTAGCATGTCTGTATATGCCTGTTCATCTAGTGTAATGGCGTGTGTTTTACGGCTAAAATTCATGAGAAAGATGAACTCATTCACACCGTCCGTACGAATTTGAGCTGTTACCTCCGCAGGCAGGTCTGTTTGTAGAGCACCATCGATGCCCGCTTCTTTAAGGATCTGCTTATAGAAACTGCTCTGGAAAGTTTGATTCGTACGAGCAGCGATATAATAGGCTTTGCCTTTACCGACCGCATTGACTGTGAGCGCAGGTCGACCTGCGTAGAAGTCATCACCATAGACAGCAAGAGTCTGAGCACCTTCTGTATGAATCAGCTCGCACAGCTCACGAACCTCATATTCACCTGTGATTTGAAGCGCATTGCCCTCTGTGAAGAGAACACGATTCACTTCATGATCATGCAGTCCGTCGATCTCCTCAGACCAGATGCCCAGCGTTTTGCGAAGCGGTCCCGGGAAGCCACCTTGGAAGCAAAGGTCATTCTCATCCACGATTCCAGACCAGTAGGTAGTGACGAAGGTTCCCCCATTCGCGACAAACTGTTCGATCCGCTCACCGACGCCTGGACGTACCAAATATAGCATTGGCGCTACAATAAGCTTATATTTGCTGAAATCACAGTCCATATCGATAACATCGACAGGAACACCTTGTTCCCAAAAGGCACGATAGTGACTTAACACCGTTTGTTCGTATTTGATCCCCCTATTACGAGGACCTTGCGAATCCTTAACGGCCCAGCGATTTTCCCAGTCGAAAATAATGGCTGTTTGTGCGGGCACTCGTGTCCCGATGAGATCAGTCAGCTTCTCCAGAGCACCGCCAAGCTCAGCTACATCTTGAAATACACGCGTATGCTCATGACCCACGTGATCAATCACCGCTCCATGCAGCTTCTCGCTGGCTCCTCGGCTTTTGCGCCACTGGAAATACTGAACAGAGTCAGATCCATGTGCCACGGCTTGCAAAGAAGAAAGAAGATGCATGCCCGGCTTTTTCAGCTTAGAGACAGGCTGCCAATTCGTTAAGCTCGGTGTACTCTCCATTAGCAGGAAAGGCTTACCGCCCCCAAGCGAGCGAAACATATCATGATTGAGAGAGAACCATGCGGCTAGATTGCTCTGATCTGACGCATCATGCCAAGTTGGATAAGCATCCCAAGAGATGACATCCAGAACATTGGCGAACTTCCAATAATTAAGACCTTCGTAAGCGTCCATGAGATTCGTCGTTACGGGCAGCTCGGTATTAACTGCCTTCAGAGGCTCGATTTCATGACGGCAGAAATCAACCGTTTGATCCGTCACGAACCGTTTCCAATCCAAATTCATCGCATGGACCAAATTCTCGCCATGAGGTGCTGGAGATTCAATCTGAGACCAATTTGTATACGTATGGCTCCAAAATGAAGTCCACCACGCCATGTTCAGAGCATCCAGCGTTGCGTATTTACGCTTCAGCCATTCGCGGAAAGCTTCCTGACAATAGTCACAGTGGCATTCCCCTCCATATTCGTTGGAGATATGCCAACCCACTACGGCAGGATGCTGCGCATAGCGCTCAGCCAACAGCCTGTTCATGATCGAGACTTTCTCCCGATAGACCGGAGACGTATAGCAATGATTATGACGCGCACCGAATAAATTGCGCACCCGATTAGGACCTACCCGCAGCACTTCCGGGTATTGCTCCGCCATCCACGATGGTCTGGCGCCACTCGGGGTAGCCAACCACGCATAAATGCCGTTCGCTGCGAATGTGTCAAGCACTCGGTCAAGCCAATCGAAGGTGAACACACCTTCCTCCGGCTCAAGCGCTGACCAAGCAAAAATGCCGACAGCCATCACATTACATTTGGCCAGCTTCATCATGCGAATGTCTTCTTCCAACACATGCGGATCATGTTGCCACTGATCAGGATTATAATCGGCACCGTGCATGAAAACAGGTAATTTGGGGCTAATTGGCGGATATTTCTGTGACAAGCTGATCACCTCTAGGATAAATGTATGGACTCATATTACGTTCATTGCATCCAAGTTTAACAGGTTCACCAGCACAAAAATACCCGATAAATTATCGATTACCCGTTCATTCTATCGACCTAAATAAATACCCTCATAACCAATAATCGGAAACCGACTAAACTCAAAGAGCCTACCCGAAGGTAAGCTCCACATGAATTAAAACTTATTTATCTTCGTAAATCACGACGGACTTCGTTTCTTCTTCCCATTTAACCGTTGCTTTTAGAGCTTCGCTAATGAAACGAACCGGTACAACCGTGTTGCCTTCAACGATGGCCGCTGGAACTTCCAGTGTTACTTCTTTACCGTCTACAGTAGCTTTCGTGCTATCGATAAAGAGCTTCACTGTAATTCCGCCACGAGTAACTGTTACTGAACGCTCTTCCGCGTTCCATGTTACTTCAGCTTTTAGCGACTCAGAAATCGCACGGAATGGTACCAATGTGCTGCCGTCTTTAATGAAAGGGTTCACTTCCAAAGTAGGCTCCTCACCATTCACATACAAAAGCACGCCTTTTTTTCCTAGTTTTTCATAAAGTTTGCCCAGTTTCTTGTAGGAATTCAAGTTCTTTATGTTAACTTTTACGGCTTCTTTTTGAACATAAACCGCATCGGTTACACTTCCCTGCTCGTCCAAAACATCAGCAACAGCAGAAAGTGCAGCATCTCGGTCTTTAATCGCATCAAGCTCAGCCTTTAATTCGTCGCTAATGTGAGCACCGTAGTTCGTCAAAAGAAGATCGGCAATAACAGCTCCGGCCGGCTTATCTTTTACATTCTCAAGTGCATGAAGAAGGCCATGATAACCGTTCTTGCCTTGGTTACCAACATATGTATCGGAAGTTACGGTTGCATCCTTATCTACATTAACTTTCACATTCAGTTCTACTGCTGGTTTAGACGAATCCGCTTTATCAGCATTGTTGCCATTTTCGGATTTTGCAAAGGCAGATCCTGTCATAAGGCTAGTTACAACAATACATGTAGCTGTGATCATCCAGGGCTTGTTCATTTTCATAATAACGACTCCTCAGTTGTTGGGATTTATTAACTCCCCTAACATATTCGACATCTTTCCTATTTTTGGAGGGGTCGCTTTGAGTGAATTGAAAAAAACCGCCTCCTGACAACAGGAAGCGGACCTCTCTCCAACTTATTTTTTCGCAATCACCGGATTAGCTTGATTCTGCATTTCAGCAACAACTTTCTCAATGCCTGCTTGCTTCAGCTTATCATTAAAAACTTTCAGACCATGCTTATCATCGGTAGGATCAACCAAACCATAGAAGAGCGGTTTACCGTAAGTCTCCATCACGTTGCTTACAGCGGCAACTTCATTTTTCACTTTGGTATCATCAAACGTAAATGTCTCTAACGGATGGTTGACAGTCACTGTCTTTTTCCAGTTTTCTGTGAATTTTTGTGTTTCAGCAGCTACTGTGGAATCCAACCGTTCATGCAAGGAATTCCAACCCCATGGATCCGTACCGGATGGAGGGAAATCAGCAGAGGCAGGAAGGGGTTTGAACTGATCGTTACCTACAGGCTCGTAGTGTTTGCCTTTAATCCCATAATTCGTTAGGTCATGAATTTCAGGATCATAACGGAGTAAATCAATCGCCATTAAACCACGCTCGTAGTTTTTCGAACCAGCATGGATGGACATCCCATTATTGATGAACGGATTGGAGAGACGCTTTTTGTCTGGACTCAGATCATACAGCTCTACTTTCCAATCGGGATGTGTGGTTAGCATTTCGGATTTTGCACGCAATAATGTTCCTAAATTCCATTCCACGGAAGCTAGTTTACCGTCTTTGAACGCTTGTGTTTTGTCAACTTTATTGGCAATGGCATCTCGGGACCAAGCACCTGTTTTTTGGGTATCATTCATTTTCTTAGCAAAATCGGCGAACTCAGGTGTATCTACATAGTTAAATAATTTACCGGAACCATCCGTTACTTTATAAGCGACCGGCAGTTGAGGCACAACGAAGTTCCATTCATTCGGTTGAACCAATTCAATGGCATTAAACTCACTAACACCGATACTTGGTTTAAAATCCTTCTCTTTCTCCGCAACCGTTTTCAAATATGTCACATAGTCATCATACGTCTTCAGTTCCGGCAAATTGTATTTTTGACGCAAGTCTCCGCGGATACCGACCATATGGTAACTGTACTCGAAATTGTTTTGTGGAATCATATAAATTTTACCGTTGATTTTCGCTTGCTCCCATGCTACTTTTGGCTCTTCCGCCCATGTTTTCGGAGCAAACTTCTTAATCATATCTTCTGTCAATTCCATATAGCCGTTTTTCGTAGCTTGCTGTGCATAGTAGGACCATGTAGCGGAGAATACGAGATCGAAATCCTCGTTAGCTGCGAACATAAGCGGATATTTCTGTTGATACTCGCCCCAATCTAAGAAGCTAACATCAAGCGTCGCATTAATCTTTTCCTTCATGATTTTATTAACTTCACCATAAACCTCATCAAAAGCTTTTGGCTTGGAACCAAGCAGAACCATTTTCAGCTTTACTTCTTTACTTGTATCAATACCATTGCTAGAAGTTGCGGAAGCGCTTGCTTGAGGTGTCGCAGACGTACCAGGTGTCGGTGATGCATCCTTCGTGCCGCAAGCTGTCAATACAGTACCCATCACGAAAAGTGATGCTAGACTGAGCTTTGCTAATTTCTTGGTGTATGCCATTTTTTTCTCCCCTTATAAAAGATAGATAATTTATGATAACCGGGAATTTGAATTCCCGGGGTTACCCTTTTACAGCTCCAACGGTTAAGCCTTGCACGAAATAACGCTGTACGAACGGATATAAGAATATGATCGGTCCTGTAACCAGAATAGCGAGCGCCATTTTCAAACTTTCACCAGGCAACTCCGTAACCTGCATACCTGTAATGGCCATAACTTTGCGAATGCCCTCGAGATTGCCCAGCATTTTATAAAGTAAATATTGCAGGGTATACAGTTTCTCATTCTGTACAAACAGCAGCGAGTTAAACCAATCGTTCCAATAATTCAGTGCGGTGAACAGTCCAATCGTGGCCAGTCCCGGTTTGGCTAGCGGCAGAATTAATCGGATAAAAATCGTGAAATCCCCTGCTCCGTCAATCTTCGCAGATTCCGTAATAGCGTCCGGTATGCTCCGTAAAAACGTTCGTAAGATGATAATATAGAACACATTTAAAAGCGGCGGCAAGAGCAGCGACCAGAAGGTATTCTTCATGTGTAAGTAGTTAACCATTAAGATGTACCAAGGTACAAGTCCGCCATTAAATAGGGTTGTGAAGTAGAAAAAGAAGGAAAATCCGCCTCGCCACTCAAAATCCTGACGCTGCAGGACATACGCAGCCATCGCTGAGATGAACAGTCCTACAATCGTTCCCGTTACGGTTAATGCAATGGTCAGCAGGTAAGAACTAACAAATTGCTGTGGATGTTTGAGTGCAAAAGCATAGGCATCCCAAGAAAACTCCTTGGGCCATATTCGAAAGCCATCGCTCGTAATCGATGATTCGCTCGTTAACGAGCCGCTAATGATAAGTATAAAAGGAATTAAACAAGCCAAACTGATCAAACTGATCAACACATAGCCCATGACATCCAGTATCCGCTGATCGATATGACTCTTTTTAACACTCATCGTACTCATAGGTTCACCCCGCAAATTGCATTCTGTTTAAAATAAGGCATTCTCTTTATCCGATTTACGCACAAGGAAATTCGTTACCATAATGGTCGCAAAACAAAGGATGGATTGATAGAATCCAATTGCGGATGACATCCCGATTTCATTGTTGACCAATAGGGAACGATACACATACGTGTCAATGACATCCGTCGTTTGATACAGCAGACCATTGTTGCCCACAAGCTGATAAAATAGTCCGAAATCTCCTCTGAAAATACCGCCAATCGCTAGTAGAACAAGGATGGTTATGGTTGGACGCAAGGACGGAATTGTAATATATCGAATCCTTTGAAACACATTGGCGCCGTCAATTTCAGCAGCTTCATACGTTTCTCGATCAATACTCAGAATGGATGCCATGTAAAACACTGCCCCATAACCAACTGCTTTCCACGCTGAGAAAAAGACGAGAATATACTTCCAATATTCCGGAGTTGTATATATATCAAGCTCAGGAATTTGTAAGGAGCGAAGTAATGTATTCACAGTTCCATGCTCGTAATTGAATAGATTGTACGCTACAGCACCAACTACGACCCAGGATAAGAAATACGGTAGAAACATAAGGGTTTGCGCCGTTTTGCGAAACAGTTTCGAGCCGATTTCGGCCATCAGGATCGCCACCACAATTTGAAGCACATTATTAATAAGGATAAAAGCGGCATTGTAAAGCATCGTGTTCCGCGTGACTCTAAACGCATCACCCGTCATGAAGAAGAATTTGAAGTTATCAAATCCCACCCATGGTGAGTTCATAATGCCCAAATCATAGCGGTACTGCTTGAACGCAAGCACGATACCGGCCATCGGTACATAGCTGAAAAGCAAGAAGTAAAGGACTGCCGGTGCAATCATGAACAGCAGTGTTTTCTTCGACTTGAGTCGATACAGGAGTCCTGTTCTCATCTTTATTCGTTCCCCCATCCGGTTCTAGTTGTCTCTCCTGTTACTAAATTAACAGGTTCCAAGCAGCGTAGTAACCCGACAAAATATCGATTCCCTGTAACTTTTGCAGATAGCCCATAAGATAGTGGCTTTGCTTGCTAATATGCGCTAATCTTAACCTTACATCATAAGTTTCTTCAAAAATGCTTGGGGGCGATTTTAATTATGAAACTTCTTTTCGCAGAGGATGAAAAATTCACGAGAGAAGGTATTCGTAAATCGATTGCATGGGGAGAACTCGGGATTACCGAGCTTGTCGAAGCGGTCGATGGACTAGAAGCGGTTGCTATCGCTGAGCAATTTCAGCCCGATATTGTGCTGACGGATATTCGCATGCCGCGCATGGATGGTATTGAGCTGGCTACGCACCTTCGCCGGAAGTATCCTTTGTGTAAAATTGTTTTTATGAGCGGTTACGCGGATAAAGATTACTTAAAAGCAGCGATATCGTTGAAAGCGGTCAGCTATGTGGAGAAGCCGATTGATATCGAGGAGCTGGAAGAAGCGTTGCGAAGCGCAATAGCTATTTGCTTGGAAGAGCAGCGGCACTTGGCGAACGATGCGGTAGCCAGAGATAATAAGAGCTATATCAAGCAAGAAGCAGCTCTCCAGCTCATTCGCGGGGGATTTGACGAAAAATTGCTAGTTAAGCGACTGATGGCCGTTGGATTCGAGGCATCACTTCAGGCTCCTGCCGTTACGATCATGGCCAAGCTAATCACGCCGCAACCATCCAAAGAAATCATCAGTTCCACACTTGAATCAGCAATGACCACCTTCGAAAATCCCTACTTGTATGCGCTGAAAGATGACAATCATGTCATCCTTCATTTATTTTCGAGCGGCATAGAGCCTTTAGGAAGCAGTGGTTTGCATCACGTTTGTTACGAGCTCTCTTCTGCCTTAAAAAAGGAATTTCATTCCTTCTCCATTGCCGCAGGAAAAATAGTGCCAACGGTTAAACGGCTGCAGGAGTCGTACACAAGTGCTGTCCTTCGTCTTCAGGAATCATTTTTTCATAAACCATGTTCCGTCATTCTGCATGACAATTATGGCAGCGAAATGCATTCTGATCATTATCAAGTGCCGGCTGAGTTAGTCAACAGGTTTCAAGAAGCACTTATTGAGGAAAACTTTGAGGACATTTCCCGTATGTTGAGCACGGTCACCACAGACATTCACCAGCATCCTGGAACGCTAATCGTCAGCGTCAAAGAGCTTTATTATCGTTTTGCTTTGGAAATGGACAAATTTGCTCGCAGCCGAAATGTCATCCTGTTCGATGTCTCGGAAGAAAGTAATGTGCCGTGGAAGCTTATTCTGGAATGTCACTTCCTAGATGATATCCATCAGGTGATCACCCAGAAGCTGGATGAACTGAAGCAAGCCTTCAGGGAACGCGGGAACGGAAGCATGTCATCTGCCAGCTCGCGGATCATTCGTTACATTCATCAGCATTTTGCTGAGGATAACTTGTCTGTTCAAGATGTCAGTGATCATATGCAAATGACTGCCTCGCATCTCATCTCAATTTTCAAAGAAGCAACTGGCAAAACCATTAAGCAGTACGTCACCGAATACCGAATGGAAAAGGCGAAGGATTTGCTCCGAAATAATCGTTTGAAAGTGCTTGACGTCGCTTCACAGGTGGGGTTTAAAGACGGGGAGCATTTCGCGAAAATATTCCGCAAATCTACGGGGATGACACCTTCCGAGTACCGGGAGCGATGCCAATTATGATGTTTACTTTGATTCAAACGATACGCAAATGGCTGTACAACGCGAAATTGCGGCATAAAATCATGGTTACTTATTTGCTGCTGATCATGATTCCGCTTGGCTTCTATCAATTCATTGCTTCGGATAAAATGTCTGCCATCATCATTAATCATGTGACGTATTCGGCTAAGCAGGGCTTCGACCAAACGTATTCGTTCCTCAGTTACCGCGTACAGCGGATTGCCGAAACGACGAATATTCTGGTATCGAACACCACCATCTCTGATATCTTAATGGACACGAGTATCACGCAGAATATTAATCGTGAGCTGCAAGATTACAGTAATCTGAAGCAGCTCCTCCGATCCATGCAGGACAGTCTTGATATTTCACGGGTTATCCTCTATGTGCCGAAGGCGTTTATTTTCGCCAACGAATCGGAGAATTTCTTGCCTCTCGACCAGACGGTTGACAGCCCTTGCTTTGCTCGATTAAATGAACTGCATGCCAAATATTTATGGTGCTCGCCACCAGAGTTAGGTTCTCAAGCTACCCATGATAACTCTTCCCTCTATGTGGTTAGAAGCATTCTGGATCCAAATAATTATTCGGTGCCCATCGGTCAGCTGCGTGTGGATGTACAGGCGGAGACACTGCGCTCTATGCTTAAAAAAGCCAACGTGGTGAAGAAAAGCGCCACTTTCTTAGTCGACCAGAACCATCAGATCGTACTTGCATCTGAACCTATAACTCTTACCGACCTGGACTTTACCCTGCCGGATATTGCAAGCGACGCGGTCACGATGAATTGGCAAAGCAATAATAACTACTATTTATACCGGCAGCTCCCATCGAATTGGGGCATGGTGACGGTTATTCCACTAGATGAAGTCGTTCAACAGAGCCATGAGTTGCGCAATGACTTGCTTGTTATTTTGCTTATTGTAAGTGGAATTGCTTACCTGTTGGCCTATTTGTTCTCCTTCTCGGTCACACGGCGCATTTCACAATTAACAAGCCGTTTGCGAGATGTACAGAAAGGTAATTTAATCGCACTGGCTCAGACGCAAGGTAAAGATGAAATTGGAGAGCTGATTCAGACCTACAACTACATGATTGAACAAATTAGCTCTATGAATAAGGAGCATTATCGATTAGGACAAGAAGTGAAAAATGCGGAGCTGAAAGCACTTCAATCGCAAATCAATCCTCACTTCCTGTATAATACGCTCGATCTCATTAACTGGATGGCTGACAGCGGTCTTAACACGGACATCAAAAAGGTCGTCAAGGCCCTTGCCCGTTTCTACAAAGTAAGCTTAAGCAGCGGGAAAGATATTATTTCGCTCCGCGAGGAATTAAAGCATGTTTCTTTTTACGTACAGATTCAGAATATCCGATTTGAAAATAAGATCGATTTTCAGATCCATGTGCCTGAGGAGCTGTTAGATTGCGCGATTCCGAAGATTACGCTGCAGCCCATCGTAGAAAATGCGATCCTTCACGGTATTCTTGGCCGTACTCACCGTGAAGGTACGATTACGATTAGCGGCGCAAGGGTAAATGATAACATTCACCTTATTGTCAAAGACGACGGAGTCGGCATGCGCGCCACCCAGGTCGAGGACATTATGACGGGCACGAGCCGCAGCAAAATTAGCGGCAGCGGATACGGCGTCAAAAACGTTATCGAACGCATTCGCCACTATTTCGGCGAGCCTGCGAATTTAACGTATCGAAGCGTTCCCGGCGAGGGTACGGAAGTGGAAATTACGATTCCGGCAACATCGGGATCAGAGATACTTTGATAGATAGAAGAAGAGCCTTAGGAAGCAGCTGCTTCCTAAGGCTCTTCTTCTATCTATTTCAAATAAAACACTTCACGCATCGGTTGAATTGGCACTGCTTCACGGAAGTCGAAGGAACCAACGACCATCTTCGAAGTAATCGCATTCCATCGATTACAAACTTCGCTTTCTGCTAAATACACGAAAGCAGCTTCCACATCATCACACAAGAAGCAATAAAAAAATTGTGCGCCATTTTGAAAGATCGAGTAATCCCTAATCCCGGCTTTCGTGTGCTCTTCCATAATTTCCGGCCATGGAGCCAGATGCATAGTCACGTATTCCTCTAAATCTTCTTCACGAATGGTCCATGTCCATGCGAATTTCCCACTATTCGTCATATGGTCACCCTTCCCCCTTAACATGCAATTAATTGTACTTTACCGCGACAACTTCGTCCCGTCAATAAACTACATCGTCCAAGCTTATAAAACAGAAAAAGACGACAGCCAATAAGGGCCGCCGTCTCTTGCTTCATGGTGTTAATTATTCGATTTTACGGGATGCTCCAATGAACCAAACAAGAAAAGCATAACACAATAGCGCAATAAAACCATAGCCGCCGAATACGTCATATTTTGAGGCGAAGTAGCCGAAACCAAGACCTGCGAGAGTATGCACAAGATTCTCCCCTAACGATTGGAAAGAATCGATCGTTGCCCGCATAGAGGAATTAGTTCGGTGATGCAAGTAGCCAGAGGCGATTGGCTCCATCACCCCAGAGAACAAGCAAATGAAAAGCATCGCTGTTAGGCCGATGAAATCCTTGCTAATGGCAACATAAGTAAAGCCGACGGCGAATACAGCCATAATCATGAAAATCAGCGCTTTATAGCTGAACCAACGAATCAGCACGTGTGCCATCAGATTGCCAGGAAGCTGCAGCAGCATGATCGCGGCTGATAATACGCCGAAATATATAACCGGAATGCCCAGTCTGCTTACGTATAACTGCCAGAACTCATAAATATAGCCCAGCGCAGCGCCTGTCACCATGGCTGAAAGCAACACTATAGAGACACTAGGGTTTGTTCGAAAAAACCGCAGGGACATAGCCATATATGTCTTGAAAGGAATTGCTTCCTCGACAGAACTATCTTCTGAACCAGCAGCAGGCTCGATCAATAACAATGAGAGCGCAAAGGCGATTAGTGTGCTCCCGAGCGATATCCAGTAGTTCAGCTCGAGGCTGAATTTACTTGCAAGCAAGCTTCCGCACAGGGCGGCGAGTATGGCGGATGCGAAGTCGCAGGCATTCAATCTGCCCAGTTGTTTTTCGAACGTAGAAGCCTTCCCTTGCAGCTTTAAGGAATCGTAAAGCAAGGCATTTTCTGAGCCGCTGCTGGCCGATCTACTTACGCCCGCCAAGAAAACAACCAAGGCAAAGTGCCAGAATTCCGTCGCATAAAGTAGAATCAGAAACTCACTGCACCTTAGCATAGCGCTTAGTACTAGCATTCTTTTTCGGCCCCACTTGTCGGCCATAATGCCGGTCGGAATCTCCAGAAGGACGATGGTCAGGGCGTAAATAATTTCGGTAAACACGACCATCTGAATGGTCATACCCCGCTCCTCCCAGAATAGCCTCTCGATAACGTAGGCTGGGATAAGGCTGGAAAAGAAGCGGAGCGCAAATAGTTTGGTAAGATTGGCTGTGTAGTCCATGAAGGAGCTCCTCTCCTAAATCTGATTGGCTTATTGAGCTCAATCAAATCAGGGGGCGCTCGCGATGGACTAGCGGTTACGTCTTAGCAGGGAGGTCGTGCGAAAGCTATCATCGTGAGGTCTCTCCTTTCATTCAGATTATGGTTATCCCCATCATAAGTTGGGAAGCATGGCGCGTCAATGTGATTATTTGAGCTGATTTTCAATGCCTTTTTAACGGTTTATCATCATCAGTACGATGTCTATGATGAAACCAAGCAAGCATGCCCATTGAAATAATCGCTCCAATTAATCCAAGTCCCATATCTTTTTGAGTATCAAAGCAATCACCTTGCAGCCCGACATATGCTTCTCCCTTTTGACCAGCTACAAATGCAGCCACCATCTCTATGATTTCGAAGCAGGCACTGCAACTGAAAACGACTGCCGCGGGAATGGCATAAGACCAAAAACCACGCTGTGCGGCGGCCCGGGTTAGCAATTCACGGAATGGATACCCCCAGAACAAACCGAATGCGAAATGAACGACTCGATCGTAATAGCTTCTCTGGGTATGATACGAAGCTTTCAGCCACATGTCGAAAGGTGTGCCCTGGTACGTATAATGAGCCCCGTAGGTATGTAAGCAAAGAAAAATAAACATGAGTAAATAGGAAGTATTAGAGAACCGGAATACTTTATAAGTGAAAGCGAGAACAAACACGACGATAACAGGGAGTATGCTCTCCATGATCCATTGAATCCGATCAGTCGGTGAGATGGCCGTGAATCCCCAATACACAGCAAACACGACGATCATCAAGTGCAAAAGCCAGTTGCGGGAAAATGGTATGTTCGGGTTCGTCAGCATATTCGTCCATTTCTTAGAGATAGGATGCTAATCATGTAGTAGTCCACCTTTCCGCTTGTTTGTCTTTTATCTTTGATATAACAAAATCCCGTTAGCCATTTCGGCCAATGGGAGAATGAAATTTAACTTATTCGGTCTTAAGCTTAGTACTAATTGTCAAATCTATACCCCCAAAGAGATTTATGTTCTTTAGGCGAAGTTCCGATAGTTATTAGTCTTCAGGTGTACGATCCAAATATAATCGAGTCACTGAAGTCGCGTCGCCCTTTTCGATATCTTCTTCCGTTGCTTTTTTCTCAAGGGGATCATGCGTGTTCATACCCGGTGCAATTGTCGGCTCGTTATGGTTGGCTTGGGTCCTGTCTTTCAAATTGATCACCTCCATCAACCATAGTTTGGATAAATATGCCGATTCTATACTTGGACTATAAATTCTTTAAGTAATTACTAGACCTCCAATAAGCGGTTACGCGGAACGTCGATGCGTTATTTTGGGAAACCTGGAGCGACTCGTCTGGCGAGTAATCATGCATTTTCTACATCAAAATTAGGGGGCCGCAGTGAAAGCGAAGTTAACTTTACGAAGCAATCTCTGCCGTTTCACGGACGAGCGCGTCAAATAGGTCAATTGCCTTAGACAAATCAGAACGCTCAGCTGTTAAGATCTCCTTAGTTTTTAGTTAATTTTTCAAGAATCTTTTGCAGCGTAGTATTAATATTCAACAAGGCCATGAAAACGAATCCAAGCATAATAAACGTGATTATTTCTTGTGTGAACATCGATACTATCGCTAATATGACCGCATATATCCCATAAAAATTATTTTTTGAAAATATCAATTCAAACCTCTCCTCTTCTAATGAAATTCTCCCTATTATTTTACCATAATATGGTTGAAATTACGGGAGTCGCAGTTTCCCCAAATCGAGTTGCTTGATCTGATCTTCGGACAGATTTGTAATCTTATTTACACCTTTTACTCCACTTTTTGGAGGCTATAATAAAAAGCTTGGTGCGATGGCAAGTAGATAGAAATCTGGTCAGTTACTGATAAACAGCTGACCGAATCTATACTCTGTGGAGTGATTTCTAACATAAAAGCTGCTAATTTGAGGTTCACGGGGAACAAGAGGGCGCTATTTCGTTGATTATGCCGATGTAGGGCTGGCAAGCGGAACGAGGGTGCGCTATTTTGGTGTTTTACCTGCTTTTACACCCCAAAAGTGGGAAATAGAGGCTCCTCGTTCCGCAAAACCGTGATATACGCAGTTTTGAGCAAAATAAGGCTTCTACGTTCCGCAAACATCTGTTGATGCCAGGTGCGTGTCGAATTTGGGATATAGATAGAGGAACTAGGAGTACGGCTTGCCTAAGAGAGGCCATGATATTGACGTGCTCCGCTATTGCATGAGGGTATAGTAAAAAGTTGATGCGTGGGCAGGTAGATAATCAAGAATAGGTTCACAGGTTGGTGAACATTACATATTTGGCTACTTGGCAGAAGGAGCGGCTATACGGGAATCGACACGAAATGGACGGTTGAGCAGTTACTCACAATTCAATATTCCGCACTGGCAGGTCTTGCCGAGTATCTTCCTATGTATTTCGCCGCCTCTTTGATATTAGTTGTGCCTAGCTTGGCTAAGCGCGGTCTTATGTGGTCAAAAAAAGAGCCGCCGCGGCAGCTCCTTGATAATGTATAAACACAAATCCTTCATTACTACAAATGGTTTGACCAATACTGTCACAACTTTTGCAAGCTACAACCGCAAACTCGCCACGACTGGATAATGGTCTGACGGATAGCGACCGTTATACAGGCTTCGGTCTACGTTAATTGCATTCACTTCAATTTCAGGCGTCACGAAAATGTAATCTATCGGCTCTCCCGTATCGCCGCCGTTAAAGTCATGCCAGGTACGGCCTACATCTTTGTCCTCGCCAAATGCGTCACAAAGCCCCGCTTGTGTCAGAATTCCGATTACTTCGCTGCTCGGGCCGCAGTTAAAATCACCCGTCAACATTGCCGGAATCCCGTCTCGGCCGTTCATGGTGCGGATTCGTTCTACAATGAGTTGGATGCCGTTCGTTCTAGCTTCCTCACTCATATGATCCAAGTGAGTATTGAACACGAACAACTCCTGTCCGTCTTGCTGCTTCAGCCGTGCCCAGGTGCATATTCGCGGACAGCCGGCGTTCCAGCTCATGTACCCGAGCTGTTCAGGAAATTCGGATAGACCGAAGTTCCCGCACTCGACTGGGTTCAGCAGCCCACGATGATAGAAGATGGCGCAGTGCTCATCTTCATGCCCACCCTGACGGCCATCGCCTAGCCAGGCATAATCGGGAAGAAGCGCCTGCAGATCCAGCAGCATTGCGTGCGTTCCCTCCTGCGTACAAACAATCGCTGCCCCTGCTTTTTTGATCGCCTCAGCCGCTTCAGTGATCCGGTTCGGCCATGCATTGTCGCCATCCTGCTTGACATGAACCCGCAGGTTAAACGTCATCACGGTTATATCCATTGTTCTCCTCCAATAGTTACAAATAACCTGCCAACTTTTTAAGAATTCGCGCTTGTTCTAGCGTCATTTTTTTGCCGCTTTGGGCGTCCACTTCATTAAGGAAAGCGTGGAGCATGCCTTCCTTGGCCTTTAGATTTCCTCGCTTCTCCGCTTCCTGCGCATTCAAAAGCTTGCTGCAAAGACCATTTGCAATCCCCTGATCGTCCGCCATAAACTGACGAATGAGTTCACACATCCCGTCATAGGTCACGGAAACTTGGAACGTAAATGTCGCGTTAGTGGTGTTTCCTGCTAAATCTGTCGCTGACACCGAAATATCGTGGCTTCCAGGTTCAAACGTATAGGCAGGTTGCCCAACGAGTGAAGATGAACACGAATTCGTAACCAGTCCGGATAATGTGTCTGCAGCTGTGCAACCGATATAGACCGCTTGCTGTACAGTATACGAACGTTCGCCCGAGAATTCAATAACCGGCGCCGTTTTATCGATCCGGATGTCCATCGTTCGAGGAATCTCCTTGATACCCGAGAAATTCGTGGCGGCATACGTCACACTCGTAACCCCTTCCGCAGAAATCGGAAATTGAAGTGATGCTCCCTTTACGGTCGTTTGATTAATCGGCTGCGCCCCCGTTGCGGAATAGGTGATGGCGTAGGCACGGTTTGCTTCAATCGTTACAGCAGCATCCTTGTTAATCCAACCGCTCTCGTTCGGAGACGGGCTAATGCTTGCGACTGAGATCGGCGGGACGGAATCTTTGACGCTAATAAAAAAATCATCATAATATGCGGATGAAATATTATATCGGCTCGTCACAGCGATTAGACTAGCGTAGGCTGCATTGGCCGGCGCCTTTCCCTTGAGTGTCACCTTCTGCCATTGGGCCAATCTGGATTCGTCCAGATGGATTTCAAGTGTGGAGATCGTCGCGTTGTTCTTGTCAAAGAAGCGGAACATGAATCCCGGTTGACCTGATTCAATATACAGATTGACGCCCGCTTGGTATTCTTCACCAGGTTTGACCGGAATCTTATCGCTTTGTACGGCAACGGAAGCTGTTCGCAATTTATCCGTAACTTTCAGGCTTTTGGAGCCGGAGAAGCTGCGCTCGCCGCTGATTTCAAACCGATAATCGGTTCCTGTCGCGAACAAAGAAGTCCAGCCGGGAATGACGCCGTTATTCACATTATCTTCCAATCCGGCATTACGGACAGGAACGGGGATGCCCGGTGGCTCCTCCACGATTTCCCCATCTACTTTCATTCGGTATAAAATTGTATTAGTTGCCTGATCAGTTAAGTATAAGTTCCCATCCATTCCCAGATCAAATCTTGAAGTGTCCGCCAACGTGCGGAACTCTAATGTTTGCGGATCGATAACAGTCAGTTTGTTATTAAAAAGGACGTAGAGCAGTCCGTCCTCCGACCAGCGAAGCGGATGATGAGCCCATTGGCTGAAGCTCAGACTCGGATAGATTTTCTTGCTTTTTACAACGGTGTACGTATTCGGATCTATGGCAAAAATATATTCGTATGAGGCGCCCCAGATCAAGCCATCCGGTCCGACAGACAGATCGCCGATGAAGATCGGTTTCGTCAAGCCGGGAACCCGAAGTGGGAATTCAGCGATTTTTTGCTCCTTGTCGACATCCCAAACGAAGATTTTCGCTTCCTCTTCCGTCGGTTCCGAGCCAAGGCCATTTCTGATCGTGGTGGATCCGAATATTTTGCCGTTCAGGTAAGCTGAGCTGAGCACGCTTTGATTCTGGACAACGTTCCGGTGCACTTTCGTTTCCCCCGTAGCCGGATCATACACAGTTAATGATCCGCCTAGCGTCCCATAACCGGATATCGTGGAAATAAACAGTTTGCCTTGGCCGCCTGTGATATTTACAAGCCGCTCCTGATCATCCCCTAACACAGCTAAACGTTTCGGGTTTGAATCGCTCGGTTGGGCCGCCAAGTCGTATTCATACAGAGCGCCTTCCGGGTAAACCCCCATATATACTTTGTTTCCAACAGGGTATACACTATCAGCTTGACCGATGCTGAAGGGCTTGGCGGTGTTATCCGTCAGATTGACAAGCGATGATCGAGCCTGCGAACCAGTCGTGATCAGCTGTGTTTTCGTGACGCTCTGGAGTCGGTTCACAACCCCAGGCAGTCCAGGTATGACAGGCGGTTTGAGATAAACCTGTTTGGTCGCGATATTCATCAACGTTACGCCGCCGTCATAACGAACCGTCACCAAAGTTTTGCCGGGCAGCTCGGGGTTGTTCGGAATCTCCACCCAATCCGCCCCCCGCAAGCCTGAACCATACTCCATTCCTGTCAACGCGACTTCATGCGTCGCTAGATCGAAGGTCTTTAGCTTTTTATCGGACATATAGTACAGTTTTCCGTCCAGTGAGTCCGTGGCATGCAATCCCGTTACATTCTCCAATTGGACGTCCAGCCAAGCTTCAGTCTGCGTATCGTAGATGTAAGCTTCTCCAGGTACCCCGCTGCCGTCCGTATAACGGGCAAACAAATAACGATCGTCAATCGTGTCCAAGTCATACACCGTATCGTTCTTGACATTGAGGGAAGCGGCAATATTCGTTTTCGCCCCCGTGGCCAAATTCACCTTCACAATTTGTTTATGTGCGGTTCCCGCATAGACGTTCCCACCTTGGTACGCGATAGAACGTACATACTCTTGATCCAGTGCGCCGATGACACGGCCGTAATCCTTCGTCAACTTGGATGCAGGGTCATACTGATAAACCTTGCCGCCAGGATATGTCCCTACATAAACACGTCCCTGCTCATCCGTCGTAATACTATTCGGTACGGATTGCCCGTCGAATTGGGCTACCTGCGTTGGCGTATGCGTTACCGGCGAGTAGCTCCAAAGTCTAGCCCCTCCTCCATCAGCCGCAAGGTATAAAGTTCCGTCTGGGGCGACAGTATGCGCCCATGAACTTTCCGAAGGGCCGATTGGCATGCTTCGCAACAGCTTATAATCCTCCAGATCAATAACATTGAGATGTCCCGGTTTCCCTTTGCTCGTCGCGTAAAGCACATAATGCCCGTCTTCCCGGCCAACTGTGCCGTTGAATACCGCAACCGTATAATTATTCGGAATCAGAAGCTCCTCCGGAGTCCCGTAAGTTTTCTGTGAAAGCCGACTTCCCTCAGCCGAGGCTGACAAACCGCTCCAACTTGTCAAGGTTATCAAAATAATCATCATGAGCACGAAAACACGATACTTCCTGTTTAGCATTACAAAACCTCCTCAGAGTTTTCAGAGATAACTTCCCATTTTGAAATGTAAGCGTTTCCAATTTAACTCAATTCCCGAACATTTCTTCCTCCATCACAGTTTCAATGCTCCTCCAAGACCTTATTTTTCGTATTTCAAAAGCGTTCCCATCACACTGCCTGGCTGCTCATAATTTCGGTAAGCTTCTTCCGCCTGCTCCAAAGGAAAAATATCAGATATAAGCGGCTCTACTTTGATGCGATTCTCCGCCAGCAATCGAACATATTCGCCGATATTCCGGCCTTCAGTCCAGCGTACGAAGCCAATCGGATAATCGCGGTTTTCCAGCTCATATTGTGCATCGTAACGCCCGGGACCGCCAGCTCTGGAAATTAGAACTTCTGCTTCCTTGCCGAACATAAGCCCTCTAGAAAACTCAGTCGATAAATCTCCGACAATAACGATTTTACCTTTATCCCTGATCCATTTTAGAGAGCTGTTAATCAATGCTTCACCGGGTCCACTTGCACACAGGATCACGCTATCAGCCCCATGACCGCCAGTCAGTTGTCTCAGCTTATCTTCCAATTGTTCTTGATCGACAAATACGTGCCGGATCCCCTGCTGTCGAAGCAATTCAACACGACTGGCATTCAAATCTAGACCTGCTACTTGAAAACCCGCTGCGGAAGCAACTTGGGCGATCATCTGCCCCAATATCCCTAATCCAACGATAATCGCGGATTCCCCGAATCGTAGATCCGCTGTGCGCAGTGCATGGATGGCAATAGCGCCTAGCCCTGCAAATGCCGCATCTTCTGGGCGGACATGATCCGGCACAACAGCGGTTAAATTGGCAGGTACCGTTAACCAATCTGCATGTCGTACATAAGGGGCACCGTAGCATGCGACTCTCTGGCCCACTTGCAAACCGGTCACGTTGTCCCCGATATCTTCTATGACTCCGACGGCACTGTACCCAAGCAATCCCTGATGCTCGGAAGCGCGTTTGATATACGTCATTTCGGTTCCGGGACTAATCGCCGAGTACTCGGTCTGTATCCGCACATGACCTTCAGGAAGGACGCCAAGGTCAACGTCCGTAATCATAATCTTGCCTTTTACAGCTGCAACAGCCTTCATTCTGGTTCTCCTCTTCCCATCCGAACTCCTAGATTTAATCTACTGGTTTCTTGCGATATTCACTTGGAGAGATGCCGTAATATTTTTTGAAAGTGGTGGTAAACGTGGATGAATTCAGATACCCTGTCTTTTCCCCAATTTCCGCGATACTCAGTTCCGTATGTTTCAAATATTCACGTGCGTGCGACAATCTGACCTTATTGAAATATTCCACATAATTGACACCGAACGTTTTCTTAAAATAGTTCGAGAAATATTTGGGAGTCGTATTCAGCACCTCAGCCATATGATCAAGATACAAGTTCTCCATATAGTGCAGCTCAATATATTGGGAGATGAACTCTGGATTCAGTTTGCTCTTCTGTTCATGACTTCGTTTGTTGGCGATGAATCGGACCACCTCGATAAGCGCGCTCTGGATTTCGCCATAACCAAAAGCGTTATCCACTTTCCAGTAAAAGTCCGTTTCCAATTTGCAAAAATCCTTATTTCCGGAAGAGACATCCTCAATCTGCTTGGAAAGGTAGAAAAATATACACTTGGCAATATGCGCAAGCTGATGGTAATGGACATTCCGATCCTTATTTTCCTGAATAATCTCTTCAACAATTCGGATGCCTTCATCCACTTTTCCGCTTATCAACGTATGAGACAGCTTCTCGATCTTCTCGAAAGGAAAATATATATCCGAGACGTAGCGAATGGATTCCATATCGACAACTGTCCGAGGCATATTGACATTCCGGTAAAGCATGCCCTTCATAACGTCTTGATAGGCCTCATTACAATTGCTAACTTTAGAATCGTACAACTTGCTGACGCACCCCCAAACGGAGTAACCTTTCAGCTCTTCTTTCATAGCACGATTCACAATTGACTCCAGAGCATCCATAACCGTCTTCCGTTCCGAGGCCTGTTCGATTCCTATTAGAGCAAGAAACTGCCTACTGCCTGCATGAAATACAATAGCATGATCTACCTTGCTGCTCAATCCGCTGCTCAAGATATCTGTCATTTCCTCAATCTGCAGATGGGGTTGATCGTTCTCATCGTGACGCTTTACGTGCAGGGCAGCCATAACAAACTGACGCTTACGGAAAAAATCGGAATAATACTTTTGCATTTGTATGTCGTATTCCTGAGCGTGCGAAAAACCATCCAGCATTTGCAGAAAAATACCTCTGCGCATCTCAGAATCGACAAAGTCCATTTGTCTCTTGAGAGATTCATTTTCCGCCTGCACACTGACAATGCCGCTGTATATTTTCCGAAAATCATTCCCTTTTATATGCCCGCCACCAAGCAATTTGAGAATATCCTTGACCGGGCGGTACAAGTAGATGCTGAGAAAAGCGGAAAGCAGAACAGCACTGATGATCGCACTGATCATAATCATGTGATTAGCGGTTGCGACTGAATTAATATTTTGGAATTGATAAGGAACTTTATTGATATAAATGTAATCGTTATACTCCGACCTGTAGAAGTTATATTCGAAATTCTCGCGAGTTAAAGATCCTTCCTGAGACGGATTAAAATAAACATCGTTTAATACTTTATCCAGATTCCAATCTTTGTCCGTGCTGAAAATCATATTGCGGTTTGCATCGAGAACGATCAAGGAAGCTCCCGGAATCATCGCGCTGAGATCGATTTTCTTCAGCAGTTTGTCAGCATTCATCAGAACCATGACATTCTTATCGGACATTCGGACTTTATTGCCGTCCACAGCCACCATTAACCGTTGTTTTCTGTTCGTTAATCCGTCATTCGAAACAGAAAAGTCTTCCACCGGAAAAAACGTTAACGCATGCTTGGATTTGGTAAACGCCCGCCAATAATCATAATTCCAGCTCTCGTGTTTGTACTTTTTTTCGAAAAGAATCTTCAAATCACTGGTGCCTTTGGCGGTAACGGCCAACTCGAGATTATTGTAAAATACAATCACATCTTCGATATAATCCACGGAGGAAGCCAGCCTGGAGATGTTTTCCTGCATGGTGTAAGCCTTTGTCATATCAATGCGCTTATCTTCTGCCGATTCAAGATTGTCGTAGGGCAGTCCTTGGATGCTAAACATGAGATTGTTAACGTTCGTAAAGCTGCTGTCAAATGACTGAATAATATTCTTGATAGCTAACCGATTATTTTGCGTTACTTTCTCATAGATCCCGGAAATGGAATTTTTATAGACAACATAGTTGGATACAAACATGATCACAATGACTAGCAATAATGCGAAAAAGATTTGCAGCAAGCCTCTGTTAGCCATTAATCGGTTCATTGGTGTCACCTCATTACCTCTCACCTTTGTCTCCAACTAATATTCCACATTTGTCTATTTAACCCTTCTCGGAACCCAGCATCACCCCTTTCGCGAAATACTTTTGAGCAAATGGGTAGATCACTAAGACAGGAATCATGGACAATACAATCGTCGCGTTTTTCATCGCTTGCGGCGCCAATGCGGCCCGATCGACAAGAGCGGCATCATTTTCAGCATTGAAAATAAGCATATCCCTGAGTACAACCTGCAAGGGGTACATATCCTTATCGCTTAAATAAATCATCGGGAGGAAGAAGCTGTTCCAATGTCCCATAAAATAGAACAATCCGATGGAAGCAAGCGCTGGCTTGGATAGCGGAATGACAATACGGAACAAGATGCGGTATTCAGAAGCGCCGTCTATGACCGCAGCCTCCCGAATTTGGCTGGACATGTTCTCGTAAAAGCTTTTCAAAATAATCAATTCCATCGTCCATATCGCATTCGGCAGCACAATTGCCCATACTGAGTCCAAAAGTCCCAACTGCTGGACGACCATATAAGTAGGAATAATGCCAGCGTTAAAGAACATCGTCATCACAATGGCCAGCATAAAAAACTTTCGTCCAAAAAATGTTCGCTGCGAAAGCGGGTATGCGGCAACCGAAGTAAACAGCAAATTAATGAACGTCCCGAGCGCTGTATAATAAATCGAATTCAAATACGCTCTTGGAATTTTATCGTTTTTCAGCACTTCCATGTAGGCGCCTAGATTGATTCCCTTAGGAAGTAAAAAGACTTTTCCCTGTATAACAGAAGAGGTCTCACTTAAAGAGACTGCTATCATGTACAGAACAGGATACAGAGTCGCTATGGCCACACAGATCAAGAGGATCCCATTCACGATGCCGAAGACTGATAGTCTGCGTTGTCCTACCATAGACCGTTCCCCCCGATCCTTTTGCTCAAATAATTGGCTCCCAGCAGAATAATCATGGCTACCACCGCTTCGAACATACCAACCGCAGCCGCATAGCTGTAGTTGGATTCCAATAAACCTTTTCTGTATACATACGTGGAAAAAACATCGGCAACGTCATAGGTCATCGGATTGTATAAAAGCAATACTTTTTCATAACCGATTCGAATCATCGATCCCGTCTTCAAAATAAACATCACGAGTAAGGTCGGAAGCAGTCCAGGAATGGTAATATACCAGATCATGCCGAATCTGCTTGCTCCATCGACTCTCGCCGCCTCATACAGCGTCGGGCTTATACCTGCTATCGCCGCCAAATAGATGATCGCTTCATAGCCCATTGTGCCCCATATTTCAGATACGACATAGATAGGACGGAACCAATCGGGATCAATCAGAAAATACTTTTTTTCAAAGCCGACAGCGGACAATAGTTGATTGAATAACCCATTCGTAGGTGAGAGAAAATCGATGATCATGCTGCTGATAATGACGACGGATAAGAAAGCCGGAAGATAGCTTAACGTTTGAACCGATTTCTTGAACCACTGCAATCTGATTTCATTCAGCAAAATGGCTAATATAATTGGGAATGGGAAGCCGAATATCAACGTATAAAAGCCTAACAAAAGCGTGTTTCTGAACAGGATCCAGAAATCTTGATTGGTGAAAAATTGGATAAAATGCTTCAGCCCGACCCACTCGCTGCCTAGCACGCCAGAGAAGACGCTGTAATCCTTAAAAGCAATAATCAACCCGTATAAAGGTCCATAGCGGAATAAAACGTAGAAGATTATACATGGTATAAAGAGTATTAACAGTTGTCGATCCCGCCTCATATGCTTGAATGCGGCCGATATTCGGGATTGTGTCTTGGGGTGTTTTTTCGATGGTGCTGCTGAAGCATCTGCGATTGGTTGTTGCACGGTTCCATCCCCTCCTTTACCGATGAAGGACACCCAGAAACGACCTTCTGAGCGCCCGGCTCACCATCTCTAGGTGCTTGATCTCTTACTTGGCTGCATCATACCGTTTTTGGGCGTCGTTGTAGACTTTGATATACGCATCCAGTCCTTTTTTGACAATCGTCTTTTTCCATTCTTCCCACTGGCTATCCCCGTATTTTTTATCAAGGATGTACTTGGCGTTAAATTCTTCGGCTGCTTTTTGCAGCGTGGTTTGAAGTTGAGCAAGGGTCGATATTTCTTCATCTGTAAAGTTCAAAATAGGATCGACGGGCTCAAATTTTTTCCCTTTCAAAATTTTATCCTGAGCTTCGCGTTCTTTCTCAGAAAACTTGTAATAGACACTGCGTCGATCCGGCCGCAAGTAGGCTCCTTCCAGCCACATCGCATAACGGTCTTCCAACACGCTGATGTCAACCAGAGGCAAATCCTTCAGTTGCGGATAGACAGGGACACCCTCTTTGCCCCACTCAAAATTCACACCTTCAACACCAATCGTCATCAATTCGCCGCCGGACGGGCTCGTCAAGTAGTCAAGCAGTTTCAGAGCTGCTTCTTTGTTTTTATTGTTGGAGACTGTCACGCTAAAATCGGATACTTTAGGCAGTGTTCTTACATTGCCCGTCGGCCCGATCGGATTGGCATAACGCAGATTGTAGTCGGGATTTTTATCCTTAATCTGGTTATAAAATAAATCCAAACGACCAATCCAATCCCAAGTCACAAAAGATTTGCCGGTAGTCATCTTCGTCGTCCACGAATCTTGCGTATCCGTCAAAAACTCAGGGTCCATTAAGCCTTCGTTGTACAGCTTTTTCATGAAATCCAGCATATCCTTATGCTCGGGTTGAACGCTCGCATACTTCCAAGTTTTATCTTTCTCGTCATAATAGGAAGGATACGTATCTCCGTTGCCTAATCCCCAGCCGAACGACCAGTCTCTAAAAATATTGGCAAGACCTTTTGAGGCATATGGGTATGAGTCCGGATATGCTTCTTTCAGTTTTTTGAGCGCTTGATAAAACTCTTCCGTATTTGTCCATTCTTTTATGCCTAATTTATCAAAAACATCTTTTCTAAACATAAATCCGTGATTGACATCCCGATTCAGGTTGAATATTGGCCACGTGTACAGCTTACCGTTCTCATCGCCGTAAGATTTTATGACCCAATTATTTTCTTCTACATATAATTTTTTGAAATTTGGAAGCTGGTCCGTGTAATCATTGATGGCAACTACACCTTTTTGTTTACCGATTTTCTTTAATTCCGCCGGCTTAAGACCGCTGAAAATGTCTGGCAGCTTGCCTGATGCGACAACAACTTTTAGCTTATCTTGATAGGTTTGAGGCGAATATGTCTGGAACTCGACTTTAATGCCTGTGCGCTTTAAAATCTCCTGAACAACCAGCCGATCTTCTTTAATATTGGATGAATTGCTCGGCAGCATCCAAGTCAGCGTCGTTGGTTTGTCCACCAGGGGAAGCTTGAGTCCTCCGGTATCGCCGTAAGGATTGGCCGCAGCGCTTGGCGAGCTTACAGGTGTGCTCGTCGCATTGCCGACTGCACCTGCATCCTTGTTAACGTTTGCCTTCCCGCTGCAAGCAGCCAGAATCATAAGGGTGGTGGATAATACGGTAATGCTACGAATCAGCTTTCTTGTCATTTGCATTCCTCCCTTTTATTTGCGTTACGCTTTGAGTATTTATTTGTAAGCGTGTCAGCTTCCCTTTTTATATTAAAAGCGCTTCCAACATTCGTAAATAAAACGATTTCCACCAACTTGTTTTTTTCTCAGACTTACCTTGAAAAACAAAAAAAACCTTGTCATATCAAGGTTTTCCTGCGTGTAGAGAATGATAAAGAGGTAGAAATTCGTGAAGAATAAGGAATCGCAGCGCCTCTATCATCAGCCGATTGTGATCTTCCCCTCCGGGTAACGGTAGGGCTCTTTTTTCGGCAATGGCGACAAGGTGTAGGCCAATGTGACGGGACCAAGACGTCCGACAAACATTAAAATAATGATAAACACCTTACCGAATCCCGAGAGCTGCGACGTTAATCCAACTGACATTCCAGCGGTTGCATATGCCGAAGTAACCTCGAACAATATGCCTAAGAAATGGAAGTTCTCCGTGATAGAAAGGATCATTGTCGAAATTACGATTAAAATAAAAGAGAGCAATGCTAATGTAATAGCTTTATAAATCCGATCCTTTGAAATTCTACGATGGAATAATACAATTTCGTCCCTGCCTCGAACCATTGCATATACGGCTCCAACAAGAATTACGAAGGTAGTCACCTTAATACCTCCACCGGAGGAACCAGGTGCCGCACCTATAAACATCATGATAATGATAAAAAACTGCGTAGCCTGCCGCATCGAAGCGATATCGACCGTGTTTACACCCGCTGAACGTGATGACACGGATTGCAGCATCGCACTGAGCGTTTTGCCTATGGTGGACAAAGGCTGAAGTGTGAGGGAATTGGTGAACTCAAAAACAAAGACGACAAGTGTTCCTATCACTATCAGAGCGGCGGATGCAGTTAAGACAACCTTGCTGTGCAGCGTTAGTTTTCTATTCTTAGGGAATGTAAGCAAGTCAGAGATAACGATAAATCCGATTCCGCCTAAAATGATAAGTAACATCGAGACGATGTTAATGTACGGGTCCTCTACATAATGCATGAGACTTCCCATTCTATTAGGTATACCGCCAAACAGATCGAATCCCGCGTTGTTGAATATCGAGATGCTATGAAAAATGCCGAAGTACAACGCTTGACCGATTGGCATTTCAAATGACCAGCGAAGTGCGAATAACAGCGCACCTGCCAATTCAATATAAAGTGCATAGATCAACACCTTGCGAATAAGGCGAACTATACCTTCCGTTGAATCATGGTTCATCGCTTCCTGAAGGATGAGACGTTCCTGAAAAGAAATACGGCGGCGGAGCACAAGTGCAATTAGGGTGGACATCGTCATGAAGCCAAGACCGCCAATTTGGACTAGTAATATAAGAACAATCTCCCCAAAAGCCGATAAATGTGCTCCTGTATTGATCACAGATAGCCCAGTAACACAAGTAGCGGAGGTCGCCATAAATAAGGCATCAATAAATGTTAATCTGCCTATGCCAACGAAGGAGATAGGCAGCCATAATAATATCGCACCGACTAAGATCATCACGACGAATCCGATCGCCATTACTTGAGGCGGACCCCAGCGAAATTTCCCATTGAAATAATTTGACATGTGGAGGCTCCATAAGTATATGATTGTGCGATTATTGTATAATTTGACAGGTACAAAGTAAAGACAACCTAAACCAGATGACATGTTTACTTAAATAGTTTTATAGAATTTGTGAAAATTATTTCTTCTTTTCATTCGAAATATGGTAAGATATCGTACGATAAGTTGAAGAAGGGAGTTCCCACCGTGTCTCGTATAATTCAAGTAGATGAACGCCCCTCCATAGGCGAAAGTATTCCCCTTAGTTTGCAGCATTTATTTGCTATGTTTGGCTCCACCGTGCTGGTTCCTATCTTGTTTAAAGTCGATCCAGCTACTATTCTGTTGATGAACGGAATAGGCACCCTGCTTTATATTTTCATCACGAAAGGAAAGATCCCCGCTTTTTTGGGGTCAAGCTTCGCCTTCCTCTCCCCCGTGTTCGTCGTCCTCGCTTCCAAAGGATATAGTTCAGCATTAGGCGGATTTCTGGTCGTGGGATTGATTTTTACGATCATAGCGTTGTTGATTCGTGTCGTGGGGACACGCTGGATTGACGTCGTATTTCCACCTGCTGCGATGGGAGCGATCGTTGCCGTTATCGGTTTAGAGTTGGTGCCTACAGCCGCCAATATGGCAGGCCTTATTCCGCCCGCTAATTTAAAAGAAGCCTGGGTTCCAGATCCTATCGTTATCTCGGTCTCTATTTTTACACTTTTGGTAGGAGTAGTAGGCTCCATTGTCTTTCGCGGGCTTTTGAAGGTCATCCCGATTTTGGTAGCCATCGTTGTCGGTTACTTACTAGCAGCAATGCTTGGTTTGGTGCATATTGGAGAAACATTAGGAGCTGCACAGTGGTTCAGACTTCCTACATTCTACAGTCCTACATTCGATCTGGCGAGTATTCTAATCATCGCTCCTGCCGCTTTAGTTGTCATAGCCGAGCATATTGGCCACTTGATTGTTACCGGGAATATGGTTGGAAAAGATTTATCTAAAGACCCTGGACTTAGTAGATCCTTACTCGGAAATGGCATCTCTACCATGCTGTCATCCCTAGTAGGCTCAACACCCAATACAACTTACGGTGAAAACATCGGTGTCATGGCGATTAGCCGCGTATATTCGGTGTGGGTTATCGGAGGAGCCGCGATCCTAGCGATTGTGCTCTCCTTTGTCGGGAAAATCTCAGCGTTGATTCAAACCATTCCAACGCCTGTCATGGGCGGCGTCTCCTTGCTGCTGTTCGGTATCATCGCTGCTTCGGGGATCCGCATGCTGGTGGAAACGAAAGTCGATTATTCCAAACCGGTTAATCTGATTCTAACAACCGTTGTTCTTGTCATTGGACTTAGCGGAGCAACACTAAAATTGGGACATTTTGAACTAAAAGGGATGGCTCTGGCGACTATAGTTGCCATTCTGCTCAGCTTGTTCTTCAAGCTGCTGGAAGTTCTCAAGCTTTCTAACGACTAAAGCTCAAGTGCTAATAAAAAGGGCTCCCCTAAAGTCATAATGACCTGGGGTTGCCCTTTATTTATAAGTCTTCACTATCTCTGGTTCAAGCTCTTAAAAACATGAATAGCCTCAAAAAAAGGCTCGCTATACCTACCATCCTCTTGAACGGTCCAACAGGTTGCTAGAACAGAGTGTGCAAAACCCCACGATATCAATCTTTTTTTGTCTAAGTTCAACTCTTTTACAAAAATATCAATACGCTTCTCAATGACTTGAGTTGAATCTCCATTAGGCAATTTATTTAATAAATATTGAATGACATCGTATTCTCTGTCGCCAATCAACCCTTTAGGATCAATCGCTAACCAAGGTTCTCTAGCCGCCATCAAAATATTGTATTGATGTAAATCGCCGTGAAGTAAAAATGGCATATCCGGCATAGCGTTCATAGTTCTATAAGTGTCCACTGCTTCTTGCAGTATTTCCTTTGTTATAGGTCCGAGACCTTCTGTATTTCTCTTATAAATATTGATTAATTTCTCTTCCATATGCAATGTTGTTGGAATGCTAGATGAATTTGAATGTACAGGCATCCATAATTTCCTCATTACTTGCGAGGCTATATGTGCAGCTTCCTCCTCATTTTCTAATGAGGCAAGTGTTTGCCCAGGAATCAATCGTTCAAGAATAAGAATCCCTTTTGCGATATCTACATCAATGATTTTAACAATACCATTCCCATTAAAAAGTTTAAGGGCATCGACTTCAGATACAAATTCATCTCCTGGAATGACGAGTTTCACCACAACTTCAGTTCCGTCTTTCCGTTTGGCAGCAGCCACATAATTAAAAGATAAATCAAACGGAGACATCATTTTCATTTGCCAACGCTCTTCGCAATCATAAATAAGCCTGTCGAAATCTCTCAACCATCCATCGGCTTTGCCCTTATGTACGTCTCTTAATGTTTGAATGAATTGTTTTGGCAAGCTGCTCATTGTCTTTACCCCCACAATAGTCAGTACGATTGATCTAATTATAAGATATATCGTTCCGATTAGGTACTTATCTAACTATGAGAATGGTTTCATCTAATATAGGATTTGTTTTTACGTTCATTTTTTATTAAAATAAATAAATTCGCTAACCATTTTGCAAAGAAGGAACCCATATGCCTTTTCTCAGATTTAAAGGTTTTCAAAAGGATTTCATTTCTTCGATTTCAAGTACCGTCATTCAGCAATTTTCGAAGTTAACGGGCGTTGTGCAAGAAAAAATAAAAATTGAACTTCTTCTCGTGGAACAATTAAATAATTCTCCCCTATCCTTAGAAATATATATGTTCCCAAGGGATCAGGAATTGCATGATAGCATTGTTAAAGAACTTTATACGATTTTAAGTGAGCATGGCTTTCGCGATGTTCATATCTTTTTTATCCTGCTTTCTCCTCATCTGTATTATAAAGAAGGACAACCATTGGTATCCAATCATTCCGAACCATTCTTAATAACATGACGATATGGAGTGAAAAAAGAACATTAAAAACCGTCAGGGCCTCCTGACGTTTTTTTGTATTCTTACCCACGCCCCATTTGTAGTACTCTGGGTACATGGCTCCGCCACAACTTTCACCTGCGGGTTGCGGGGGAACTGTGGCATCCCCTGAATCCATTCGTTCGAATTCCCTCACAACATCAAGCGGTATCTTTTTCGGTTTCCGAACAAGTCAAACCAATAAACTTCACTTTCCGCTGACCAACCTGACCTGCCTCGACCTGCATCGACCTACCTCGACCTGCAAAAAGTACATCTTATTTTAAAGGCTTTGCCATTTCACGGTGCCTACCTGTAAAACCTGCATCTCATTTGCTCGAAAAGCGCCGACAGCGAATAAAGTGATCGATTTAGATGTATCTTTTGCAGGTCATCCTCTGTAATTCTACCTATTGTATGCTTTATCTTCTTAATTTGAACGCAACCATTGGATAATATCTCGTTGATTGTCCTCAGCTACTCCATGGTCTGTTGGATAGGTTCGGAACGTGAACAAAGGTGTAAGCTCCCGTATGTAGGCTGCTGTCTCATGTCCGATGCGAATGGGGAATACCGAATCGTATTCACCATGTGAAATAAACACCGATACGTCCTCAATACTTTGAAGCGAGTACTCTGTCTTGACAAAGTCGGGAATATAACCGTTTAATGCGACGATTCCCTTCAATTTATTACCCATCGTCAATGCAAGTGTCATGGAGATGATTGCCCCCTGGCTGAAGCCGAGTAAATAAAGTTGCTCCTCGTCGATAGGATATTTCTCTGTTGCGAATTGGATGAAGTCCTGAAGCTTCCGGATTGCCTCGTCAAACGACTCCCGAAGAGGCACGCCCAAGCTCTTTAGCTCGTAATATTGGAAACCCGCCCCTAATCGAAGATCGCCGCGGATACCGATCACAATAAACTTGTCTGCCGGAGGCTCAATTAAATCAAACATATTCTGCTCATTAGAGCCTCGGCCGTGCAGCGTGAAAATAACAGGATATTTCTTGCTTGGATCAAGATCAGCAGGTAAATGAACGGCAAAATCGTAAGGCGATTTATTCATGATCTTCCTCCTTCAGATAGTTAAGCAGCAGCTTTACCCTTGCCGAAAAGAACCTTGTCAATCGAAAACGAGCCTGGGCCGGCAAAAATGAAGTAAATCGTCAGCATGAGGTAAGCCAAATCCAGCTCATAGCCTGCCATTTGCCCGTTTCCAAGCAAACCGAGCGGAAGCTTCATCATTACGATCGCTCCAAGAAGCATAACTGTGAAGAGCATCGAAACATATCTTGTGAAAAGTCCAAGAATCAGCAGTATCCCGCCAATCAATTCAAGCCATCCTGCGATATAAGCCAGGAACCCCGGCGTTCCGGCACTTGCGAACCAAGCTGCCACATTGCCGAGTCCCATTTGGAACTTGCTGATTCCGTGCGCTAACAATAAAATACCTAAAACTACCCGCATAAGAGTAGCTACCCAAGATGTTTTGACCATAATGATTCATCCTCCAATAATATTAGTAATAAAGATAAAATATTTGTATTAATAATTTATAACATGCCCACTAGCTTGTCAACGGAAAAATTGATAATATTAAATTAAGTTCTGTATTAGTAATATTTTGAGAGGGGGAGATTATATGGACATCGGTTCCAACATCCGGATGATTCGCAAACGGAAAAATATCACAATCGCCCAAATCTGTGAAGAAACAGGCTTGTCTCAGGGATTTATGAGTCAAATCGAAACGAATAAGACGTCTCCCTCAATCACTACTTTGGAAAGTATCGCGGAAGCGCTGAAAGTTCCCCTTGCTTATTTGCTATTGAAAAAAGATGAACGCATGAGTGTGGTCCGAAAAGAGGAGCGGAATATTACAACCAGCGGTAGCGAGCAGCTAAAAGTAGAGCATCTGAGCGCTACAAAGAACATGAGGATGATGATTGTTCAGCTGCCTCCCGGAGCTTCCACTGGGCCAATACCGCATGCGCATGAAGGTGAGGAGGTACATGTCGTGCTCAAAGGAACGATTTATGCCGCACAGGGGGAAGATTCTTTCGAACTTCATGAAGGTGACTCTTTTAGTTGGAATGCTTGTACGCCTCACCTAGTGAAGAATAGTAGCGACGAGCCTGCCATTATTCTAATTTCCGTATATAGGGAGACGGATAAGGAAGGTCATTTTTTTTAAAGAACAAATAAGCGCGAAAACCGCGCTTACAGTGAGAGCTCTGCGAGCCATCAGATTCTAAGAAGCCGATAGAGTCTAAGAAGCCGAAAATTGAAGTTATGCATAATTTCCTATACTACAAAAAAATGAAGTCCAATTAGCAGCCGCTAATTGGACTTCATTCAAGTTCCATGAATCCGTTAAGATTCGAGCGAGCGTGGGCTCTTTGCATTTTGCATTCCGAATTAGAATTATTTATTCATCTTTAAACTCCATATGCTTTTTCTCCTGTTTGTAATAACTTAATCTATCCTCTAGAGTACCTGTATGAAATTCGAACTTATGACCATCTGGGTCGGTGAAGTAAATTGATCTCTTATCTTTCTCTTCCCTTGGACGACCTGGCAGGATGTTAACCTGCAATTTCTTAAGTTTCTCATACAGATCATCAAAGTCAGTTTCTTCTATTGAAAAAGCAATGTGCGTGTAGGAAAGGTTTATTTCATTACGTGGAATATCTTGTTCTACATTCAGGGCAATCCACATGCCATTCAGATCAAAATAGGCCGTACTTCTACCTTTAACTAACAGCTTTGCATCAAAAACCTGTTGATAAAACGAAATCGAATTCTCTAAATTCGAAACGGAAAATAATAAATGATTCAAACCTTTAATAGACACCCGATCACCTCGGAATTTATTTATTTTTTACTTACTATTACTAACTCTTTAATCATCTCTGCCAATTGCATAATCCCCCGTTCAAGCTCATGAAGCTTGGCATAGGCATAGGAAATACGCAAGTAACTTCCTGCATTTCTATCATAAATCGAACCAGGGTTCAGCAAAATCCCTGCTTTCACAGCACGCTCAAAAAGCATTTGCATAGATACATCCACAGTGAGGCGAACCCATATGTAAAACCCGCCTGCCGGTACTGACCATGAGGCAATCTCCGTAAAATTGCTCTTCAACAACTGAACGGTGAAATCCCGTCTTTTCTTAAGTTGTTCTCTAACATAGAGAAGATGCTCTTGATATAAGCCTCTTCCAAGCCATTCGGCTGCTGCCCACTGGGACACCGAGCTCGAGCCGTAATCGTTCTGCATTTTGATATCAGCTAACCGTTCAATAACAGGTTCCGGGGCGACCACCCAACCAATTCTTAGGCCTGGACTTAAGCTCTTCGACAAACTCCCCAGATAGAGGACCAATGCATTGGGATCCCTTGCCTTTAACGGCAGAGGCGGCGGACTTTCAAACCAAAGCTCCCTATAGGCATCGTCCTCAATAATTGGAAGTCCCTCATCCGCGCAAATTCTCATCAGCTCTTGACGTCTTGGCTCTGACATTAGCGTGCTTGTAGGATTATGAAAAGTAGGGATGGTATAAAGCAGCGAAGCGTTGTAGCCTTCTTTGTAACGGCTAATCTGATTCGTCTGAATACCCTCTTCATCCATGGGCAGCCCAACCAGCTTAATTGCACTAGATTGAAACACATGGACAGAATACAGATAGGATGGCTTTTCCAGAAGGATAGATGAGCCTCGCTGCAGCAACCCGATGGATATGAGCTGTAACGCTTGGAGCGAGCCAGATACGATCAGGATGTTAGAGGGCGAAGTTTGAACGCCAATTTCATGCAAATAAGCAGCTATTTGTTCCCGCAAGTACTGATTTCCCTTAGGTTCTTCATAGCCCATTGAAAAAGGATTCAATGAACTTTTTTCAAAAATCTGTTTCATTTGTTCAGAAGGAAGAAGCTCTGGAGAAAGCTCTCCAGTCCCCAAACGAATAATGCCATCTTGAAATTCGGCACGATTAATGTGCTGTATGGCAGGCTGGTTTGGATAATAAGTGCCGGCTTGTATATAAGAACTCCAGTCTGGGGGAGGCGAAGCAGCTAAAAGGTTCCAAGAGTTATTGACGACTCTAGTCCCCCCTTTGGTATTGCCCTCCAACAACCCCTCGGCAATCAAATCGCTCAGTGCGGTCACAATCGTACTTCGATTGACGTCAAAGCGTTCAGCCAGCGCACGCTGTGAAGGAATTTTGGTCCCAACCGCCCATTCGCCTAGCGATATTTTATTTTTAATAAAATCTTTAATCTGAATATATAGTGGGGTTTCCGACGATAAGTCCGGTTTCCAGTCCATGTTTTAATCCTCTCCTAACCCGTTCAAATATAACATTTGGTTGGGTGATTTGCCATCCATTTGGTGGGAGACAAAAGATAGGATTGTTCTATACTTGAGAGGAATTAGACATCGAGATGGGAGAGATTGTATTGCTAGAAACTGTTCTTCATGGGCTTATTTTGGGTTTTGGGCTCATACTGCCTGTAGGGGTACAAAATGTTTTCGTATTCAACCAAGGTGCCCGCGGCACATCTTACCTTAAAGCACTGCCTGTCATCCTCACGGCATCGGTTTGTGACACGATCCTTATTTTATTAGCAGTCTTAGGCGTTTCTTTCGTCGTATTAACCTTCGCTTGGCTTCAAGCAGCGCTCTATGGATTTGGATTCTTTTTCCTGTTATATATGGGATGGGTACTCTGGAAAAGTAAACCTGATTCGGTGACCTCACAACAGCAAAATGAACCAAAAAAACAAATCCTGTTTGCAGCATCCGTCTCGTTAATGAACCCCCACGCTATACTGGATACAATTGGTGTAATAGGCACAAATTCCTTACATTATGTTGGCGGAGAAAAATGGGTGTTCGCTGTCACCGTTATTCTTGTTTCCTGGCTCTGGTTCTTCGGTTTGGCGTTCGCAGGACGCCTTGTGGGTAAGCGTGATCCTAGGGGCCAATTTATTGCCAAATTAAACAAGGTTTCTGCTTGTATGATATGGGCTGTAGCTGTTTATATGGGTATGCAATTCTTATTAGAAGGAATGTAATTACAGAAACTATAGACCTTCATTCATCCCAACCAGTTCAACATAGAGGTGTCTTACATCGGAATCCATCGACATCTTTGCTGTCCTGGGTTGCAAGATGGGTGAGTCTCTATTATCGGTGGTGTGATGTTGCAGAAAGTGCAACAATTCTGCCTAAAACCCGCTTCACTCCCGTCATTGTTGCAGAATGTACAACAATTTAGCCCGATATAGGCAATTTCGCAGCAAATGGGCTCGAAATTTTGTACGAACTGCAACTTCAAGCTGAAAAATAGCCTTCGGCGTGCGAATTGTTGTACAAATTACAACATCGGTAACCACTTTAGCCCACTACCTTACAAAGCAGCTGAACGACTCTGAAATTAAAATATTGGAGTCAAACATCTAAAAAAACCACAAAAAAAACTAAAAACAATGGCATACCTGCCGCAAGAAAGGAGCGCTATACTTAAGGCACACAAATGAAAGCACTTACAAAGTTAGAGAGAGGAGGTCCGCTTTACGATGAGAATCCTTCGAAAAATTGCTCTCGGTATTGATACATGTATCGAGTCTGCCGCCCTCATCGGTTTGCTCAGTATGATCATCATCGTCACCGTACAGGTCATGACCCGCAAGTTGTTTGACTTCGTATTCTTTTGGTCGGAGGAAGTGACCATGCTTCTTCTTATCTGGTTTTCCTTCATGGGAATTGCGATTGGTTTTCGCGAGAAGCTGCATTTGGGCATCGATTCCTTCACCCACAAGCTTCCAGCCCCCATCAATAAAGCTCTTGATAAAATCATCGAGCTTGTCATTCTCGCCTTCGGTGCCTATCTCGTTTATTTCGGTTGGGATTTCACCGTCATAATGAACGAATCAGAATTACCGGCGACGGGCCTGCCTAACAGCACGCTGTATGTCATCATGCCGATAACCGGCGTCATGACTTGTGCCTATGCGCTCTTGCAGTTGTTTGGTATCGAAACGAAGCGGCATCAACACATCAAAGAAGGAGGCCCGGAATAATGGATCCGACCATCGCTATTCTCATACTTTGTATCACCTTTGTTGGTCTGATCGTCCTCCGCTTTCCGATCTCATTGGCTTTAGCAGGCTCTTCACTGCTCACCTTGCTTTACTTGAAAGTCCCGCTGGCCACTGTGGGCCAAACGATGATTCAGGGAATGAACTCTTACTCCCTCCTGACCATACCGTTCTTTATTCTTGCCGGGCAAATCATGAGTGAAGGCCAGATGGCACTTCGCCTCATCAATCTCGCTCAAGTTCTTGTCGGAGGCATACGCGGAGGCTTAGCCATGGTCAACTGTGTCGCCTGTATGTTCTTCGGTAACATCTCCGGCTCCGCCATTGCTGACGTCTCCTCCATCGGCTCTGTCATGATTCCGATGATGAAGAAAAAGGGTTATGATACCGATTACGCAGTTGGCGTTACGGTCTCAGCCGCTATTCAAGGCGTTGTTGTGCCGCCAAGCCACAACCTCGTCCTTTATTCCCTAGCGGCTGGCGGTGGAATCTCCATCGCATCGCTTTTCCTAGCGGGCATCGTCCCGGGCTTGATTCTATGTGTCTCGCTGATGATCACGAGTTATATCATCGCTATCAAGCGCGGCTATACGAAGAGTGAGGCAGTGCCAATGCGAGAAATTCCAAAGATTGTACGAGATGGTCTGCTATCCCTTCTGACAGCCGTCATCATTCTAGGCGGTATATTCACAGGCTGGTTTACGGCTACAGAAAGCGGCGCATTAGCTTGTTTATACGCCTTTATTCTCACTTTTCTAGTGTATCGAGATATTCCCATAAGCCGGATGTGGATCATTCTCCAACGTACATTTCGAACCGTAGCTATGGTGCTCTTCCTGATAGCTGCCTCTGCTACCTTCAGTTGGGTATTAGCCTTTCTCAAAGTTCCCGGCATGTTAACGGATTGGATGCTGGGCATCACAGACAGCCCCATTGTCATTTTGCTGATCATCAACGTCTTGCTGCTCTTACTGGGTGCTCCGATGGATATGGCTCCACTCATTTTAATCATGACGCCTATTTTACTTCCGGTCGTGACGGCCCTTGGCATGGATCCTGTTCACTTCGGCATCATTATGATGTTAAACTTAGGCATTGGACTGCTAACACCGCCTGTCGGAACCGTCCTCTTCGTAGGCTCTGCGATTGGAAATATTTCGATTTCGGAAGGCACCAAAGCCATGATGCCATTCTTTTATGTCATGTGCGTCGTGCTCATGATCCTTACCTATATCCCTGGGCTGGTCATGTGGCTTCCTAACTTAATGAAATAAGGAAACAACTCAATTATTACGATAAAAAGGGGAATATTCGATATGAAAATGAAAAGAAAATACATCACGGCTCTAAGTACAGTGATTGGTACTAGTCTTTTACTCGCTGCTTGCGGTGGCGGCAGTACACCGACGAATAGCGGTTCAACAAC